>CAMWLR010000041.1 GCA_947175215.1 uncultured Porphyromonadaceae bacterium
GGAAGGTCAGGAGACTTTCCGAGGGGCGCTTTCCGGTGTCAGTGGCGGGGAGTGGAACTCTCCGCGTGGCTGACGGGGAGGTTATTAATTAAGAAGAACTTTGGTTGTCTTGCCGTTCTGTACTTTGATGTATAGGCCGTTGCCGGGGTTATCGACGCGGATTCCCTGCAGGTTGTAATAGATGGCGGGGGCGTCGGTTGTAGTCTCGATACCGGCGATGGCAGAGATCTGGTGCTCGCTGCCGACAGTGTAGTTAAAGGGAACTTGGATGACGCCGGCAGCCACGGGTATGTAGATGTTGACTGGGATGGTCTGGCCTTCGCTGTATTTCTCAACGGTGGTGGCTGTGCGGGTTGTGGCTGCGCGTGATGAGGTCTCGGTGAAGTCACAGAGGATGTTGTTGACAAATACAGATCCGGGGATCATGCCGACGGGCATGGCGTCGTCGGCCCAGTCAAACATGGCGTTGATGGTGAGAGTGCGGTCGGTGTTCCAGGTAATGTCATAGGTGAGTTTGTAGCTGTATTCTTTTGTCTCTCCCTCGAGTGTCTGGCTGTATGAGTTGTTGATCTCGTCAGCGTAGACTGCGCCGGTGCCCTCCTCAGGATCTTCGGGGTCATCATCGTTGACGATCTCGCCGCTGCCGACGGTGTAGTTAAATTTCTCTGAGAGCAGACCTAAGGCATAGGGGCATACGATAGTGATCTCGAGTTTTTCGCCAAGTTCAAAGGTGGCGGTGGTGGTGACGGTGCGCAGGCCGTTGTCGAGTGTGAAATCGTATGAGACGCCTGCGACGTTAGCCGCACCGGCTATGATGCCGATAGGTTCGCCTGCAGTCCATTTGAGATTGGTCTTTATAGTCAGGGTTTTGTCATCGTTATATTTGACAGCGTACTCCACTGAGTAGGGGTATGTCTTGGTCTCGTCATTCATGGTCTGCTCGACACTGAGATCTTCGAGTGTGCCCTTATAGGTGTTACCGATGGCGAGATCTTCGGGATCGGGTTCAATATCGGCAGTGCCCCAGAAATAAACGTTGGCGAGGTAGCCCTTGGCGTTGGTGTTGCCCTGATCAAATTTGATCTGGAAGATGTCAGTGAGGTCGACATTGTCCCAGTGAGAGAGTTCGACATCATAGCTGTTCCACTGGCCGGCCACCACGTCTGTGGCGATATATGCTTTCTCCTTGCCCGGGCTGATGGGGGTGAAGCCGAAGTTTGTCTCGGTCATGGGGTAGAAATCGACGTGCATATACTTGCATTTGCTTGCATCGATATGGTTGGCCAACTCCCAGCCGAGATAGTTGAAGTTTGTCATATAGCCGACAGGGGCACCGTTGGCGTCCTCGAGCTTCTCCCATGTTGTTGACTGACCCCAGCCGCCTATGTTAAAGGCAGCTACACCATATTGGCTGAACACAGATAAGACCTCATCCTGAGGCTGCTCGATGACAGGTGCGAGAGGTATCTCGGGAGCATCGGGGGCAGTCCAGTTGGTGTCGATATTCTTGTAGACGATGTCGTTGACATAGAGAATAGTCTCGGCGGTGAAGTTCTCGATGACAAAGCCGGCAAGCACTCCGCCATTATTACCGTCATTCCACGCTGCAGCTACCTGAGGATAGGCCTCGGCTACCTGATATGAGGCGGCGATCCACTTGTTGACATCAGCCTCAGTGACCTCGATGACCTGATTCTCCTCAACGCCGGCGGCCAGACGCACGGTTATCTTGCAAGGGGTGGTGGCGTAGTATTGAAATGTGAATTCTGACGAGTGGAGAGGGCCGGTGTATGCTTTGCTGGATGTCGATATGCCTCCGCAGAAGTTGCCGTCGACATACTGCTCGTGAGTCATGCTCCAGACTTTGACGTTCTCGTCGGTGGGGCTGGTAGCCTGAGCATTGTTTACGATATTCCACCAGTAATCGAGGCCGCAATCGGCGGTGAGCACACCGTTAGAATATACGGTGAAATCTTCGCTCCAGGCTGTGACAGAGGCTGCTGCCAGGAGCATGCAGGTAAATAGTTTTTTCATGATTCGGTATGGTCAATCAATATTGACCGGTATTTTTTTTAGGTTGGGTTAGTTAGTTTTAATCAATGAGCAAAATTACTGATAATTTCTGACACTGAGCCGGGTAGATGATATGTTATTAAACATACCACTAAGGGGAGAAAGAGCGACGACGTGCCGGAGATACTCTCCGGCACGTCGTCTAAAACGTTTGTCTGTCTCGGGTGAACGATTATTCACCGGGGATGATAGCGTCAGAGGGGCAAACCTCGGCGCAAGTACCGCAATCGATGCAGGTATCGGGATCGATTACATAGATATCACCTTCTGAGATAGCCTCAACGGGGCAGTTGGGGAGACAGGTGCCACAAGCGACACATTTGTCAGTAATTACGTAAGCCATTGTAGTTTAATCGATTAAAGTTATGAATGTATAAAACGTAGTATCTGAGGGTCGAGTTTGTCGGGACGCTGCCTGACAAACACGGTGCAAAAATAAGTCTTTTTTGTCAAACTGCAACCCGTTTTGACGAAAAAATATCGGCATCAGGGGATAAAGACCTTCTCGGCATCAGGTCCGCGACGGATAATGATGACGCCGTGGGCGTCATCGCGCGAGGATAGGCGACGCCCGTCGATGGTGTAATACTCCTCGGGGTAGTTCCCGCCTTGCGTATCGGGGGCGACCATATCGACACCGGCGCGGCCGGGGATGGCGACCATGCGCAGGTTACGTATCTCCCATGTGGGCGCTTCGACCTGATCTGAAGTGTAACGGAATCCGACCTTTACCCTCTTGCCTGCCATCTCAGAGAGGTCGACAGTTGATGAGGGGTAGAAGTCCCATTTGTTACCCTGCGGCCAGCGGCGCACGTGCAGGGGGTATTCTTTACCGTCGGCTCGCGCCACCACCGTCAGGCCCGAGTAGGGGGCGACGGCAAAGTTGACAGCGTGCTCAAACTCAAACCATGCGGCTTGATATTCGGTGAGGTCAATCTCGGGGGTGAGCAGCGTGACATCGGTGTTATAATAGGTCAGGTCAGACGATGGGCCTTTTGAGCCCGAGCCTTTCCAGCCATAGTCGGCCGAGTTGCTCCACACTGTGATGTTGGCCGACCCGGGGGCTGCCTCGACGGTGCAGCTGCCACGGTCGCCGAGGAATGTCGAGGCGTAGATATCGACAGGGGTGGCATCTTTATGACGGATAGTAGCGCCCCCCGTAAATCTCTGGCTCTTGACCGTCGTCAGGGGGTGGAACGGCTCGCCGATAGAGTCGCCCCAGATATATTGCGCGATATTGGGGAAGTCGACAAAGGGGTTGCGGTTACCTTGCAGCCGCTCAACAGTGTTGTTGCGGGTGGCCTCGATCTCATCGACCTTGTCATCGTCAGCCCACTCGAGATAAAGTGTATATGCCCACGGTTGCAGAGTGGGGTAGGCCCCGGTGGTGAGGATACGCACCGACTGGTCGCCGCTCCACGACAGATTCTGATAAGCCGTGGCCATATAGAAGTATCCGCGCGAGAAGTCGCCTTTCCACTTATCCCCCGGCTCCCAGTAACGGTAAGCCTGCGACGTGGGGTCGCCGGCGCGAGTGCCTACCTTGGTGAGCCCGTTGCCGCGCCATTCGACATCGACATTAGCCATCGGGTAGTTGCTCTTATGATTGTTGATGGTGGTCTGTGAGGGCATCAGGTTATATAGATCTTTATAGGCGTTATTCTCGGCACCGCCCCACCAGCTTTTGGGGAAAGAGTGCTCGATATTCATCCCCGACACACTCGATCCGCGGTCGCCGAAGTCAAAAATATCGTTAGAGTAACGGTCACACACATGGCCATCGGCCGTGCGGTCGGTGACATAAAATCCCCACCAGGTCTTGAGATTGCCCGAGCCGTATGACAGCATCTTGACATCCTCATTAAGCAGCTGATGCAGCGCGAGTTTGAGGTCAGCGCCCGACAGTCCGTCGAGACGCGCGTAATAATCCAGCGGGATCTGCGCCGTCGCGGCAGTCATCGCCATCCCCGCGCAGCAGAAAGAGAGTAAAAGTCTGTTCATTGATAACAATCGGTTAAAAAGGTAAGTGACCAAACCCGGTCAGACCACAAAGTTAATCAAATTTCATGAAAATATCATCATCCCCCGCCAAAACCTGTGAGGGATAGGGCGAGGGATGAGGTATGGTAAGAATATTGACGGAGGTCAATAGGGATAATATTGACGGGGATCAATATTTGTGGTCGTCTGAGGCGAGTTCCTCGGGGGTAAGGACGGGTGAGGTCATTTTATGCCAGACGTAGGCGATGTAACCCACGACGATTGGGAGCAGCACGGTCACCCAGGCCATGACTTTGAGGGTGAACTCGGTTGAGGAGGCGTTGGCGATGGTCAGTGAGCTCTGGGGGTCGCTGACCGAGGGGAGGAATGAGGTGTTGTTATAGCCGTTGGCACACAACAGCGATGTCACGACCATGACCACGCCTATGGCTGTCCACCAGAAGGCTTTGGTGGTGAAGGTGCTGTCGAGGGCGGCGCGGATGATGCCGTAGAGGGCCATGAGGACACCGAGCAGCAGCGCTGCGCCGAGCCACCACAGTTCGATCATATTGAAGAAGTATTTATAGGGGACTGCCACGACGATGCCGTTTGAGGCGGTCTCGTATCCGTCAGCGGTAAAGAGGGCGTAGAGGAATGCCAGGAAGAAGAGGACGAAGATGCAGCCGTTGACGAGTATGCGTGAGCGCATATCTTTAATAAACGATGTCTCATCTTTGTCTTTGATGCTATTGGCAAAGAACATGGCGGCCAGGGTGCGGGCCAGGAAGTAGACGGCGAAGCCCAGCAGCAGGGGGCGCAGACTGAAGATCTGTTCGAGGCCGTGGCTGTCGTTCCACACCGAAATGACGGGTGAGCCGCTGTCGAGGATGCTCTGGCGCGAGATGGAGAAGTCGGCGCCGAAGAATTGCATACCTACGGCGCAGCCCAGCAGCACGCAGCCGATAAAGCCGTTGAACCACAGGAACATGTCATAGACGGGTGTGCCCAGGATGTTGGCCGGCTTTGATCTGAACTCATAGCTGACGGCCTGCAGGATGAAGCTGAGCAGTATCAGCATCCAGAGCCAGTAGGCGCCCCCAAAGCTGGTCGAGTAGTAGAGCGGGAATGAGGCGAAAAATGCGCCGCCGAATGTGACGAGGGTGGTGAACGTTAATTCCCACTTGCGGCCCAGCGCATTTACCATCAGGGTTTTGCGCTCTATCGAGCGGGCTGTCAATATCATTGTTTGGCCACCCTGCACAAAGAGCAGGAAGACCAGGAGGCCGCCCAGCAGCGAGATGACGAACCACCAATATATCTGTAAAGCTTCCAATGTATCGGATTTTAATTGTTAATGTTTTCGGGTCACTGTGTCGTGTGCCATGCAGTTAATGCTTGTCGTCGGCGAGGATGTCGCGGCGTGTGGCTTTTGAGATTTCGCGGCACATGATCGAGATCTCGGCTGCGAGCAGGCCGGTGAAGACCACTACAAACATCCAGAATGTCAGCTGCACAGAGCTTGCGGGGATGGCGCTGACGGCGGCGCGGGTGGGGAGCATCCCCTCGATTACCCAGGGCTGGCGTCCCATCTCGGCCACTACCCAGCCGGCTTCGCTGGCGATCCACACCACGGGGATGGTGATCAGGCCCAGGAATGCCACCCAGCGGTTTTCGAGATGCTCCGGCTTGCGGTAGCTCAGGAAAAGCATGACGATGAAGTAAAGCAGCAGGTATCCGCCGGCCATGACCATGATGCGGAAGGCGTAGAATGTCAGGCCAACGGGGGGGATGGCCTCGTCGGGCGAGTTGAGGTAGCCGTAGCCGAAGTATTTGAAGTCAGCCTTGAGGGCGGTGACGGCGGCGGTCATCGCGGCACTGTCGCCGGCGGCAGATGCCTCGTCATAGAGGCGCAAGGCCTGCTGGGCGCGTTTACCGGCCTCGATACGCTCGGTATAGCTCTCGGTCTCGATGATGTTGCCGTCAGGGCCGGTCATGCGTCCCTCGATGAGGTCATTGATGCCGGGCACGTATGCCTCGGTGTCATGAAATGCGAGCACCGAGAGACCCTTGGGAATCGAGATCTCCATCATCATCGGGTCTTTGTCGTCGGTGCGCTCTTTTGAGGGATCGAGTATGCCGAACCCGACAAGTGACTGGCCGTAAGATCCGTCATAAAGGCCCTCCATGGCGGCGAGTTTCATCGGTTGCACTTTGGCCACCTCGACAGCCGAGCCGTCACCTGTCCACATGGTCAGGATGATGCCCGTAAGGCCGACCCATGAGGCTATCTTCATAGAGTCTTTGGCAAAGACGATATTGCTCTTGCGCAGCAAGAACCAGCTGCTGACGCCGGTGACGAAAACTGCACCGAGCACCCAGCCGCTGAGTACGGTGTGGAAAAATTTGTTGACGGCCACCGGCGAGAGGGCAACGTCGGCAAACGATACCATGACGTTGCGCATCTGGGCGGGGTCAAACTCCATGCCGGCGGGGTATTGCATCCAGGCGTTGGCCACCAGAATCCAGTAGGCCGACAGCGAGACGCCCACGGCGGTGAGCCATGTCGACAGCAGGTGGAAACGGGGGCTGACCCTCTTCCAGCCGAAGAACATCACGGCGACGAATGTCGACTCGAGGAAGAATGCCGCGATTCCCTCAATGGCCAGGGGCGCGCCGAAGATGTCGCCGACAAACCATGAGTAGTTAGACCAGTTGGTGCCGAACTCAAACTCGAGGATAATACCCGTGGCCACGCCGCAGGCAAAGTTGATGCCGAACATCAGCATCCAGAATTTGGTCAGCCGTCGCCATCTCTCGGCTTTGGTCTTGAGATAAATGCTTTCCATGATGGCGACAATCAGCGACAGGCCGATCGTCAGGGGAACGAACAGCCAGTGGACTATCGCCGTGAGGGCGAACTGGCCTCTTGACCAGTCAACCGTACTCAGCAAATCATTCATTAGGCAAAAGATTTATGGATTTATTTTTATGTTTAGATTATTATAAATGTGTCGGGTGACAGTAGGTGGAGAGTGTAGGGGAGGTCTCAAGGAGTGTCGCTGATGAGTGACGTGCGCACGGCCCGTGCCCGGTCGGCATCGTTGTCATACTCGGTGGCGAGTTTGTCGGGGAAGAAGAACAGTTTGAACACCAGAAACATTATGGCGAGCTTGATGATTATGATGGCCCACAGACGGCGTCCGACGGTCATCTCCCTGAAGCCACCCACATAGAGATCGGTCACCCGGCGGAAAAATCCGCGGGGCGTGTCGGCCTGTGTGGTCGGGGGTGTCGGGGCTGCCATAATTTTATATCCGATTAAAGTTGCACGGGTTGAAATTTCAGACTAACTTTGTAGTCGTTTAAGCGCGGGCAGACTCGGCGCAAGACCAGGCTACCGACGGCAAATTTAACAATATTTATTGACTAACAGAAAAAATATACTAAAAAATATGGCAAGTTGGTTTGAATGTAAGGTACGCTATGATAAGATGCAGGAAAACGGTGCGGTGAAAAAAGTCACTGACGTATTCCTCGTCGATGCCCTCTCGATCACCGAGGCTGTGGCCCGTATCACCAAAGAGCAGGCGTCATTTATCTCGGGTGATTTCGTCGTGTCATCGGCAAAGAGCACCAAGATCGCCGAGATATTCCGCGACGACTCTGCCGATAAGTGGTATCTCGTCAAGGTCGCATTCATCACCATAGACGAGAAGACCGCCGCCGAGAAAAAATCGGTGTCGCTCATCTTGGTTGCCGGCAACAACTTTAAGCACGCTTACGACAATTTTATGGATGGTATGAAAGGCACGATGGCCGATTATGAAATCGTATCGGTGTCAGAGACCGCCTATCTCGATGTCTACGGCGCTGACCTCTCGGGTAAATCTGACAACACCCCCGCCGAGTGAGCACCTCGACCATACATACACGCCTTGATGCTGTCAGACAATCTCTGCCTGACGGCGTGGGGCTTGTGGCCGTGTCTAAGTTTCATCCCGTCAAGGCTCTGCGTGAGGCGTATGCCGCCGGGCAACGTCTCTTTGGCGAGAGCCGTGTGCAGGAGTTGACGGCCAAAGTGGCCGAGTTGGGCAACGACAGCTATCGCTGGCACTTTATCGGCCATTTGCAGACCAACAAGGTCAGGCAGCTGATCAAGCTGCGTCCGGCGATGATAGAGAGTGTCGACTCGGTCAGACTCCTTGAGGAGATAGACCGAGAGGCTGCCCGTCAGGGTGTGGTGCAGCCGGTGCTGATGCAGTTGCACGTGGCCCGCGAGGAGACTAAATTCGGCTTCCTCCCCGAGGAACTGCTCGACTGGTTTGAGGCCCGGCGATATGAGTCGCTGACGGCTACCCATATATGCGGAGTTATGGGTATGGCGTCAAACACCGACGACACAGCGCGCATCGAGGCTGACTTCAAGGCCATACGTGCGACATATGACAAGATATGCGCCAACGCCCCCGACCTGCGCGGATTCACCACCGTCTCAATGGGGATGAGTGACGATTATCCGCTGGCTGTCGCCTGCGGATCGACCCTCGTCAGAGTCGGTTCGGCTATTTTCGGGCCGAGGGATTATTGACCCGTGACGAAAAATTCGTAAATTTGCGCATTAAATCCATGATACATATCTCACACAACATAAACTAACACTTCTTACCCAACCAAAACACCTTAAACTAACAATGACTGATCCTAAAACAACAGCTTCCGCATCATCCAACGGACGTCTGATCGCAATTGTCGCGATGTGTTTCCTCTTCGCGATGATCTCGTTCGTCACTAACCTCGCCGCCCCGATCGGTACGATCTGGGGTTATCAGTATGAGGGTAACTCAGTGCTCGGCATGATGGGTAACATGATGAACTTCCTGGCCTATCTCTTCATGGGGATTCCGGCCGGCAAGTTGCTCCAGAAAATCGGCTATAAGAAAACTGCCCTTTGGGCGATGGCTGTCGGTGTGGCCGGTCTGCTGATACAGTGGATCTCGAGCCTGCAACCCGGCGACATGAACTTTAACTTTGTCATCTACCTGCTCGGTGCGTTTGTCTGCGGTTTCTGCGTATGTATGCTCAACACCGTGGTCAACCCTATGCTCAACCTGCTGGGCGGCGGCGGCAACCGCGGCAACCAGCTGCTGCAGATCGGTAACTCGTTTAACTCGCTCACCGGTACGCTTACCCCCCTCTTTGTGGGTATGCTCGTCGGCGAACTCACCGATTCGACCTCGATGACCACCGTAGAGCCGCTGCTGTGGATCGCCATCGGCGTGTTCGTGGCCTCGTTTATAGTCATCTCATTTGTCACCATCCCCGAGCCGGGTATCTCTAAGGGGAAAGTTATGCCCCGTTATACACACTCGCCCTGGAACTTCCGCCACACCGTACTCGGTGTCATCGGCATATTTATATATGTCGGTATCGAGGTGGGTATTCCCGGTACCCTCAACTTCTATCTCTCTGACCAAGGCCCGACAGGTGCCGGTGTCGAGGGAGCTGCATCAGCCATTGCCGGCGCTATTGTAGCTGTCTACTGGCTGTTGATGCTCTGCGGACGTCTCCTCTCATCTGTTATCTCGGCCGTAGTGTCGTCAAAGACCCAGCTCATCGTGGTGTCATCGCTGGCAATGCTGCTGGTGGTTGCTGCCATCCTGATCCCCTCGAGCTGCACCCTCCCCGTGCCTGAGTTTCTTTACAGCGGTGCCCGCGTGCCCGTGAGTGCCTATCTGCTCATCATCTGCGGTCTCTGCACCTCGGTGATGTGGGGCGGCATCTTTAACCTCGCTGTCGAAGGGCTGGGCAAATATACAGCGCAGGCCTCGGGAATCTTCATGATGATGGTTGTCGGTGGCGGTGTGATACCTCTGGTACAGCAGGTTATCGCCAAGAACGTCGGCTATATGGCATCTTACTGGCTGATCGCGATATGCCTGGGTTATCTTCTGTTCTACGGTCTGGTAGGCTCTAAGAACGTCAACACCGATATCCCCGTCACTGAGGAAGAAGATGCTGAGGAGATTGCCAACGCCATCTGATATATAGATAGTCAACCGGCTCGCGACGGTTACCACCATACGGCTGATACACGCCTGTTAATGTAATATAATTAATGTGTAGAGGCCAAATGTCTGAAACAACCGTCGCGCGGCCCATACAAAAATAAAATTTATGGATAAGACCACTGTCAACCACGCCGCAGACACCATCAGAGTGTTGTCGGCTGCTATGGTTGAGAAAGCCAAATCGGGACATCCCGGCGGCGCCATGGGCGGCGCAGACTTTATCAATGTGCTCTACTCGCAGTTTCTTGTGACCGATCCTGATGATCCGACATGGATCGGGCGTGACCGCTTCTTCCTCGATCCGGGCCACATGTCGCCGATGTTGTATGCGGTGCTCTCGCTGACGGGAAAATACACTACAGATGAGCTCAAGCAGTTGCGCCAGTGGGGTAGCGTCTGCCCCGGCCACCCCGAGCTTGACCCGCAGCGCGGTATCGAGAACACCTCAGGTCCGCTGGGTCAGGGCCATACGATGGCCGTGGGGTGTGCGATAGGCGAGCGCTTCCTTCAGGCCCGTTTCGGCGATGTGGTCGCCCATAAGACATACGCCTTTATCTCAGACGGCGGCATACAGGAGGAGATCTCTCAGGGTGCGGGCCGTATCGCCGGATACCTCGGGCTGCATAACCTGATCATGTTTTATGACAGCAACAAGGTGCAGCTCTCGACAAATGTCGATGCTGTCGATAACGAAGATGTTGCAGCCAAATACCGTGCCTGGAACTGGAACGTGCTCGAGGTTGACGGCACCGATGCCGATGCTATCGCCAAAGCGCTCACAGCGGCCATTGCCGAGGATAAGCGTCCCACGCTGATTATCGGTAACACTATAATGGGTAAGGGCGCTGTCACCGCCGACGGTCAGAATTTCGAGGGTCAGTGCTCCACCCATGGCCAGCCGTTAAGCAAGTCGGGCGCCGATTATAACAAGACCATCGAAAATCTCGGTGCAGATCCCGCCGATCCCTGGAAGGTCCCGGCTGACGTCAAGGCGATGTATGACAAGCGTAATGAAGAGCTGCGCGCCATCGTGGCCAAACGTCATGCCGAGGAGGCTGAGTGGGCCAAAGCCAACCCCGCGCTGGCCGAGCAGCTCGACAATTACCTCAACGGCAAGCTCCCCGAGATAGATTATTCGGCCATCGTGCAGAAGGCAGACGTTGCAACCCGCAACGCATCGGCCACCGTGTTGGGTGTGCTGGCCGAGAAAGTCGGCAATATGATCGTGTCATCGGCAGACCTGGCTAACTCTGACAAGACTGACGGATTCCTCAAGAAAACCCATCAGCTTATCAACGGAGACTTTACCGGTGCATTCCTGCAGGCCGGCGTGGCCGAGCTCACCATGGCAGCGATTATGAACGGTATCGTGCTTCACGGCGGACTTATCGCCGCTTGCGGTACATTCTTTGTTTTCTCTGACTACATGAAACCGGCCATCCGTATGTCGGCCCTTATGGAGCTGCCGGTGAAATATGTATGGAGCCATGATGCATTCCGCGTCGGCGAGGATGGTCCGACCCATCAGCCCGTCGAGCAGGAGGCGCAGATCAGACTCCTTGAGGAGCTTCGTAACCTCTCGGGACGTCCGTCGATGCTTGTCATCCGTCCGGCCGATGCCGCCGAGACAACCGTTGCATGGCAGATGGCGATGGAGAATGACAAGACCCCGACAGGTCTTATCTTCACCCGTCAGGATGTCAAGGATCTCCCCTCTGTGACAGGCGACCGCTATCAGGAGGCTCAAGGCACACGTCAGGGTGGATATGTGGTGATGGACACCCCTCATCCCAAAGTGGTCCTCGTCGGGAACGGATCTGAAGTGTCACTGCTTTGCGATGTGGCAGTGCAGCTGATGGCCGGCGAAGTTCCCTGCCGCGTGGTGTCAGTTCCCTCTGTGGGGCTCTTTGAGAATCAGGATGAGGAGTACCGCCGCAGCGTGATTCCCGCCGGTGTGCCGGTATTTGGTCTCACCGCCGGACTCCCCTCGACATTGCGCCCGATCGTAGGCCCGAACGGCATGGTTTACGGCCTGAATCACTTTGGATCGTCAGCTCCCTATAAAGTGCTTGATGAGAAATTTGGTTTCACCCCTGAGAATATCACCACTCAGGTGCTGAAATTCATCCATCGCATCTGACATTCTGAGTTAAATATTGTTAATAATATAAGCATTCCCCCTTGAATCCCCCTTTTTGAGGGGGATATAGGTGAAACCAGGCCAAAAAAATTGCTTAGTCAACGACTTTTTTTTGCGTTTGTTTGTTTATATTGTGAATAAATCAAAAAAAATGCGTACCTTTACGCTGAATTTCGAGAGGTGGCTACGGTTGTGTTCTGTCACTTTGTAGAGATTTTCTCGAGATCGCTTGTAAAACGAAAGGAAATTAAATAACAAATACACAACGTTTTTACTTATCTATGAAAAAGAGTTACCTTTTAGCACTCGGCTGCGCTCTTCTTGCAGGCACCGCAGTTGCTCAGAACGCTCAGGAAGTAACTTACGTTGAAGATCCCGCTCAGGGCTATCTCTTCAACAAGTTCTCAGACAACTGGTTTATCCAGGGCGAGGGTGGTGTATCAGTCGGCTTCACCGATGACGATAGCAAGCGTCCTTTCGGCGACCGTTTCGCTCCCGTTGCTTCTCTCTATGTCGGCAAATGGTTCTCACCCATTCTGGGTGCACGTGTCGGTGCCGACTTCCTCTCAGTAAAAGGTCTTACCAAAATTACTAACGACGTTAACGTAGGTGCTCGTCCCGATGAGATGATCTATGACGGCAAATACTACAAGACCAAGCAGAACTACTTCGGCCCGTCATTTGACGTTATGCTGAATCTCACTAACTGGTGGTGTGGCTATCACCCCGGCCGCGTTTATAACGCTTATATCTATGCCGGCGCCGGTATCAACTGGACTTTGACCAAATATGCTGAGCCCGGTCAGACCAAAGCAACCTGGCACAACGTTCACGACCGTGTGATCTCTATCCGCGCCGGTCTTACCCAGGAGTTCAACATCACCAAGAACTTTGCTCTCGGTCTCGATCTCCGTGCCACCGCTATCTCTAACCACTCTGACTCTTGGGGCAAAACCCAGAAGATCGGCGAGGCTCTGCTGACCGCTACCTACAAGTTCAACAAGACCGACTGGAGCGCTCCTATCGTTCCCGTATGTCCTCCCGCAGAGAACTGCGACGAGTACCGCGCACGTCTGGCCGAGGCTGATGCCCGCATCGCTGACCTTGAGAACCAGCTCCGCAACTGCCTCAACCGTCCCGTTGAGAAGGTCGTAGAGAAAGTGCCCGAAGCTCCCCTCGCTACCATCTACTATCCCTGCGACGTTTACACTCTGACCTCAGTTGACCGCAAGGTGCTCCAGTCAGTTGCCAGCGTTATGAAGGATACCAAAAAGACTTACGTTCTCACCGGTTGGGCTGATAACTACACCGGTAACGACAAGATCAACACCCGTCTGCGTCACAACCGTGTAAACGGCGTGAAGGCTCAGCTGCTCAAATACGGCGTTGCCGAGAGCCAGCTCGAGGCTACCATCAACAACGGCAACCGTGTTGACCTTGGCGACAAGTGCCTCACTCTCGACCGCTGCGTCACCATCATGGAGAAATAATCACAACAGATTATAAACCGCAAACAAGCCTGCCCGCATCGTGCGGACGGGCTTGTTTTGTAAACACCACTTATAATCATCGTTTTTATTACCACCGTTTTATAATCCCCCATTATATTTGCCGTTAAAATGAACGTTAGAATCGAGCCCGGCTGGCACGCCGAACTGGCAGACATCTTTGATACGCCCGAGTTCAGACACACCGCAGAGTTTGTCAGAGACAGTTACGCGCGCTCGACCGTTTACCCACCTGCCGGTAAGATTTTCGCGGCTTTTGACAGCTGTCCCTTTGATAAGGTCAAGGTCGTAATACTTGGCCAAGATCCCTATCACGGCCCGGGACAGGCCAACGGACTCTGTTTCTCTGTCAACCCCGGTGTCAGGATGCCGCCGTCTCTTGTCAATATTTTCAAGGAGATAAGCGATGATACCGGCGCGCCGATTCCCACTGATGGAGATCTCTCGCGATGGGCTGCCCAGGGGGTACTGCTGCTCAACGCAACCCTAACGGTCGAGGCAAACCGGGCCGGCTCACATCAGGGACAGGGATGGGAACAGTTTACTGACGAGGTCATCGCCCGTCTGTCGCGTGACCGCGATAATCTTGTGTTTATACTATGGGGGAGCTATGCCATACGTAAGTCGCAGCTGATAGACCGGTCTAAGCATCTTATACTGACATCTCCTCATCCCTCGCCGCTCTCGGCTCACCGGGGATTCTTCGGCAATCACCATTTCTCACGTGCAAACGCCTATCTGTCGGCTCACGGTAAAAGCCCGATTGTCTGGTAGTGTCCATCACCCCTCACCAAGATATTTTGATAAAATGAACAACAGGTCGCTCAGGCTTATATTATTAACGCTAACGCTGTTAAAAGGCGCTCTCAGTGCGGTTACTGCCCAAGATAAGATCGATACCTCAACGACGATCTTTGACTCCTCGATACGCTCTCTGACGGTCAATATAGAGGGTAATCGGATTGCCCCGCCCGTGCTTACCCTCGACGGCACCGATCGTCTTATCATCGGTTTTGATATTTTAGGTGAGGATAGGAATTATCTAAGATACTCAATCATCCATTGCTCGGCGTTGTGGCAACCCGAGGAGCTTGTCGATGCCGAGGTGTTTGACGGCTTTAATTACGCTGATATTAATGATTATACTTTTTCGCGTGGAACAACGACTCACTACGTCCACTACAACATAACCCTCCCCAATGACGAATATCGTTTCCGCATTTCGGGTAACTACCTGCTGAGAGTCTATCCCGAGGATGACCCTGATTACACTATGCTGCAGGTGAGGTTTATGGTGCATGAGGGAGCGGTTAACGTCGGCGGGTCGATCACCACCAGCACAGACATCGATTATAATGCCTCGCATCAGCAACTATCGCTCGATATCGACACCCGCAACACCTATATACGTGATCCTAACACCGATCTGCGCATTGTCGTGGCGCAGAACGGCCGCGAAGATAACCGGGTGATACTTGACCGCCCCTCGCGAATGATGGGCACACGCCTCATTTATGAGCATATTCCGGCCCTTATCTTCCCGGCCGGCAACGAATACCGTCGCATCGAGACGGTCAATAACCTATATCCGGGGATGGGTGTCGACCATATCGAGTTTCACGCCCCCCGATATTATCATATAGTCAATACAGACAAGCCACGTGTACACCGCCCGTATCAATATGACAGCACCCAGCACGGCCGCTATTTCATCCGTGAATATAATTCTGACAACTCAGATGCCGAGGCTGACTATGTCCTGACTCTCTTTACACTCGATATGCTGCGCATACCCGACGGCGATGTATATCTCGACGGTGACTTTATGCTGCGCGGTTTTGACTCAACCTCGCGGATGGAGTATAACCCTGAGGAGTTGCGTTACGAGAAGCTGCTGCTGCTCAAGCAGGGCGCTTACAATTACCAATATCTCTTTCTCCCTGACGGATCACCCCGGGCTTTCACTGCCCCCATCGAGGGTGACCATTATCAGACGGTCAACGAGTATACCATCTATGTCTATTATCGCGCGCCTGGCGACAGATATGACCGTCTGTTAGGCTTCGGTATGAGATAAGACCCTAACCTGTGTGTTATTATTCTTAAACTGCCATTAAGCGGTAATATGTTATCATGAATGCATTCAGGATAACTGTATTCACAGATTCTGCATCTCGACAAGATGTGAATAATAGCCCCCGAGTTTGAGCAGCTCATCGTGTGTGCCGCGCTCGACTATGCGGCCTTCGTGCATCACACATATCAGATCGGCATTGCGGATTGTCGAAAGACGGTGGGCGATGACAAGCGTGGTGCGGCCCTTCATCAATCTCTCGAGGGCCTCTTGCACGAGTTTCTCGCTCTCAGAGTCAAGAGCCGATGTAGCCTCATCAAGGATTAGCACGGGGGGGTTCTTGAGGATTGCGCGCGCAATGGAAACGCGCTGACGCTGACCGCCTGACAGACGGCAACCGCGGTCTCCGATATTGGTGTCATAGCCATCCTCTGTGGCCATGATGAAGTCATCGGCGTTAGCCACACGGGCGGCAGCCTTGACCTCATCGAGCGTGGCACCCTCGACGCCAAATGTGATGTTGTTGTAGAAAGTATCGTTAAACAGTATTGCCTCCTGATTGACGTTACCCATCAATGCCCTGAGATCATGCACCTTCATGTCGCGTATGTCGACACCGTCAACGGTTATCGACCCCTTGTCTACGTCATAGAATCGTGGCAGCAGGTCGGCCATGGTCGATTTTCCTGACCCTGACTGTCCGACCAGGGCGACGGTCGCACCGGCGGGGATGTCGAGGTCTACGCCATGTATCACCTCGTTGTTGCCGTAGCTGAATGTCACGTCGCGATAACTGATATTACCTTTGAGGTTGTCGATACTGCGGGGATTCTCGGGATCTTTGATGGGGTTATCGGCGTTGAGTATTTTGTCTACGCGCTCCATTGACGCCAACCCTTTCTGTATCGAGTACATCGCCTTTGAGAGGTCTTTGGCGGGGTTGATGATCGAGTAGAAGATGACCATGTAGTAGATAAATGAGGCGGCGTTCATCGACGATGTCCCGGTCAATATCAGCATGCCGCCAAACCATAACACGATGGCTATCGACAGCGTGCCTAAAAACTCGCTCATCGGGTGTGCCAGGCTCTGGCGGCGTGCAATGCGGTTTGACAGCTTATAAAACAGCTGATTCTCACGGTGAAAGCGCCCTTTGATCTTCTCCTCGGCGTTAAACGCCTTGATGATGCGCAGGCCGCCCAGACACTCTTCGATGTTTGACATAAGCAGCCCCCACTGGCTCTGCTGCTCGAGTGACTGGCGTTTGAGGCGCTTACCCACACGTCCCATGATCAGGCCGGCCAACGGCAGCAATATCAGCACAAAGATAGTCAGCTGCCACGAGATGACAATCATCATTATCAGGCAGACGATGATCATGATCGGGTTTTTGAACATCATATCGAGCGACGCCATTATCGAGTTCTCGATCTCGGCCACGTCGCCTGTCATGCGGGCCATCACGTCACCCTTACGCTCCTGGGTGAAGAATGAGATGGGGAGGGCCACCATCTTGTTAAACACATAGTTACGGATGTCACGCACGATGCCGTTGCGCATCGGTATTATGAAATATGACGCAAGGAATGTCACCCCGGTCTTTAGTCCGGTCATAACCACTAACAGCGCCGCCAGCAGCGCAAGTGTCATCACCGGCCCGTAGTCGGTGATCGCAACCTGGGTGTAGTAATAGAAGTTATTGACCGCCACATCCTTGAGAGATGCCGAGCCGGGCGCCATATAAGAGTATGTCGCCTCCTTGACCTTAAAGAGCATCTCGAGAATCGGGATGATCACGGCAAAGGAGAACAGTGTCAGGAAGGCCGACAATATATTAAACAATATATTGAGCGCCAGATACTTCTTATAAGGCGGTACAAACCTTTTCAGTATTCCAAAAAAATCATTCATATAACACGCTTGTGTTTTCCGTGAAATCCATGGGAGATTTAAGGATAAACGAGGGGGGGAGAGGGGAATTGAGTTGAGGAGAGAGGTAGGGGAGGGGATCAGGTGAAGCAGAGGATGAGGGCTTGGGCGGCGACTACGCGCAGGAACATTGTCAGCGGGTAGACGGTCGAGTAAGCTACGGCCGGCGCGTCTGACGCGGTCGAGTTGTTGGCGTAGGCCAGGGCCGGGGGGTCGGTGTATCCGCCCGACATCATACCCATGAGTGTCAGATAGTTGATCTTGAAGATTCCGCGCCCGATACAGCCGGTGATCATCAGCGGCACGAAGGTGATGATGAATCCCCAGATCACCCACCACATGCCGGTGGTGTTGAATACGGTCTGGGCGAAGTTTGCTCCGGCGCCGATGCCGACTGCGGCGAGGAACAGGCAGATGCCTAACTCGCGCAGCATCAGTGAGGCAGATGACGAGGTATAGGTGACGAGCTTGAACTTATATCCAAACCGGCTCAGGAAGATGGCCACAACCAGCGGACCGCCTGCCAGACCGAGTTTCATGCCGAATCCGACATTGATCGAGCCCACGATGATACCAAACAGGATACCCACAAAGATGGTGATAAGGTTGGGCGTGTTGAGGCGTTTCATCGAGTTGCCCAGCTTAGATGCCAGGCGGTCGATGTCGTTGAGGTCGCCCACGACTGTGATGCGGTCTCCCATCTGCAGGCGCAACCCCGGGGTGGCCAGCAGGTCGACGCCGGCACGGTTGACGCGGGTGCAGTTGAGGTTATAACCTTTGTGCAGACGCAGGTCGGCCAGGCTCTTGCCGTTATATTCGCTGCGGGTGATGACGATGCGGCGGCTGACGACGCTCTCGGGCGAAACCTCCTCCCACTTGGCGTCATCCATCTCTACCGACGGGCCCACCACGCTCTCAAAGCTCTCGAGATCTGTGGCGGTCATCACCACATACAGGCGGTCGCCGACTCTGATCTGTGTACTTGATTTGGGGATGATTATGGTGCCGTCTTGCTGCATAAGCCTCGACACCACAAACTCTGTATGTATGATCTGATGCAGCTGCACCAGTGTCTTGCCGTTAATTAGCTGATTGGTCACCTCGATAGATGCAAGATAGGGCTTGGCCGTGGCATCCTCGGCCTCGCGCTCCATGCGTTTGATTTCATCGTCGACCTTGACCCTGAAGATAAATTTGACCAGGAGCATTGACATGATGATGCCGATGACGCCAAGCGGATAAGCCGCTGCGTAACCCATTGACATCATGTTGACTGCGTCAGCCACACCCTCGGGTGTGCCGGTCAGTGACTGCTGGGCGGCTGCCAGACCGGGGGTGTTGGTCACCGCGCCTGACATGACACCCACGAGTGCCTCGATATTGGTCTCGCCGTCGGCAAAAAAGATAATCACCGTGATGGCCACGTTGAGCAACACGCCCAGCACAGCGAGCATATTGAGCCTGATCCCCCCCTCCTTGAATGATGAGAAGAACGCCGGGCCCACTTGCAGACCGATCGCGAAGATAAACAATATCAGACCAAATTCCCTGACAAATTTCAGGACCTCAGGGTCTACCATATACCCTAAATGGCCCATCAGGATGCCGACAAACAGCACAAACGTCACGCCGAGCGAAATCCCTGCGATCTTAACCTTGCCGATAAAGATACCCGCAGCGATCACAAACGACAGCAGCATCAGTGTCGACGCCAACGAGGTGTTTCCCGGGCAGAGAATGCTAACATCAAAAAAACTCATAGCAGCAATTACTGTTGAAAAATCTAAAACTCTTTTTACCGACTGCAAAGTTACGCATTTCCCCCGACACAGCCATATATTTCTCTATCAAACATCCGTTTCTCTATCAAACGCGGCTCATATCCCCCCTGGTGGAGATCCGCGCGGTGTAGATCCGCAGGGACGGGAATAAAAAAAACCGATGCGGGGTGGATACCCGCATCGGCCGTTCAGACAGTGATTATGCGTTGACCGTGAGACGGGTCACGGTCGATTTATGATTCAAAGGTGGGGGCCGGCAGCTACCAGAGCCTTACCTGCCTCATTGTTTTCAAACTTCTTGAAGTTGTTGATAAACATTTCGGCGAGCTTGGTGGCCTTAACAGTCCATTCCTCGGGGTTGGCGTAAGTGTCGCGGGGATCGAGGATCTTGGGATCTACGCCGGGGAGCTCGGTGGGAACTGTGAAGTCAAAGATAGGTATCTGCTTGGTGGGAGCCTTGAGGATAGCGCCGTCGAGGATAGCGTCGATGATGCCGCGGGTATCCTTGATCGAGATACGCTTGCCGGTGCCGTTCCAGCCGGTGTTGACCAGATAAGCCTTGGCGCCTGATTTCTCCATCTTCTTGACGAGTTCCTCGGCATACTTGGTGGGGTGGAGGCTGAGGAATGCTGCGCCGAAGCAAGCTGAGAATGTCGGGGTGGGCTCGGTGATACCGCGCTCTGTGCCGGCGAGCTTAGAGGTGAAGCCCGACAGGAAGTAATACTTGGTCTGCTCGGGGGTCAGGATAGATACGGGGGGAAGCACGCCGAATGCGTCAGCCGACAGGAAGATTACGTTCTTGGCGGCGGGGCCGTGGCTGCCCGGGGCGATCTTCTCGATGTGGTCGATGGGGTAAGACACGCGGGTGTTCTCGGTGACAGACTTGTCGGCGAAGTCGATCTTGCCGGTCTCGTCGACGGTCACGTTCTCGAGCAGCGCGTCGCGACGGATAGCTTTGTAGATATCGGGCTCTGACTCTTTGTCAAGGTTGATGACCTTGGCATAGCAGCCGCCCTCATAGTTAAACACGCCGTTGTCATCCCAGCCGTGCTCGTCGTCACCGATCAGCAGACGTTTGGGGTCGGTCGACAGGGTGGTCTTGCCGGTGCCCGAGAGGCCGAAGAAGATGGCGGTGTTCTCGCCGTTCATGTCGGTGTTGGCCGAGCAGTGCATCGAGGCCATACCGCGCAGGGGCAGATAGTAGTTCATTATCGAGAACATGCCCTTCTTCATCTCGCCGCCATACCAGGTGTTGATGATCACCTGCATCTTCTCGGTGAGGTTAAATGCCACGCAGGTCTCAGAGTTGATGCCGAGCTCTTTCCAGTTCTCCACCTTAGCCTTAGAGGCGTTGAGCACCACGAAGTCGGGGGTGAAGTTGTCGAGCTCCTCTTTGGTGGGGCGTACAAACATGTTGGTCACGAAGTGAGCCTGCCATGCTACCTCCATGATGAAGCGCACTGCCAGACGGGTGTCCTTGTTGGTGCCGCAGAATGCGTCGACAACATACAGGGGCTTGTCAGAGAGCTCCTTGTCGGCGATCTCTTTGAGGGCATCCCATGTCTTGGGGGTGATGGGCTTGTTATCGTTCTTGTATTCGTCGGTTGTCCACCAGATAGTGTCCTTTGATACCTCATCCTCAACAAAGAATTTGTCTTTGGGTGAGCGGCCGGTGTAGATGCCGGTCATTACGTTTACGGCGCCCAGCTCGGTCTCCTGGCCCTTCTCAAAGCCCTCGAGACCCGGTTTGGTTTCGTCGATAAACAGTTCGTCCCACGAGGGGTTGTGATAGATCTTGGGAGTACCGGTGATACCGTACTGAGTTAAATCAATCTTGTTCATTTTTGATATTGAAAATATGTAGTGTTGTAATATTGAGTCAACCTTGTTACTCGGCTACAAAGTTAAGCAACTTTTCTGACTTTTCAAACCTCAATAACGAAAAATTTCTTTAATCATAACCATATCATAGCCATGTCGATAATACAACAATCAAGACACCCTTTGATGTGTTAAGTATTGTTAAATTTTGAATTTGTTTCGATATTTTATGTTGCGGAAACAAAAAGATTTGTAATTTTGACCCGAATTTCCCCTGCATTCCGACGGGGATGATACCATGAACTGAAACAACTACTTATATTTTAATACCTAAAACAATCTCATGAAAAAAACTTTACTCATGCTCGCTGCCGGTCTGGCTACTCTGACCGCAAGCGCACAGCTGTATGTGACCGGTGGCTCTGTTGACGGTGCTCCCGCTGCTTGGGACCCTCAGAATCCTCTCGTAGTGCAACTCGAGAACGGTAACTACACCTTCACCGCACAAGGTGGCTTCAAGATCTCGTCAGCCAAAGGTAGTTGGGACAGCTTCAACGCCGGAGCCAAGTGTCTCGACGGCTCATGGAGCGCCGATAAGACCGCTAACCTCAAATCAGGCGATGCTGACATATCAGCTCCCGACAACGCCAGCAAGTGGATCTACACCGTAAACGAGGCCATGACCACTATCAGCGCCACAGCCTCATCTGAGGAAGTTCAGACTTACTATGGTATCCACGGTGATATCTTCGGTGTATCATCATGGTCGACCCAGGCTATGACAAAACAGGCCGACGGCACCTGGACAGTCACCGCAACCATCCAGCCCGGTAACTTCGGTATCAAGATCTGCAGCGACCCCGCTTGCAACAATCAGACCGACTGGAACGGCGGTAGCGCCAGCATCACCCAGGCCAATCAGGTTTACAACGTAGCACCCGGCAGCAACTCGTCAACCACACTCAACGGCGAGTTCACCATCGTTTATGATCCCACCGCTGCTACCATCGAGTTCAAAGGCCAGGGCACACCTGTCGTTGTGACCGTTCCCGACGCCCTCTATATCGTGGGTTCTATCAAGGGGTCGGTATGGTCTCCCCAGACAGCCCCCGCCCTCACCAAAGACGGCAACTCATTCTCAATCTCAGGCGTTGAGCTTGAGGGTTCTGCCAACTTCAGCTTCCTCACCGCTCAGGGCGACTGGGACACCGTTAACGCTTCAAAACGCATCGGCGCTCTGACCGACGGCGAGGAGATTGCACTCGTTGACGGTCAGGCAACCGTTCCCGCCCGCATGGCTCTCGGTGAGGTAGGCGCATGGGTACTCGCTCCCGGTCTCTATGACATGACCGTCACCTTTGCCGAGGACGGCACCATCTCGCTCCATGTTGTTCAGGCCGGCGAAGTGGTTGTCGTTGAGGACCTGGTGCTCGTTGGTTCGTTCAACTCTTGGAATCCCAACGATTCCGACTACCTTATGACCAAAAACGGTGACACCTACACGTTCACATTCTCGCTCGTAGAGGAGGGCACATCGTTCAAGATCAAGACCGCCGAAGATAATTGGAACACAAGCTGGGGTGCCGAGGGTTACGAAGGCATGGCCGCAGACGAGACCGTTCCCGTTGTCCTCAACGAAGAGATGAACTCATGGCTTAACTCACCCACAAACTTCAGCGTCTCTGAGTCACTCAAGGATATGAAGGTAACTTTTGTCCGCAGCAACGATCCCTCAGTAGCCGCCAAGATCACCGTTACCGGTACACCCACCTCAGGCATCGAGGCTGTTGAGGCAGCCGCTGACCAGGCACCCGCCGTTTACTACAACATGCAGGGTATCCGTGTCGCCAACCCCGTTGCCGGCCAGCTCTACATCGTTACCCGCGGTGCTACCGTAGCCAAAGAAATCGCAAAATAATCAGCCCCCGCGCTGACGGGCCATCCCCCCGGCCCACATAACCCCACCAGAGCCGTCCTCACCCCGAGGACGGCTCTTCTGCGTT
>CAMWLR010000042.1 GCA_947175215.1 uncultured Porphyromonadaceae bacterium
ATATAGATATTAATATAGAGAAATCAAGCCTATATTTTGGTAGGTTCATGATTCTAACAGGTCGATCAGCAGGCGGCGGTCAGTGATGTCTATCCTCGTGGGGGTGTAATCAAGTATACCTGCCTGTTTCATTTCATTGAGGGCTGAAGTGAGTGACTGACGCTGTACGCCGAACACCGAGTATAGATCGCGTTGGCGGCACTCCATCGTTATATCACGTGCATTGAGTTGTGTCAGGGAGATGATCCAGTATGCGATGCGCTTCTTCAGGTCGCCTGAGGTAAGTGCCAACACACCCTCAGTCGAAAGCTGCGCGTTCATCGACAGCATATTTAGATAGTTAAACAGAAAGATGCTGTCTGAGTTGATTATCTTGATGAAATCGTTCTTCTCGATCTGCATTATTCCGCACGTACCGTCAGCTGTGACGGTGGCGGGATAGCTGGTGGTCTTGCCGAAAAAGAAATCCGGAGCGATAGGTTCGGGCGCTTCAAGGGTCTGCGACACTCTGACCTTGTTGTCATTACTGCCGATGACCATTCTCACCTTACCCGACACGACTGTCGAGAGGTGTGTACACAGATCGCCGGCCGATATGACGGTCTGATTATCGGTATATTTCAGGAAGTGGAAAGGGTGTCTGCCGAGCACTTCTGACAATTGGTGGTATGATACTCCGCGGAATAGGGGCATCTGCATCAATGTGTTGAACATACTGTCCATACTCAATTATTGCCGGTTAGTTCGTTATATTATTATAACAAACTGCCGTACCCTGATGGTTGACTGAGGATCAGGATTTTTTACCGCGCTCATGCCGACAAATTCGCTGATGCCGAGAGATGCGCACATGCCGGTATATCTGATATGAATTGACGGTATTGTGCCACGCGACATAAGCCGCCGGGGCCGCAGATACAACCGGGTTGAGGAATGACAGCGCGAGCCAGATGGCCAACACGGTGTTTTTCTGTCCGAGACTTTGCGCACCAGAGATCTTGTCGCCGAATCTGCCACCTATCTTACGTCCGACGGCAAAGAGCAGTAGGCAGACGAGCAATGACCCCGCACCTAACATTATAATCTCTGGAATCTTCTCGGCCGGTTGCTCCATTATGAAACTCACCGAGTTGCCCACCACAATGATCAGCGCAAAGGCCCATATATAGAATGACAGTCCCTGATGGGTCGCTATGGCCGAGTGGGTCTTGGGTGTAAACCGCTGCATGACGAAAGCGAGTACCAACGGGCCGAGTATCAGCGGTAAAACGCTGACGCTTACAGATATAAGTGAGCCGGCAAACGTGATTCCGCTCTCTGGTTCCATATATGACAGCATGGGAGGAGCCAGCAGAGCGACCGCTACGTGGCTGAATAGTGAGTAGGTGGCAACTTTTGATACTGATCCGCCGAGCATGCCCGTGATTACCGGGGCTGCTGTAGCCGTCGGGCAGAAGATACAGATAAAGATACCTTGTGCCAGGTCTTCGCAGAAAGGTCTGATTACCAGATATGCAGCCAGTGCTCCGAGAATCTGGCAACCAAGCAGCCACCAGATATAAGGACCTGTATGAAAGTCGCTTATCTTCACCCTGCAATATGTGATCAGCAGCATGATAAAGATAAGATACCGTGACAGGAAGGCTATATAATGTATGTATTCGTGAAAGAGGATGCCGATAATCATTGCGATAGGCAGCATCCATGGTTTGATCTTCTGCCGTAAAGCTGAAATGTTCATCGCGAGAGGTGTTCCAGATGGCAGGGACGTAACGCCTCGGGTCATTGCCCCGGGTGTTACGTCCCTGGTATCAGATTGTTATAAATAACTGTGATCTCGATAGCCTGTGATCAGGCAAACTGAGAGAAGTCGGTCTTGCGCATATCGCCGTGATCGGCAAATGCCTTGTGGAATGCAAACGCGGCATTGAGCGAGACAGGGGTCTGACCACCTTTGCCGAGCTTGAGGTAATCCCAGAGCAGTTCGCGATACATAGGGTGTGCGCAATTCTCGATGATGGTCTCTGCTCGCTGCACGGGATCTTTAGCGCGCAGGTCGGCGATACCCTGGTCGGTGATGATAACGTCAACCGAGTGCTCAGAGTGGTCGGCGTGAGATACGTGAGGTACGATATTGCTGATGAGGCCCTCTTTGGTGACTGACGGGCAAGAGAATATCGAGAGGTAGGCATTGCGGGTGAAGTCACCCGAGCCGCCGATACCGTTCATCATGCGTGTACCCAGCACGTGTGTCGAGTTAACGTTGCCGAATATGTCTGCCTCAAGAGCGGTGTTCATGGCAATCACGCCGAGTCGGCGGATAATCTCTGGATTGTTTGAGATTTCGGCCGGACGCAACAAGATTTTGTCATGGAAGTAGTTCATGTCAGCAAAGAGCTGTTTCTCGACTTCGTCAGAGAATGTCATCGAGCAGGTGCTGGCAAAGGTACACTTACCGAGACGGAGCAGTTCGAGCACCGAGTCCTGCACGACCTCTGTGTACATCATAAAGTTGGGGAGCTCCTTATCCACGCCCAGATAGTGGAGCACGGCGTTGGCCACATTACCTACACCGCTCTGCAGGGGGAGGAACTCTTTGGGGATGCGCCCCTTGCGATACTCAGAGATGAGGAAGTTGACGACATTTGCGCCGATGTGCTCAGAGACTTCGTCAGGCTTGGTGAATGCTTTGACGCCGTCGAGTGAGTTTGTCTTGATGATACCCACGATCTTAGAGGGGTCAACCTTGAGAGTGGGGCGTCCGGCCCGGTCTTTGGGTGAGAAGATAGGTATCTCACGACGATAAGGTGGATCAGCCGGAACATAGATATCGTGCATACCCATCAGGGATTTGGGTAAAGCCTCGTTAAGTTCGATGAAAATCTTTTTGGCACGGGGGGCGTATGTGGGGATATTACCCACACCGCATCCGAGCAGGATCTCGCCGTTCTCATCAATATCGGCAGCCTCTATGATTGCATAGTCAGTGTCGCCGTAGAATCCATAGCGGGTTTCCTGTGCCATCTCAGAGAGATGACGGTCGAAATAATGGGTGTCATGAGCGTTGATACGCTTGCGCAGGTCGGGGGTGTTCTGGTAAGGCGCGCGCATATTTATGGCGTTATTGCGTGCCAGAATACCGTCGACATGATCGTTAGTCGATGCACCGGTAAAAATGTTGACTTTGAATTCACGTCCCTGTTCATGCTCGCGGGCAGCCTTTTCGGCCAGGGCTTCGGTCAGTTTCTTGGGGTTACCGGGGGCAGTAAAGCCCGACAGACCAAGAGTATCACCGTTTTTAATCATTTCGGCCGCATCGGCAGCCGAGATAAAATCATAGGCCATGATTGATTGGTTTCAGGTTTTTTCGTAAATTTGCGCAAAATTAGGATATTTGTGCATCATTGACAAATTTATTGGGGTGTTTTTCGACATAAAACCCGGTAAAGGAGTGACGCACATTGATTTTCAGATGGAAAAAGATAAGAAACTATTCATAGAGACCTATGGCTGTCAGATGAACGTGGCTGACAGCGAGGTGGTGGCATCGATACTCGGCGTCAACGGCTATGTCGCCGCCGAGACTCCCGAGGAGGCCGATGCCATACTGCTCAATACCTGCTCGATACGCGATAACGCCGAGCAGAAAATCGTGCACCGGCTGCAATACCTCGCATCGTTGCGCCGTAAAAAGTCAGGTAAACTGATACTCGGTGTCATCGGCTGTATGGCCGAGAGGGTTAAGGATAATCTGATAGAGAACCACGGGGTTGACCTCGTGGCAGGCCCTGACTCGTATCTCGACCTCCCCAACCTTTTTGCCGCCGTCGAGGCCGGCCAAAAAGCTATCAATGTCGAACTGAGTACAACCGAGACTTATCGCGATGTGATACCCTCGCGTATCACCGGTAACCGCGTGAGCGGCTTTGTAAGCATCATGCGCGGGTGTAACAATTTCTGTTCATATTGCATTGTGCCGTACACCCGTGGCCGAGAGCGTAGTCGCGAACCGGGGAGTATCCTCAATGAGGTCGTAGACCTGCGCGAGCGTGGATTCAAGGAGGTTACCCTGCTGGGCCAGAACGTTAACTCATATTTATATAAAGGTGATGAAGCCGCCAAGTATGAGACTATCGAGGGTGCCGGGGTGGATTTCCCTCGCCTGCTTGAGTTAGTCGCAGAGGCAGCTCCTGATATGCGAGTGCGCTTCACCACCTCGCATCCCAAGGATATGAGCGACGCCACGATTGACGTGATAGTGGCTCACAAGAATATCTGTAATCATATCCACCTGCCGGTGCAGTCCGGGTCAAACAGCGTGCTCAAGGCGATGAACCGCAAATATACCCGAGAGTGGTATCTCGACCGCGTGGCCGCCATCCGCAGTCGCATACCCGATTGCGGTCTGTCGTCAGACCTTTTCACCGGTTTTCATGATGAGAGCGAGGAGGATTTTCAACAGACCCTGTCGCTGATGGAGGAGGCGCAGTTTGATTCCTCATTTATGTTTAAGTACTCAGAGCGCCCGGGCACATTGGCCGCGCGCACGATGCCCGACAATATCCCCGAGGAGGTGAAGATAGACCGTCTCAACCGCATGATTGCGTTGCAGAACCGTCTGTCGGCCGAATCTAACCGTCGTGACATCGGCAAAGTGTTTGAGGTACTTGTCGAGGGGGTGTCAAAGCGCAGCAAAGATCAGTGGGTGGGACGCACCGAGCAAAACAAGACCTGCGTCTTCCCCCGCGGAAACTATAAGACCGGCGATTTTGTCAAGGTGATTGTGCGCGACTCGTCGTCAGCCACACTTATCTGCGACCTCGCCGAATGACCCTCTTTTAGGAATTTTAAGACAATTAAATCCCTTTTGCTCTTGACAATGGCTTCATGATGTTGTAATTTTGCACGACAATATGGAGAAAAAGAATCAGTCTCGCATGGCCGGGGTAGGCGACAGGGTGACATCAACGATAAGTGTAACGCTGGTGCTGTTTATCCTCGGGCTTGTTGCCGCGATAAATATAGCTTTCAGCACGCTTGACAAGGAGCTGAAAGAGAAGATGGGTTTTACCGTTGTACTTTGTGATTCGGTGGCTGCCGAGAGCGTCGGCAGTCTCCGTCAGTTGTGTGCCAACGCCCCCTATATCTCAGAGTATAAATATCTGTCGTCTGAGGATGTCCTCAAGGAGGAGGCCGGCGCAGACGGCCCGGCGTTGGTCGAGATGCTCGGGGTCAATCCCTATGCCCCGATGTTTGACATCAGGGTAAAGCGTCAATGGGCCAATACTGACAGCATCAACCGCATAGTCAGTGCCTGGAGCCATATGGACGGAGTTGACGAGGTATCGGTCAATACCGAGATCGTCGACAACCTCAACCGCAATGCGAGGATGTTTAACACCGTTTTGCTTGTGATAGCCGCGGCATTGTTGCTAATATCGTTTGTCCTCATAAACAATACCGTCAGGTTAACCGTATATTCCCGCAGATTTATCATCCACACGATGAAATTGGTGGGTGCGACAGACGGCTTTATCCGTCGGCCGTTTATCGTCACCAATATCATCCAGGGTATTATTGCCGGGGTGGTGGCATCAGGTCTGCTGGCGGCTCTGATCGCCTGGGGTAAAAACTGGGATGCCGCTATCGAGTCGATACTCCCCTGGGGTGTGGCATCAATAATCTTCGGTGTAATTCCGGTAGTGGGAATGGCTATATGTGCGTTAGCCTCGCTATTAGCCACCAACCGCTATCTCAGGGCTGATTACGACGAGATGTTTGAGTGACATCGTCATACCCGCAAGATAACGGGTTACAAATAAATTAATAACTGAGGTTTCAATGTCAAAGCAACAGATAAAAAGTTCACGACCGGGTTATCAGACCGTCGGAGTACAGAAAAACGATAATCTTGAAAAAGAAGAGGCTTCACAATTTCCTCTCGGTAAAAATAATTTTATAATGATGGGTGTGGCCGCGGCCATGATTGTCATCGGTTTCCTGCTGATGCTTGGCGGCAGTTCGACCGAGGAGGCATTTAACCCCGATATTTTCAGTACCCGCCGAATAGTTGTCGGACCGACAATATCATTCCTCGGATTTCTGTTTATGGGTTACGCTATCATCCGGCGGCCGGCTGTTAAAACCGAATCTAAAGCCGAGAATAACGGTGCTGCCGCCTGACAAACAAACACTCATTCATTACACAACTTAACAGTCTATATAAATGGATTGGTTAGATGCACTGATTTTAGGTATCGTACAGGGGTTGGCTGAATACCTCCCCATCAGTTCGAGCGGACATATCGAGATATTCCGCGAGATACTCGGTCTCGATCTCCCCGGTGACGAGGCTCTGCAATTAAATGTAGTGTTGCACGTGGCGACAGTCTTGTCGACAATTGTCGTATTGTGGCGCGAGTTTGTGCCTCTCTGTACCTCTTTTTTCACACTGCGCAACGATGATAATACACGCTATGTATGGAAGATATTGCTGTCGTGTATCCCCGTCGGTATCGTGGGCGTGCTCTTCAAATCTCAGGTAGAGCAATTCTTTGGTGTTAACGAGGGGGGAGGCAATAATCTGACGCTCATAGGTATTTGTCTCTGCGTCACCGCCCTGCTCCTGACATTTGCATATTTCTCAAATCATCTGCTCAGGGGTGGTAAGGCATCCTCTAAGTCACAGGCCGGTGCATTGGCCGGTGCGCTCAGCCGCGGACGCAATATCACCTGGTATGACGCCTTTATCATCGGTTGCTCTCAGGCCATTGCCGTGCTGCCTGGTCTGAGCCGATCAGGTACGACCATCGCAACAGGTATAATTATAGGAGACCGTCGCGAGCAGGTCGCCCAGTTCTCATTCTTCATGGTGATTATCCCCATCTTGGGTGAGGCTCTGCTCGACTTCAAGGATATGCTCGAGCAGTCCGCTCAGGTTGAGATGGGGTGGTTGCCGCTGCTGATCGGTTTCCTCGCGTCATTCATCGTGGGTTGTCTTGCCTGCAAATGGATGCTCGAGATAGTCAAGAAAGGTAAACTGATATGGTTTGCCCTCTATTGCGTGATCGTGGGTATAATCTGCATCTGTTGGTAAAACAGAGAACTCTGCCGGTAATTGTGAAAGAGGTTAACGACATCAGTGCCAATACCGGATTTGACCTGCAAGAGGGGAAAATCTGGGCCGTTGACAAACCGTTGGGTTGGTCATCGTTTCACGTGGTCAAGAAACTGCGCGGGGCGCTGTTGTCGCGTGTGCGTGCTCACGGGGTCAGAAAACTCAAGGTCGGTCACGCCGGCACTCTCGACCCGCTTGCCACGGGGGTAATGCTGATCTGTCTCGGTAAGACAACCAAGATGATCGATACCCTGCAGTCTAAGGTAAAGGAATATGTGGCGACAATAAAATTAGGCGAGACCACACCCTCGTTTGATCTTGAGACGCCGGTTGACGCCACATGGCCGACTGACCATATAACTCTGCCGCTTATCGAGGAGAAACTTAAGGATTTTATCGGCACGATCAGCCAGATCCCGCCGTCATACTCTGCTTGCAAGGTTGACGGCAAACGTGCTTACAAGATGGCCCGCAGCGGTCAGGAGGTTGAGCTCAAGCCCAAGACTCTTGTTATAGATGAGATTGAGATAATGTCATTTGACAGAGAAAATATGACACTGACACTCAGGATTGTCTGCTCAAAGGGGACTTATATCCGCGCACTTGCCCGCGACATCGGCGCGTCCCTCGGGTCAGGTGCTCATCTGTCAGGATTGCGCCGCACACGAGTCGGCGATTATCAGGTAGAGTGCTGTCAGTCAGTCGAGGATGCTGTCGCCGGGATATACCGCACAGAGATAACCGTCCCGTCTCAAGACCCTAAAGCTCCCCCCGTGGTTATCCCTGCGGGTGAATATATCTCTCAGGAAAAAGACGGTGGTAAAGACCGCCGTGACATATTATCATATAACGAACGTCAACAACATACAATATTTTCCACTGATGAAACTCTCACAGTTTAAGTTCAAGTTACCCGAATCACTTATTGCACAGACCCCCGCCTTACACAGAGATGAATGTCGCCTGATGGTGGTCCACCGCAAGACAGGTGAAATTGAGCATAAAGAATTCAAGAACGTCATTGATTATTTTAACGATGGCGACGTGATGGTTTTCAATGACACCAAGGTGTTCCCGGCCCGTCTCTATGGCAATAAAGAGAAGACCGGTGCAAGAATCGAGGTGTTTTTGCTGCGTGAACTTAATCCAGAGCATAAGCTGTGGGACGTGCTGGTCGAGCCCGCACGAAAAATACGTATCGGCAACAAGCTATATTTTGGCGAAGATGAGTCGATGGTAGCTGAGGTTATTGATAACACAACCTCGCGAGGCCGTACATTGAGATTTCTCTATGACGGATCACACGAGGAGTTTAAGGGCGCACTCTATGCTTTAGGCCAGACTCCGCTGCCCGAATATATCAACCGCGAACCCGATGAGGAGGACGCCGCGGCATATCAGACAATCTTCGCGCGTAACGAGGGTGCGGTGGTCGCTCCCTCGGCAGGCATGCACTTTAGCCGTGAGCTGATGAAACGTCTTGAGATCAAAGGCGTTGAGCAAGGATTCCTGACGGTGCATTGCGGCCTGGGCGCTTTCCGCGAGATTGATGTCGAGGACCTCACCAAGCATCGTATGGACTCTGAGGATATGTCAGTAACCGAGGGCCTGGTAGAGATGGTAAACCATGCTAAGGATAACGGCAAGCAGGTATGTGCCGTCGGCACATCGACACTGCGCGGTATCGCCAGCGCTGTCAGCATGGGCGGCCACATGAAGACTTACACAGGCTGGACAAACAAGTTTATCTTCCCGCCGTATGACTTCACCGTCAGCACCGCACTTATCACCGGATTCCACATGCCTTACTCGACCATGCTCATGATGGTGTGTGCGTTCGGCGGCTACGAACTGGTCATGAAAGCCTATGAGGAAGCAGTCAAGGAGGGGTATAAGTTCGGCGCATACGGCGACGCGATGTTGATCATTGACTGATAATCAGATCAATTATATCCATCTATGATTATTAATGAACGAGACAGCCGGGTCGAGCGCGTCATCGCGGTCGGCCGCCAGATGCTTACAGCTGCCCGTACTGCCCCTAAAGCCAAGGGCCTCGATTTACTTGAGTGTTGTCTGCTGACGGGCGATGATATTGTGCGGCTGTCAGAGGAGATGGCCCGGCTGTATGACGAGACCGGGCGTCCGGTGTTCAAGCGCGACGGCGTCAATATACTTAAAGCAGATTGTGTGGTGATAATAGCCACTCATATCCGCCCGATGGGACTCAATTGCGGTCATTGCGGATTCCCCACCTGCGGTGATAAGCCTGCACAGATTCCCTGCGCGTTTAATCCCACTGATATCGGTATCGCGTTAGGGTCGGCGGTGGCCACGGCTGCTGACCTGAGGGTGGATACACGCGTGATGTATTCGGCCGGTATAGCGGCTCAACGCCTCAATCTGCTCGACGGTTGTGCATTATATTTCGCCATACCGGTGTCGGCATCCTCAAAGTCACCGTTTTTTGACCGGCAGCCCTGAGGGAAACCGGGTACTTGAGACGCTGCGGCTCTGATAGCATTTACCGTTCGAGACGTGCAGCCCCGAGAGAGAGTACTGACAGTCTCTCGATCGCGGCAGCCCGGTAAATCGCAGACCCGCAAGTCAGAATGGTCGCCCCGGTGGTGATCACGTCATCGACAAGCAAGATATGTTTACCGGTCAGCTGGTCAGCCCTGATAACCTTGAAATTATCGCGGAGTGCCTCACGGCGCTCCGTTGCTTTTCGTGAGGTCTGAGACCGGTGGTATCGCGATGCAATCAGATTGCCTACCACGGGTATCCCGGTAGCTTCGCTAATCCCCCGGGCGATATATTCGGTCTGATTATATCCGCGCATTAACCGTCTGGCCCAATGCACCGGCACGGGTATGATTAAATCGATATCGTCAAAGAATCCGGTTGCGCGCAGGTGCGTGGCGAAGATGCGCCCGAGCGTGCGGTTAATTTGGGGCCTACCGTAATATTTGGCATCGCGTATCATCCGGCTGTAAGCCGATTCATTCTTATAATAGAAGAATGATACTGCTTTATCAATCTTGCAATCGAGATCGACGCAACGATAGTGCAGCGGATTGTCATACGGTATTCGGTCAAAGCCTGTAAGAGGGATTTTAGTCATGCAGTCGAGACAGAGCAGCTGCTCACCCTCGACAAGCGGTTTGCGGCATACATGACAGCAAACGGGGAAGAAGATGCGCGACAGATCACCGGCGCCGCGACGCAGAGATTTTAAGCCGGCTAAGATTTTATCTCTCAGAACCATGCCGATAAGATAGCGCTAAGTTCAATCCTCGTCATATTCCTCGTCCTCGTCATCTTCTTTGTGAGGCCATGTGTCAGGTGATTTGACGATGCGGGCGACCAGTGACGCCTCAAACCCGCGGTGGATGCCCTGACGGTAAAGTTTAGTGCGGCCGTCATAGGTGAACCCCTCTTTGATGGTGCGGGCTTTTGTCGTGAGATATTCGGTGGCCACCCGTTCATACTCCTCATCGTCAATCTCATCAAGGGCCTCATCGATCGTCGACCTGTCGATACGTTTCTCTCTGAGACCCATTATGATTTTAAGACGTCCCCAACGGTTATACAGCAGCTTGTCGCGGGTATAAGCCGATGCAAAACGGCTGTCATCAAAAAAACGTCTTTTCTCGAGCGAGTCGAGAATCTTATCGGCATCATCGCCCATGAATCCCCAGCGGCGGAGTTTCTCTGAGAGTTCATGGCGACACCGCTCGGCAGCGACGCATAGTGTCTCGAGCCGTTGCAGGGCCGATTCCTCAGTCATTCTCTTTGCGGGCCGAGATAAAGCGTTCCTTGCCATCGGTGTCTCTTACTATATTTACTTCGTTAAATCCGAGCGCGGCGGCCTCTTTTGCGATTGACGGGGCGTAGTGCGGGTTGATCTCAAAGTATATTTTCCCGCCGGGGTTAAGCAGATCGCCTGCGGCGGCTTTAAGAATAGGGGTATAAAATTTCAACGGGTCATCGTCAGGGACAAACAGAGCCGTGGCCGGTTCAAAATCGAGCACATTACGATCCATAGCCCCTTTCTCACTCTCGGTGATATACGGCGGATTGCTTACGATGAGGTCAAAATGTGAGCCTGCCAACTTACCCGGAAGAGTGAGGATGTCAACATTCTCGAAATCAATCGACGTATGCAGATTACGGGCATTCTCAGCTGCCACGGCCAACGCCTTGTCACTGACATCAATGGCCGTGACATCTGAAAACGGCAGATTGCGAGACAGCGCGATAGCTATGCAGCCCGACCCCGTTCCGGCATCAAGCACCTTTAGATCACGCCCCTGATTATCCTTGACAATTATGTCTACCAGCTCGGCTGTCTCGGGGCGCGGGATGAGAGTGTCGGGGGTGACCTTGAACTTCATCCCGTAAAAGTTGGCGTTGCCGAAGATCTGCTGTATCGGCTCATCATCGAGCAGACGAGCGACTGCCTCATCGGCCTTAGCCGCGATAAAACCGCTTATAGGTTCATCCTGACGTATGGCCAGGTCGACCGGTGTCCAACCTTTGAGATTCTCAAAAATTATGCGTGTCATTTCGCGTGCCTCCCCATCTCCGTATTTCGGCGCGAGACGGGTGCGTATTCCGGCCATTACGGTCTTGAGCGGGCCGACCGGCTCAGTTGAATATCTCTGATTATCGTCCATGGCGATCTTTCAAATTTCGATCAGCGAGTCGGCGGCAAAATCGCGCGCGGCACGCGTGCCGATGACCTTATCCCACAGCATGGGTGAAACGCCGTTACCGGGGCGCTTTACCGTCATATTCTCCTCGGTGAGGAGTTCGCCGCGTTTGATGTCGCGGGCGGCGATTATACTTTTACGGGCCACCACGATATTGGGGCGCTCAGAGTCAGATACACGCTTGATGCCGTCACCCTTGGCTAACTCAATGTTGCGTATGGCCTTGACCATCTCGGCCAGTTCGCGCGGATCGAGCGAAGCGCGGTGATCTGGCCCTGGGAGTAATTTATCGAGAGTGAAATGTTTCTCTATGATCTGAGCACCGAGAGCGACGGCGGCGACAGGTATCTCGATCCCGACCGTATGGTCGCTGTAACCGACCATGCCCGGGTCAAGCGACCTGAGCTGTTGCATTGCCATGAGGTTGACATCGCGCATCGGGGTGGGGTACTGGGTGTTGCAATGCAAAAGAGCGATGTCTTGGCGGGCAATCCCTCCGGAGATAAGTATCTCCATAGCCTGACTGATCTCATCAAGGTCTGACATACCGGTCGAGAGTATCACCTTACCGCCCTTTGAGGCTATCTTACGCAGATAGGGGAGGTTGGTGATCTCCCCCGAGGGGATTTTCCAAAAATCCATTCCTAAGGGATAGAGACAATCTATAGAGACGAGGTCAAACGGGGTTGACATAAAACCGATGCCTGCCTCCTCACAAAGCCGTGCCAGCGGGGCGTAATCATCGAGTTTGAGATGTATCTTGCGGCACATCTCAAGCTGACTCTCGGCATTGCCGGTTGTTTCCTTCTGATACTCGGCCTTGGGGGCGACGGTCGAGATAACAAGTTCAGGCACGGCGGTCTGAAATTTCACATAGTCTGCCCCGGCTTCCTTGGCAGCCGCGATCATCTCGACGGCGCGGCCATAGTCGCCGTTATGGTTGACACCGGCTTCGGCGATAATTATAACCTTATCTTTATTCATCAGTCTTGTGATTCATGTCAAAAGCGATTTCATCGAAATAGCGGCATACGCGTATATTCGGTTTCCAGTCATCGCAGGGAGAGAGAGGGAGCAAGAGGTGATCCCTCAATATAAATTCGGGCAGGTCAGCCCCGGCCCGACAGGCGCAGACCGCACCACCGCCGAGACGTGGATTAATCTCCATCAGCATGAGCCTGTTATCGCGCATATCTTCCAGCAACTGTATAGTCACCGCCCCTCTCAGTCCGGTCTTGGCAAGGGTCTCGCGGGCAAGTTTAATTACAGCAGGGTCATAGAATGTCTCAGTCACGGATGCCTCTCCGCCTTGAGTCTCAATGCGGTAGCGTGGGACGGTAGCGATTATCTCGCCAGCGAGCGATACATAACAGTCGACCGTTATCTCACGTCGAGGGTCGATATATTGTTGTATGAGGTAATCGTCTCTATTATCGAGCTGATCGAGCATGTCTTGATCGGGGATAACTATGATACCCTTTGACGCTGATCCATGTCGAGGCTTGGCAATCAGAGGAAAATCCTCTCTGGCGGGGACGGGGAGCTGTGCCTCACGGAAAATATTATCAGCCGCGACTTTGTCAAACATGACTGCCGCCAACCGGGACGAAGAGACCGGAGCTGATTTTGCTCCGTATTGCTCACAGTAACGGGCCGCAATCTCGACAGCGCCGTCGACAAAGGGTATTATGAGGTCAATATGATATTCGAGACAGCGTTTGCGCAGGTCGTCAAGTATCGACGGATCTGACCATTTACGCCCGATGATCACTTTGGCAACGGCAGCTATCGCGACCTCATGACACAACTCATAGCTATATAGAGTGACATTTAAGCCGAGCCTCTCGCCGGCGGCGATAAACTTACGCCCCATCGAGACCCGTTTAGCTCCCCCCAGAAAGAGAATCCTTAGCTCTCTCATATCTGTCAGCGGTTGTATATATCCGATTTATATTTGGCGAGATTGGCGGGGTCGGTAAACCAGGCGATCGTGCGGGCTAATCCCTCGCGCAACGACACCTGCGGACGCCACGGTGTCAGGGTCGTTATCTTGGTGTTGTCGCCACAGAGCCTGAACACCTCGCTTTTTGAGGGGCGCAGCCTCTCGGGGTCGACGACATATTCGACATCAGCCCCCATCAGTTCGGCTATCAGCGAGAGGGTATCAGCCATAGATACCTCGGTGGCGGTGGCTATGTTTATCTCTTCACCCTCGATGCCGTCGGCCGTAGCCAGGGCAAGGAATCCGCGGCAGGTATCTTCGACGAAGTTAAAGTCGCGAGTTGGTGACAGATCTCCGACTTTGATGCTGCGCGCGCCGTTAGCTATCTGGGATATAATGGTGGGGATGATTGCTCTCGCACTCTGTCGCGGGCCGTAGGTGTTAAAGGGGCGCGCGATGACAACGGGCAGCCCGAATGCGTTGTAAAAACTCTTGGCAATGGCGTCGGCGCCGATCTTGGTTGCCGAGTATGGTGACTGTGGCTGACGCGGGTGCTTCTCGTCAATAGGTACATATTGAGCCGTACCGTACACCTCAGAGGTCGATGTCACTATAAGACGATCGGTGCCGAGATCTTTTGCAGCCTGGCAGATATTCAGCGTGCCGGTGACGTTTGTGTCGACATAGCTCTCGGGCGCAACATAGCTGTAAGGTATAGCTATCAATGCAGCCAGGTGAAATATGGTGTCTACATCTTTGGCAATGTGCCGGCAGAATGCGGCATCCCTGACATCACCGCAGGCTATCTCGAGATCGGGGTGCTTGTTACCCTCGAGCCATCCCCAGTTGTTGAATGAGTTGTATTGACTGAGAGCTCTCACCTTGATACCCTGACTGAGCAGCAGGTCAACGAGATGCGAGCCGATAAAGCCGTCGGCACCGGTGACAAGTGCGTGAGTTATTTTGCGTGGCATAGTGGCTGTGCGATTTGAGGTTGGATGATAGCGGGTTGTGGCCGTGATCAGCGTTTCTGCAATTGGTAAGAATACTCGGTTGATGTATTCTGATCTACATATTTCAACGTCAGCTGTTTACCTTTATCCTCGGTAATAGTGAGGGTGAAAGGGGCGTCAGACGGGAAGTGCATGATGCCGAACGGTTTATACAGTAGATCACCGCTGTCATCACTGTGGGTGAAGTTAAATGTCAAGGTGTTGTCAGACGTTTCCTGCCATGTGCCGATACAGTAATATATATCGCGGTCATAGCCGTCGGGACCGACCATAACGACTTTGATGATGTCGTTCTGAAATTCCCAGAAACAGTTGGCATCATACTCCGGGTCGGGAGTGCCGTCGGTGGCTATATCCATCACTTGCCATGTACCGAACCACCTGCCTATGTCGCCATTGTTGTGAGTACATGACATGTTGAGCAAGCCCCCCGAAATGATCAGGGCGAAAATGACTGACAGCAATTGTAAGCCCCGCCGGGCGGGAATAATGATATGTCGAGTTCTCATTGTTATCTGCGGATTTTAATCGGGCCGTTGAATGACACGGTCAACATTCCACCGGCAGTGTTGCCGTAAAGTTTGCCGTGGTCGAGACCAAAGGCTGCCTTTATAGCCAGACCTTTGACCATCGGACATTGATAGGCTGCCTCGATCATAAATGAGGTATCATCTTTGGGGAGACGGAACGGTATATGACCGCTGCCCCATGCTTTGCGGTAACCGCCGAGCAACCGGTAGGAGAGATCTGATGTGATGTTACCCTCGATACCGACATGAAATCCGCGCAGTCTGTTGGCCGCAAAGTGCAGATAACCATCGGTGTTGTAGATAGGTGAAACCATAAAGGGTGAGCCGATAGCCATGCCGTAGTTGGCATAAGAGTTATACTCGTGGTTATAATAATAATCGTCTGCACCCTCGGCGCGGTTTGTAACGGTGGTGCCCGGAGCATCATCGGGGTCCCAGTGTATCGGGCCTGACTGATTGGTGAAGTCGATGTACTCTATCACCGCACCACTGACGATGCCTTTGCGGGCATTGACAAACTGCAACCCCCATACGCCGTCAAACCCGTTGAGAAATCCGATACCCGAGCCGTCTTCCCACGGTTTCTGCAGGTAAGCCTTAATCTCAGAGCCGTTGTTGAGGCGGTAGCGGAACATAAAGTCCCAGCTGCCAAGGTTGCTTCCCGAATAATATGACAGACCGCCGTCAGTGGGGATAAACATCTTGAAGAACTGTTTGATCCCTTTTGAGAACTTCCGCTCATCGGTCAGTCGGCCGTGGTCATACCATTTGGTCTCGCCGCCGAAAAACGCACCCACCTGCATCCCGAATGTTACCGAGAACCGTTCAGACGGTTTTGACCTGAAGTAACATTGTTTATAGGTATAGAGAGCGCCTTGATTGAGGTGGCTGTTATAGTAGTTGTAATGGTTGCGTAGCCATGCGTTATCCATCATCTTGCCATAAGATATCTCACCGCGTATCTGCACCCACCCTTTGGTAAAGGGGATATTCTGAAAGTCGTTGAATCCGACCCTGACCTCGGGTATCGGGCGGCTGTTGCCGCTCTCCACGAGGTCGCCGCTCGACAATGTGTGGCTCAGCAGCGTCGATGACTGTTCTTTCATACCGACGGTCACGAATATACCGCGGTATCGTATCTCGCCGTAGAGCTGCTGCAACCATATCCGCGAGGGGTGCTCGGGGTGGGGGATAAACCACCCGTCGGCGACAGGCACGGCATCGGGCGTATAGTCGGGCGAGTAGCGCAGATAATCGGTTGAGGATGTATAGCCGGTTAAAAGATCGATACCGAACCCGTAGCTGAAACGCCGCGAAGTGTCAGTCTTTTTATCGAGCGACAGTCTCAGCAGGGCATCTTTGCTCTGGGTGAGTATGCCGTGATTGTTTGAGGCGATGTAATAGGGGGCGAAATCGCCGTTGCCGGCGGCAAAGAGGACTTCGGCTTTCCCCTCAAGCGTGAATGGCTCACTGACCGCACTATCGGTTTTGTCTGATGCTGCTGACGAGAGCGGCAGACAACCGGTCATGAGGGTAAGGACGCAGGTTGCAATTTTTAGGGCATTGTTGATCATATCGGGCCGTGATGTTCCTCTTCGGGATGGTAAGAATTTATATGGCGGTTTTTCTTCTCGTCGTAGACCTCGGCGATCGTAAGGAAGATACCGGTTTCCTCGACATCGCCAAACTCATCGTTTATCGCCGTGCCGAATACCTTGAGGGTCGGGCTTAGGCTCATGTAGGCGTTGACCAGCGGTGGGATATTTATGCCGTGCTGACGTATGGCCGTGTTGAGTATCAGGTAATCCTCCTTGAAGTCGTTGCCGGGGATCATTTTGTCGAGTTTCTCGTTATCGCAGGATGTCTTGATGGGGTTGTAGGGTCGGCAAAGGTTGTCAGGGTCGGGGAAGTGCTTGTTGAGGAAGTGGAGCAGCATATCGCGACACTCGCTGTCATAGCTGGGATACATGGTGAATTTGCCGAACAGATATTTTATCTCTGGATGTTCGACAGTCAACGCTCCCAGTCCGTCCCACAGATTGTCGAGGGCAAAGATCGCTTTGGCCCCGGCACGTGACGACTGATATTCGAGCCTGACAAACGACCGGCCCAATTCTATTGTCGAGGGTAGGTAATCGCTGATAAACTCGTCAGAGAATCTGAACATGTGAGAGGTGGCGATGCGCGGCACGCCGTCCTCCATTTTGATATCCTTGCCGAGAATAAAGCGGTAACCGCCGATGATCTCGCGGTCTTCGGGTGACCAGACGATTAGTTGTCGGCAGGGGGGTGTCATGGTGTCATATCGGTCTATGTCACAACTCTTGCCGGTGCCGCCGCCGGCGGTGCGGAATGCGACTTCGCGCAGACGGCCGATCTCTCTCATCGTTGCCGGCGCATTGTGGGCATCTATGACATAAATTTCGTTGCCCCCCTTATTTGTCTTGCGGAGCATCCGGTCGGGTGTCAGTTCCGCGATGATGAGGTCGGTTGATACAGGGTCGATTATTGTTTCAGCCATCGGGATTAGTCTATGAATTTTGAGCTATGCCGGGCTTATCGGCATCAGCTGCTGATAGATACATGTCGTGGTCTACGACATCTATATGATAGATATAAGTGCCGATCGAGCGTGCGCATCCCTCGGCGTCTTTCCCCGGCATGAGTTTCTCCCATGAGATCGGGTAGCCAAACTTGATGCCGAGTTTGCTGTGGGCCATTTTGACCATCTCTCCCGGCAGGTAGATCATTTCGAAATTGAATTTTATACCGAGATGACGGCGCAGATTGGCCATGTTATAGAAGTGCTGTGAGTTTTTGCCGGTAAAAAACAACGGTATCACATCACGCTTATAATGGTGAGCTTTGTTGACAAACATCTTGTTCCACGGCAGATCTGCCACCATGCGTTTGCGGTTGGCTGTATTAAGATGCGGGGCACGGCGGTAGCGTGAGACCAATCCGGCCGGAAACATGATGACCGGGTCATCGCCGGCAAACGCCTCGTCGATCGCGCGGACGGCATCGCGGCTCTGTTTGCCGAATTTATTGATCGGCAGGAAGACCCCCTCGAGCGGCTTTACGGCCGACAGCAGGTCGTTGACCACAAAATAAACTTTTCCGCCATGACGTCGCTGCACATAATCTATCAGGGCCATTCCGTCAAGTCCGCCTAATGGATGGTTGCTCACATACAGTACACGCCGTTTGTCAGGCGAGGGGAGACGCTCCTCGTTGTGAGCCTCGACAGTGATGTCAAGCGACTTCAATGCCCCGCGACAGAAGTCAGCACCCTCAAGGCCGCGGTTCTCATCGAGAATACGGTTGAGGTCATCCTGACAGATGGTACGTTTGATCCACTCCACCGCAAAGCTCGGAATAAACTTTGACATCCGGGGGAGTCTCTGGCGCAATACCTCCTCTATATCTATCTTTATGACATCAGTAGTTGACATTGTCGGGTTTATGAGGAGGCAAATTTACTATTTTTCTATGAAACGGGGATGAAAATTCCCCTAAATTTATTAAGTTTGCACAAAATTAAGATCACAGACATCAATGCCAAAATCTATCGCTGATCGACTTTCGTGGTTTGCAACAGCTCTCGGCTCGACCGCCGCGACCTGCCTGCGCATGGCCGTAAAGTCAGGCCATAGTGGTCTGCGCCGGGTTATCGGTGACGGGGACAGCGAGCGCCCGATATTGATTTTAGGCAACGGCCCGTCGCTCAAGAGTAATCTCGAGAGGGATATGGGGTGTCTGCAACGGGCTGACACGATGGCTGTTAACTTTTTTGCCAATTCGCCGGAGTTCATGGTTGTCAAGCCTGATTATTACGTGTTGGCCGATCCTCATTTTTTTGACAAGGCCGACAGTGACCCCAATGTCAGTAAACTTATTGCCAATCTCAATACCATTGACTTCGAGATGACCCTGTTGATCCCTGCCGTAGCACGAGGCAAGGCCCGGCGACTGTTTGACAACAGGCAGCTCACGATCGAGACATTTAACTTTGTGGCTGTCGAGGGGTTCGGATGGTTTGAGAATATGATGTTCGGGTTGCGTTGCGGCATGCCGCGTCCCCGCAATGTCCTCGTCCCGGCAATTATGACGGCCCTATGGCTCGGTTACAAGAAGATTTACCTGCTCGGTGCCGATCACTCATGGCTCTCGACACTCTCGGTCAACGACAACAACGAGGTGGTGTCGGTGCAGCCTCACTTCTATAAAGAGGATGAGCGCGAGGTCACGAGGATACGCAGCGAGTATGTGCGCCATCCGCTGCACGAGGTACTTGAGAGCATGATGATAGCGTTCAGATCATACCATCGTATCAGGGAGTATGCCGACCGTGAGGGGGTAGAGGTAATTAATGTCACTCCCGGGTCTATGATCGATGCCTTCGTCCGCCAAAAAGATTTTACTGTTGGAGATTGATTTATGGACGGTTATCTGACACTTGCAGCCCCGACCAAAGCGGTTTTTACCGAGAAACGGAGTAAGTTTATCAGCTTCGCCATCCCCGTGACAACCCGCGAGCAGGCGCGCGATGAGGTGAAGCGCATCTCAAAGGAGTATTTTGATGCCCGTCACGTATGCTGGGCTTTTATGTTGGGGGCTGACAGACTCGATTTCCTCTCGTCAGATAACGGCGAACCGTCAGGAACGGCCGGCAAACCGATCCTGGGACAGATTAATTCTGCCGAATTGACCGATGTCGTCATCATTGTCGTCAGATATTTCGGAGGTGTCAAGCTCGGAACACCCGGCCTGATAGCCGCATACCGCGAAGCTGCACGTCTCGCGATTGCCGAGGGTGAGATTATCCAATGCCACAAAAAAGAAACATTCTCATTCACGTTTCCCTACCTGGCAATGAATGATGTTATGAAAGTCATAAAATCAGCCGACTTGGAGATTTTGTCACAGACATTTGATAACGCCTGCAGCATGACCCTGTCAATGCGCGCCGACAGCTTCCCCGAGATAACCGGGCGCCTCCTCTCGGTCGATGGCGTCAGCGCCACCGACTGATCGCCCGATACTACATCATATATTGTTATATTTGGTTTATTTGTTATAATATATTTTTTGTTATATATCCGCTATTTTGTATTTTTGCAGTGGCAAAATACGCAATGGAGCAAAACCGGTAACATGGTTTCAATATTAATCTCTATGACTGCAGATGGCAATGATTACCAAGCAACCAAGCAACCGACATCCCTTATTTACGGACTCGGTCATACAGCGTTGGATCAGAATTTTCCCGTTTATCCTGATCATATTGTTGCCTCTCCTCGCGGGCTGTCACCGCGAGAATGAGGTCGACCGCCGTCTGGCCAAGATTGAGGAGCAGTTAAATGATAGTGTAGTTGATATACAGGAGCTTACTGCCATGTTTGATTCGATATCCCGAGGTACTTATGGGGATATAAAAAGAGAGAATGTTTTTAACTTACTTGAGTTACGTTTATCTATGGGCCGGGGAGAATATCCCCAAAACGACGCCTTGCTCAACAGTGTTGTCGGTTATTTTGGACATAATTCTTATAGACGCAGATTAGCTGAGGCCTTGATATTAAGGAGCTATTACAGATTATACCACGATAACAATTTCAAAGCTGCGATGACCGATGCTATCACAGCTCGGGATCTGTCGTATGAAACCTGTGATACATTGCTAATGGCCAGGTCTGAGAAGTTGTTGATGTTGAACTTTGAGCCAGTATATAAGACTGATTCAGTATTATATCATGCAAATTTGAGTAACATCTATTATGCGGCTGTCAGGCATTTTAATATGGTTAGGGAGGTAAAGAGATATTATGCGGTTTATTTGAATTCAAAGGGTCAAACCGATGATGCCCTAGTCTTGATGGATAGTGTATTGCATAATACACAGAAAGATGACTCTTTGGCTCTGGGCGAAATATTTAATCGTAAGATCGGGATGTATCTTGCCAAAGGGGATTACATGGCAGCAGACTCTTCTTTCAGAAAAGCGATAGGCTATTTCGGAGAAAATTATCGCGAGAATATTGATTGGCGCTTTGTACTGATGATGTTCAATGAGAGTGGTCA
>CAMWLR010000043.1 GCA_947175215.1 uncultured Porphyromonadaceae bacterium
GATTTTTACGCCACCTCTTTTTTAATCCTCGAAATTGATGATCTTTGACTGCGACGGGTCGGGAGCGGGTGTCACGCCGCTGCCGGTCTCGTTATTGACCTGGGGAGCGGGCGCGGGTGTATTGGCCGCTGCCTGCTGAGCCGGCGCTGATGTGCGACGCATAATCTCGAGCTGACGTTTGTCGCGGTTAAACGCCGGGGTGCTCTCAAAAGCCTCGATAACCTCGTCATTCTCAAGCTGCTCGGGCGAGAGGACGATATACTTTGAGGCCGCGCGGTCGCGCTCTATGTCGTCGACCTTGTCAGGACCGTAAATATCCTTGATCACATCGTTGTCTGACGCACGGGCGGCCGCCTGAGCAATGGCTGCCGGTTCCTCTTTGGTCATGCCGCCGAAGGGGCTCCATTTACCTTGTGGCTGCTGATGCTTGCCGGCGCCGATCTTATGTCCTTTCTCGGTCTGTTTTGCCGAGGGTTTGATGACGAGTTCAAAGCCGGCGGCAAGGATGGTGATCTTGATCTTGTTGCCCAGCGAGTCGTCAAAGCAGATACCGTAGATGACATCTACCTCGGGATCGAGGTTGTTGATAAACGAGGTGAGCTCGTTGGCTTCGCCCATGGCAAACTCGGGCTCGGCATTGCGTGAGTAATAGAGGTTAAACAGCAGACGTTTTGATCCGAAGATATCGCGGTTTTTGAGCAGAGGCGAGTGCAGGGCATCGTTGATGGCCTTGGTGACGCGGTGCTCACCCTCGCCGTAACCGGTCGATATGATGGCTGCGCCGCCATCCTTGAGGGTGGTGTTGACATCCTTGAAGTCGAGGTTCATATACCCGTCAGAGGTGATCAGCTCAGAGATCGACCGGGCGGCATCGGTGAGGGTGTCATCGGCTTTGCCGAAGGCATTCATCCAGTTGAGATCAGAGTAGATCTCGGTGAGCTGCTCGTTGTTGACCACCAGTATCGCGTCGACATATTTGCTCATCTCCTCGGCACCGTCGAGTGCCTTGAGAATTTTTTTCTTACCCTCAAACAGGAAGGGGATGGTGACGATGCCGATGGTGAGCATCCCCTTCTCGTGGGCGATGCGTGCCACCACGGGGGCAGCGCCGGTACCGGTGCCGCCGCCCATACCGGCGGTGATGAACACCATCTTGGTCTCATCGTCAAAGAGCTTGGCGATCTCCTCGGCGCTCTCCTCGGCGGCTTCGCGGGCCACCTCAGGGTTGTTGCCCGCGCCGAGACCATCCTTGCCGATGAGTACACGGGTGGGCACGGGCGAGTTGTTGAGCGCCTGACGGTCGGTGTTGATGATCACAAACGAGACATGCTTGATACCTTGCTCAAACATGTGGCTGATGGCGTTGTTGCCGCCACCGCCTACGCCGATCACCTTTATGATGTTTTCTTGTCTGGCCCCGCCGACAAATGACGAGGTCTGGTCTATATCTTCGATTGTCATTGATTATGCTGTGCTTGGATGGTTATTTCAAAATCTAATTATTTGAAATATGATTATTTGAAACTGTCGTCGCCGTCATTTCCCCACACGTCAGAGAGACGCTCTTTAATGCGGGTGAATATCGAGGTATGGCTGCCGCGGTCGTCATCATCGTCGTCATCGTCAGATGCTCTCTTGCGGGTCTGTTTTTTCTCTTTCTGTTTCTCCTTATCTTTGCGGCGGGGCTTCTCGTCATCATCGTCGTCATCAGCCCGGCCGATGCGTGAATCCTCTTCATCATCGTCATCGTCACCGTATATATCCTCGTATGACGTGCCGCGGTTGGCGGGCTGAGTCTCCTCGACCTGCGGGAAGTCGATGCACTCGGCATCGGGGAGCTTTGAGGCTGCCAGCAGCAATGAGATCACATCGAGAGTCTCGGCGGGGTGGATAGCACCGTCTGAGATGCGTACAGGGCCCTGTACGGCTCCCATCCTGACCTTCATCTTGCTCTGCTTGACCAGCAGGTCATTGAATCCCTTGAGACGTGCGCCACCGCCGACGATGACGATACCGCCGGGGAGGTCGGCTGCCTTGAGCCCGGCATACTCCATCTGCGCGAGGATATTCTGTATGATCTCGGCTGCGCGGGCGTGGACATAATTGTTGACCATCGTGTAGTCTATACCGTCGGCACTCTGGTGTGTTACACCCTCGCGGGGCATTGCGTTGCCCGAGATGCGCTTAATCTCCTCGGCGCGTTCCTCGATATAATTGAGCGAGGTCAGGTCGATGGTGATGTTGCGCGACCCCATCGGCAGGGTAGTCAGATAGACCGGCGCACCGTTCTTATAGATAGCCACCGTGGTGGTCTCTGCGCCGAAATCGACAAACATGCACCCCAGACGGCGCTCATCGTCGGTCAGGGTCATGGCTGCCTCGGCGAGCGGGCGCACGATATAGCCGTTGATGTCAAGCTGTATGCGCTCGGTGAGCACGCGGCGCAGCATCCTCTTGATCTGAGGCATACAGCTGACGACAGTCATGCGTGCGCCGAGCTGCTGGCCGTAAGATCCCACGGGATTGTTCTGCACCTTGTTATCAACGGTGAAACGCACCGGCACGACATCAACCACATCGCGCGAGTTGTCGATCTGTGCCTGCGCTTTGGCCTTAAGGTCGTCGATGAGGTGTGAGGTTATCTCCATCTCGGCGGGGAGGGTGGTCGACACCTCGACTATGCGGCTTGAGAGCGATTTCCCCCCGAGACCCACATATACCCCCGTTATGGTGGCGTCTTTGAGGCGGGGATATGCCTCAAGACGCTCGCAGATATTGAGGATGGCGTTGCTGACATCCACATTCTGTATGCAGCCGTAGCGCACCGAGTCAATGAGTTTCTCCTCTTCGGCGGCGATGACATCGACCATGCCCGATTCATCAGTCACGGCCACGGCTCCTCGTATCTTGGAGCTGCCGATTTCTATGGCAACTATATATCGTTCAGACATCTGTGAAAGAAGTTTTTTTAGAGTTTGTCAAATGGTTAAAAGATTTATCAACGGTTGACCGCCGTGGTGTCGGTGTCGGTGGCGATGAGCATCGAGTTTATATCCTCCTCCTCAATCTCCCCCTCCTGATCAAACCGGATGGCGGGTTCGGGTATCGATTTTACCCGTCGGGTGGCCACGACCTGGCCGGCCCATTTCACCGAGATGGTGTCATAATACTCCCACCCCTTCATCGGCATTACCTTGTGATACATTGCCATCACGCGGTTGAGCTTGTCGGGTATCGCCGAGGTGTCGCCGAGGTTGACCACATGGCCGCGGATGAGCGGCACGAGTATGATGTCGCGGGTGACCCGGTCGACCATTACCTGCGAGGTGATGGCATTCCATGCCGAGTCGTTGTGCAGATACTCGATCAGGGGGATGAGGGCGTCGGCGCGGTGGAGCGAGTCGTCAAAGTTGCCCGAGATGACCGGCACGTCGATATGATAGCGGGCGTTGGCTGTCAGGCGTTTGCCGTCGCGGTTGATGTAGTATGAGCCGCCGTTGAAGTCAAATACGCGCGCCACCGGTATCATCGGCACGATGGTCATGCGGATGGTGTTGTCGGGCATACGCTCGACCAGCGCGCTCTCTATGTTGTCGACGGCACAGAGCCGATCTTCGATCTTCTGCAGGTTGATCGATGCCGCGGGGCGGTCGGTGTCATCGAGTTTCCACTCATGCAGCAGACGGCGCACCTCGGCGTCGGTGACGAAATTTCGCGATCCCTCGGCCTGGACGATGCGGATGTCAAACCCTTTGCAGCGGGCGGCCTGCGCGGCCTGATTGGCCATGACGACAGCCACGCCGATATATGCGGCGATCAGCAGGGCCAGCAGGCAACGTATGACGCTCTTCTTGGTCATCTTGTGGCGGGGGTTGACGGTCAGCGGTTATTGTTGAGTTCTTTGACAAGGCTCGGCATCTCGGCGCCTATGTCGCCGGCACCGGCTGTCAAAAGTATGTCAAAGTTACGGTTTTTTATTGTGGGAATCAAGTCTTTGAGCGAAATCAGACACTTTTTTTCGTTATCTATCGCGTCAAGGATGATCTGTGAGGTGACGCCGGGTATCGGCTCTTCGCGTGCAGGGTAGATGTCGAGCAGTATCACCTCGTCGGCCAGCGACAGAGCCTCGGCAAATCCGTGAGCGAAATCTCGCGTGCGGGTGTAGAGGTGAGGCTGGAAAGCAACGGTGAGCCGACGGTCGGGATAGAGGGCCTTGATCGATGAGATCGAGGCGCGCAGTTCGTCGGGATGGTGTGCGTAATCATCAATGACGACGCGGGTGTCATCCTCAAAAACTTTCTGGAAGCGGCGCTCGGCACCCATGAATGTGCTGACAGCCTCGCGCGCCGATGCCGCGTCAAAGTTGCCGGTGAGCCAACAGGCAGCCAGGGCGGCGACGGCGTTCTCGATATTTATATCAACGGGGACACCGAGCGGGATGTTGCGTATAATACCGTCGGGATAGACAAAGTCAAAGGTTATGACCCCGTGGCCATGGCGGATATATGAGGCGTGGAAGTCTCCTTTGTCGCGTGAGTAGGTGTAGACCTTAACCCCGGGCTGCACGCGCGGTTTAAGGGTAAGATCGGTATGGAGCAGCAGCGCACCGCCGGGGGTAACCAGTGAGGTGAATTTGGCGAAGCTCTCGAGATACTCCTCCTCTGTGCCGTAGATGTCGAGATGGTCGGGGTCGGTCGAGGTGATCACAGCTATATAGGGGGTGAGCTGATGAAACGAGCGGTCAAACTCATCTGCCTCGACCACCGAATAGGGACTTGTGGCCGAGAGGAGGAAGTTTGAGCCGTAGTTGCGCAGCACGCCGCCGAGAAATGCGTTTGAGCCTGTCCCCTCGGTCTGCATGATATGCGCGGCCATAGATGATGTGGTGGTCTTACCGTGTGTGCCGGCAAAGCAAAGCGACTTACTCTCGCGGGTGATCATACCTAACACGACTGCGCGTTTGACGACCTCAAAGCCGTTGGCGCGAAACCAACTGAGGATGCGGTTGTCATCATGTATCGCGGGGGTATAGACCACCAATGTGTCATCGGGGTCGCGAAACGACGCAGGTATCGTGTCGGGGTCATCGGTAAACGTGATGGTGACTCCCTCTGAAACCAGGGCCTCGGTCAACTCGGTGGGTGTGCGGTCATATCCGGCCACGTTGCACCCCTTTGACAGGAAGTAACGCTCGAGGGCGGCCATGCCGATACCCCCTGCGCCTACAAAGTATATATGCTGTTTCATCTCCTAAAGTCGTATAGTTAAGCGGTTGTGATTTCGACCAGTTTGTCGACAATCTTCTCATCAGCGTCAGGGAGGGCCATGGCGAGCACCTTCTCGGATATGCTTTGGCGTCGTTTCTCATCCTTGAGCAGATCCACAACGGCGCGGGCCAGATCCTTGCGGCAATCTTTGTCGAGGATCATCACGGCAGCGCCGCGCGATGCGAGAGCCTCGGCATTTTTACGCTGGTGATCCTCAGCTACATTGGGCGACGGCACCAGCACCGACGGTACGCCGGTGAGCTGTATCTCGCTGATGGTCGAGGCGCCTGCGCGCGATACCATCACATCGGCACCGCGATAGACCAGATCCATGCGGCTGACAAACGGCATCACCTGCAACCGCTCCGGGCCCCATTTCTCTATCAGTGGAGCGGCAAATGACTGACACTCGCTGTCATAGAGTTTGCCGGTCTGCCACAGCACCGAGGCATCGCCCTGGAGTATCTCCTTGACGGCAGCGACCATCGCCTCATTGATAGTACGCGCCCCCAGACTGCCGCCGACAACCACCACCAAGGGGCGGTCGGCATCAAAGCCGAGCTGTTTGCGGGCCTCGACATGAGGGGTGTCGGCTGATGTGATCTCGTGGCGCACGGGGTTGCCGGTCTTGATGAGGGTCTCGGCGGGGAAAAAACGCTCCATGTCGTCATACGCCACGCAGATGGCCGTGGCTTTCTTGGCCAACAGCTTGTTGGTAACCCCGGCGTATGAATTTTGTTCCTGCAACAGGGTGGGTATCCCTTTTTTCTGAGCCTCTTTGAGCATCGGGCCCGAGGCATAACCGCCCACACCGACACACGCGTCGGGCTTGAACTCGCGCAGCACTTTACGGGCGATGCGCATACTCTTCCAGAGCTTGGCCAGCACCTTGACGTTGCGCCACAGACGTTTGCGGTCAAACCCGGCCACGGGTAACCCGACGATGCGGTATCCCGCCGCGGGGACGCGCTCCATCTCCATGCGCCCCAACGCGCCGACAAAGAGTATCTCTGTCTCGGGGTCGCGTCTGCGCAACGCATTCGCTATCGAGAGCGCTGGAAATATATGTCCTCCGGTACCTCCGCCGGAAATCAGTATCTTCATTTTTAACTGTTTATCTGTGATTGTTTATGTCTGTCGGTTCAGAGCAGCGGGTTCTCGGCTGTCATCCCCGAGGGGAGATCTGCGATCTCGGCCTTTATCACCTTGGGGCGGTCGTTGACATTGGCGGCCGAGCGGCTCACCGAGAGCATGATGCCGAATGCGATCGAGGTGACAAGTATTGATGACCCTCCCTTAGATATCAACGGTAGCGGTTGACCCGATACCGGGAATACCCCCGTGACGATGGCCATGTGAAACAGTGCCTGCAAGACGATCATCACCGCCATACCCATGATGAGCAGGGTGGGGAATGCCGAGCGGCAGCGGGCTGCGATCGCCCCGGCGCGCCCCAACAGACAGAGATAGAGACAGAGTAGAATGAATCCGCCTAAAAAGCCCCAGTCCTCGACGATGATGGCGTAGATATAGTCAGAGAATGCCAGGGGTAGGCGAGCTGTCTCGCGCGAGTTGCCGGGGAGCACACCGTGCCACGAGCCGTTGGCCTGAGCCATATATGAGTACATCTCCTGACGGTTCTCGGCAGTTATCGGCTGGGCGTACTTGGGTATAGAGTCCCCGACCCCGAGCCATCGCTCGACTCGGTTGAGCTGTGTGGTGAATCGGTTGGTGGTCTGCGCCTCACCCTTGCTGTTCTGGCCGGTGGCCACGATGACGGCAGTCTCGCCGGGGGTCTCCTCATGGGCCATGTTGGCCTTGTAAATCATGCCGGCCGAGCCGATTATGCCGTAGGCGACAATGACGTATCCGAGTTTTTTCCACTGGATACCGCCCACAAGCATCATCGACACCGACACACCCATCAGCAGCAGGGTGTTGGTGAGTCCTTGCGAGAAGAGGATAAAGCTGCACAGCAGCACGAACGCCGCGCAATATATCACTCCTTTGGTGGTCACGCCTCCGCGTTCCTGATTAAACGCTATGGTCTTGGCGATAAAGAGCACGCAGGCAAGTTTAAGCAGCTCAGAGGATTGCAGACTGATACCCAACAGTGACATCGAGCGTCGCGCACCGTTGATGATCTGCCCCTTGAACATGACGTAGAAACCTATAAACAGGGCGACGATCACGATAAGGTTGGTCATCGGGATGAGCCACTTGAACTTCATGCGCGACAGTCCTAAGGTGATACCGAAGCCAAAGAGCAGCATCATGCCGTGGCGTACCAGCGGGCCGAATACGTTTGACGCCTGCACCTCGCGTGACGAGGCGCTGTAAAGTTCGACCACCGAGATGGCGAGTAGAGCGAGATAGATGGCCCAGATATATTTGTCGGCCTTGCGGGGCTGATTATCGGTGCCGGTGGCGGGTGTCGGTTGATACGGATCTTGTTTCATCTGTGAGATTACGGAGAAAGATATGTTTATCGGAGAAAGATATTACTGCTTATCTGTCGAGTCAGCGGAGTCTGCCAGGCGTCTGACGGCGTCCTTAAACTGTCGGCCGCGGTCTTCATAGCTCTTAAACAGGTCAAACGATGCGCAGCAGGGCGAGAGTAACACGGTGTCACCTTTCTCTGCCATCATGTGGCATGTGTCAACGGCCTCTTGCAGCGAGTCGGTCGAGATGACGGCATCGACGTGGCCGTTGAAGTAGTCGACGATCTTCTCGTTGTGAAGCCCCATAGCCACGATTACCTTGACTTTCTGCTCGACCAGCGGCAAAATCTCTGAGTAATCGTTACCTTTATCTTTACCGCCGAGGATGAGGATGGTTGACTTTGTGTCGGGCATTGCCTCGAGGGCATACCAGCATGAGTTGACATTGGTGGCCTTTGAGTCATTGATCCAACGCACACCATCGACGGTGCCGGCGGGTTCGAGCCGGTGCTCGACACCCTCAAAGTCTGACAGTGCCTCGCGCAGCGACTCCTTGCGGATGTCGAGCAGGCAGGCGCTCAGACCGGCGGCCATTGAGTTAAACAGGTTATGCAACCCTTTGAGTGACAGCTCGTCGCGCGACATCTCGAAATCCTCGACAGGGGTGTGGAAGATTATCTTACCGTTGTCGTTGATCCATGCGGCCGAGTCTTCGTGACGATGTTCGGCAAAGGGGTAGAGCCGGGCCTCGGTCTCAAATCTCTTGAGCTGGGCGGTGATGACGGGGTCATCCTCCCAAAAGATGAATGCGTCGGCCGGAGTCTGATTCTGCAGGATGCGGAATTTTGCGTCGATATAGTTCTGCATCTCGAATCCGTATCGGTCGAGGTGGTCGGGTGTGATATTGAGCAGCACGGCCACGTTGGCGCGGAAACGATACATGTTCTCGAGCTGAAACGATGAGAGTTCGACCACATAGACATCATGATCGTTCTCGGCCACCTGCCATGCGAGCGACCGTCCGACATTGCCGGCGAGACCCACATCCAAGCCGGCCTTGCGCAGGATATGATAGATGAGCATTGTCGTGGTGGTCTTGCCGTTAGAACCGGTGATGCAGACCATCTTGGCGGGGGTGTGACGCCCGGCCAGCTCGATCTCTGATATGATGGGGATATTGCGGGCGACAAGCTGCTCGATCAGGGGCGCTGTCGGGGGGATACCGGGCGACTTGACCACCTCGTCGGCGTTGAGGATCAGCTCGGGGGTGTGGCCACCCTGCTCAAAGGGGATGCCGCGCTCGGTCAGCTCGCGGGCGTATGCCGGGGCGAGAGTGCCGGAGTCTGAGAGGAATACATCCATCCCGAGTTTCTTGCCGAGAATGGCTGCGCCGACACCGCTCTCGCCACCGCCGAGCACCACCAGGCGACGGCCGTTGACCTCGAGCTCGGGGCTACCGGGATTCATGTTGTTATGAGATGTAAAGTCCATATTTTGCGATCAGCGTAGTTTGAGTGTGACAAAAGTGATGGCTGCCAGAAAGATGCAGACGATCCAGAATCGGGTCACGATCTTTGACTCGGGGATGGCCTGCAGCGGTTTTTGCCACAGGGCGTCGATGCCCGAGTTACCGGCCTTCTGGAAGTGATGGTGCAGGGGGGTCATCTTGAAGATGCGTTTGCCCGTACCGTACTTGCGGCGGGTGTATTTGAAGTATCCTACCTGCAGCATCACCGAGAGATCCTCGATATAGAATATCGCGCAGAGCAGTGGCAGCAGCAGCTCTTTATGTATCATTATGGCCAGCACGGCGATGATGCCGCCGAGGGTCAGCGAGCCGGTATCACCCATAAAGACCTGAGCGGGGAAGGCGTTATACCACAGGAAGCCGATGAGCGCGCCGATAAATGCCGCGCAGAAGACGGTCAACTCCTCGCTGCCCGGTATATACATTATATTAAGGTATGACGAGTAGATGACCGAGCCGCCCAGATACGCCATGATGGCGAGGGCGACGGCGATTATCGCCGAGCACCCCGAGGCGAGGCCGTCGAGACCGTCGGTGAGGTTAGCGCCGTTAGAGGTGGCCGTGACGATGAATATCGCCACGAGGATAAAGAGTATCCAGCCGCCGGTCTGTGCGTAGTCACCCATCCAGCGGGTAAAGTAATTGTAGTCAAAGTTATTCTCCTTGACAAAGGGAATGGTGGTCTGTGTCGCCTTGATATTCTCAGACTCATAGATGACCTCCTCGACCTCTTGAGAGGTCTCGTTGATTACCTCATGGTTCTGACGGATGACGATGTCGGGCGAGAGCATCATGGTCAGGCCGACGATCAGGCCCAGGCCGACCTGTCCGACGATCTTAAACTTGCCGCTCATGCCGTCTTTGTTGTGACGCTTGATCTTGAGGTAATCGTCGGCAAACCCGAGCGCACCGAGCCAGACCGTTGCGATGAGCATCAGCAGCATATACACGTTGCCGAGATTACCTACCAGCAGGCAGGGGATGAGGGTCGACAGGATGATGATGACGCCACCCATGGTGGGGGTACCGGTCTTCTTCATCTGCCCCTCGAGACCAAGGTTGCGGACGATCTCGCCTACCTGCATCTTCTGCAGACGGTCGATGATGCGACGGCCAAACACCAGGGCGATGAAGAGTGACAGCAACAGGGCCGCCGCCGACCTGAAGGTCAGGAAGTCCATCAGATGCGACCCGGGGAAGTCGGTAGCTTCGAGCCAGTTAAAGAGATAGTAGAGCATTGTCGTGTGGTTATATCTGTATCTGACTTAGTGGCCTGTCGTCACACTGTGGCGGCGAATATCTCTGTCACGATCTCGGCGTCGTCAAAGTGATGTTTGACGCCTCTGATCTCCTGATAATCTTCGTGTCCCTTGCCGGCGATGAGGATGACGTCACCTTTAGCGGCAATCCCGACGGCGTGGCCGATGGCCTCGCGGCGGTCGATGATACTGACGGCGTTAGCGCGCAGCACGTCGGTGTCGAGCCCGGCCTCCATGTCATGAAGGATGTCGGCGGGATTCTCAAAGCGGGGGTTGTCTGAGGTGAGGATCACCATGTCTGAGAGGTTTGCGGCCTCGCGTGCCATGATGGGGCGTTTTCCCTTGTCGCGGTTACCGCCGGCACCGACCACAGTGATTATGCGGCCGTTGTTGCCGACGACCTCGCGGATGGCGGTCAGTACGTTGACAACCGCATCGGGTGTGTGGGCGTAATCGACGATGGCTGTCACCCCTTTGGGTGAATGGAAAGCCTGGAAGCGGCCGGCCACAGGCACCAGGCGGCTCATGGCCACAAGTACATTCTCGACGGGCCATCCTAACGAGACTGACGCGCCGTAGACGGCGGTGAGGTTATAGGCGTTGAATCGTCCGGTAAACCTTACCTCAACCTCTTTGTCGTTGAGACTCAGGAGTGTGCCGTCAAGACGGGTCTCGATGATTTTACCCCTGAAGTCGGCCATCGACCGGAGCGAGTAAGTAAGACGGCGTGCGCGGGTGTTCTGCACCATCACCTCACCGACCTTGTCGTCGATGTTTGTCAGGGCGAATGCCTCGGCGGGGAGACCGTCAAAAAAGCTCTTCTTGGCGTTAAGATAGTTCATCACCGTCTTGTGGTAGTCAAGGTGGTCGCGGGTGAGGTTGGTAAAGACGCCTCCGGCAAATGTCAGACCGGCGATGCGGTGCTGGTCGGCGGCGTGCGAACTTACCTCCATGGCGGCATACTGACAGCCGGCATCGACCATGCGGGCGAGCAGGCTATTGATGGTCAGCGCGTCAGGGGTGGTCTGTGAGGCGTGGATGGCCTCGGTGTCGACATAGTTGACGACGGTCGACAGCAGACCGGCCTTGTAACCCATAAGACGCGCCATCTCATAGATAAGGGTGGCGGTGGTGGTCTTGCCGTTTGTGCCGGTCACACCCACGAGACGGAGTTTTGACGAGGGGTTGCCATACCAGTTTGAGGCCAGTTGGCCGAGAGCCACGGCGGTGTTGGCAACAACCACTACGGTGACCTCGGCGGGGATATCCTGAGGTACTTCCTCAACAACAATCGCCGAGAGGTTGCGGTCGGCGAGTGTGGGGATGAATGAGTGTCCGTCGACGGTTACGCCGCGCACGGCCACAAAGGTTGCTCCCTCATCAGCCTTACGAGAGTCGGCTGTGAGAGAGGTTACTTCTTTGTCAATCCGGCCCTGAATGGAAATCACTTCGAGGCCTTCGAGGAGTTTTTCGAGCTTCACTTTATTCGGTTCTGTTAAATTTCTAATCTAAAGATCACACGCTGTTCTAAGTGCCGCGCCGCGTTGTCAGGGAGCGAGCGCGAGGGTCACACGTGTGCCGGCGGGTGCCATCGTCCCCTCATCGGGGAGCTGTGACCGCACATATCCCGAGCCGCTGACGGCTACGTTATACCCGGCTTTCTCAAGTGTTACGACTGCCTCACGTGCACCTAACCCCTTGACCGAAGGGATCGTCCCCTTGGGCATATCGCGGGGAGCCGCGGGGTGTACCTCCTGGGTGATGCCGGCGGCCTTGCGGATAGCTTTGTGGCGTGTGGGGCTTGTCGAGCCGTAGAGCATTGCGCGGGGTGTGCCGCCGCCACCCTCAGAGTAGTCAGAGGCGTTGTCGAGCATGCCGCGCGAATACATCTTAAGGGCTATATTGCGCATCACCTGACCTGATGTCGAGGCGGCGCCAAACATATTGCGCTTGGGGTAGAATGTCAGCACCATGCAAGAGTATTTGGGGTTGTCGGCGGGGAAGAAGCCGCAGAATGCCAGGCGCTTGCGGGCGGTGTTATACTGTCGTGTCTTGGGGTCGACCGAGTAGCAGGTACCGGTCTTGCCGGCCAAAGCGACTTTATCGCTCTTGAGCGAGCGACCGGTGCCGTGCGGACCCCACACTACCTGCTTGAGCATATACTGCATCTTGCGGGCATTCTCCTCAGAGCAGATGCGGTCGCGGATGTAGCTCACGGGGATTACCGAGTCAAAATTCTCGGTGACCAGCGAGCTCACCAGACGGGGGCGCACATATTTGCCGCCGTTGGCGATGGCGTTATAGATCGAGAGGGTGTAGATCGGTGGTATCTGTGAGGCGTAGCCATAGCACATGCGCGAGAGGTCGACGCGGCCCGGCTCGGGGTTGAAGTACGGCACGCGCTCGCCGGCGATACCGGTGTTCATCGGGTCGAGGAATCCTATGCCGCGCAAACGCTCGACAAACGCCTTGGGGTCCTTGTCATAACCGCGGGTGATGATGCGGGCCATGCCGATGTTTGACGACTGCTCGATGACCTCGCGCACGCGCAACGACCCGTTATAGTGTGAGTCTGTGATGGGTCGGCCGCCGGCGTATGCCCAGCTTGCGCCGATCGGTATCACCTCCTCGAGGTTGTTGACCAGGCCGTCCTCGAGGGCTATCATCATTGATATGGGCTTGACAACCGAGCCGGGTTCAAACCCTACCACGGCATAGTTGAGGGCCTCGATATAGGCTGTGCCGTCGGCGTTGCGCTCGAGGTTTGAGATTGCCTTGATGTCGCCGGTCGAGACCTCCATGAGGATGGCGCAACCCCAATCGGCCGAACATGAGTCGAGCACGCGGTTGAGCTCATTCTCGACGATATCCTGCAGGTTGATGTCGATGGTTGTCCTGATAGAGTAACCGGGGGTGGGGGGGACGTCTGTCCAGTTGACGATATTTTTGGTCAGGGGTATCTTCTTGGAGATGCCGGGGACACCGTATAGGAGAGAGTCGAGGGCTTTCTCAAGGCCTGAGATGCCGTGTATCTCTTTGCACTCGCGGGTCTGGCCCACTCCGCCCACCGATCGGCGCGCCATGTCGCCGTAGGGGTTTGAGCGTTTGAGTGTAGACTCGACTGTCATGCCGCTCTTGTTGGGGTTTGAGATGCTGAAGAACGGGAATGTCTTGAGTTTCTGCAGGTCGAGAAATGAGATGTTGGTTATGACCGGGAAGCAGCGTGGGCGCTTGTCGGCTGTGGTGTTGAGCGGTTTTTGCAGATAGTTAAACCAACCGTCTCTGTCACGTCGCGGGAAGTAAAGGGCCAGTGAGTCAGCTATCGAGTCGAGGGCCTCGCGGTAACGGTGCTCGAGGAAACGCTCGGCGCGGAAGTCGATGCGCACCGTGTAGTAGCGCAGGTTGGTGGCCAGTATCGACCCGTCGTCAGAGAGGATCTCGCCACGTTCGGGGAGGATAGTGTCGACCTTCTCGAGTTCGCGCATGGCCATGGCGTTCCAGTCTGACGCATGGATGACTGTTGTCGAGAAGAGCTTGTAAGAGATCGCTATCGAGAACAGCAGGATGATCAGCGTCAGGAAGCCGTAGCGCGAGAGGATATGTTTCTTGTTGTTTTGTGACATTGAGAGAGGGGCTAATCGAGGTGAAGTGAATATGGGGGCTGCTCCTGGACAGTCAGGCCGAGTCTGAGCGAGTCGACTTTGTGCTGCATGCGAGACTCGCGTATGCGGCTCATGTAGGTCGATTTCTCGCGTATGCGCTCGGTCTTGGCTACCTCAAGCTGTTTTTCGAGGCGCTGTATGGTCTCCATCTGGGTCTGACAGGTGTATCGGTTGGTGATATATATCATCAGCATGGCGATGACACCGAGCACCGGTAGCCAGTGGCGGCGGAAAAAGTCGGTCGATAGTATCTGACCGTCGATGGCCTTGCGGAGTATTGAGTTCTTGGCGGGCATTGCAGAGAGAGTATGTGTTAACTGTTTTCGTCGAGACGGACGGCCACACGGAGTTTGGCCGAACGTGAGCGGGGGTTGCGCTCCATCTCCTCCTGATCGGGCACGATCGGTTTTGAGGTGAGGCATTTGAGCGGCGAAAGGGTTTTGCCGTAGAAGTCTTTCTCTACTTTCCCCTCGAGGTTGCCGGTCTTCATGAAGTTCTTGACCAGGCGGTCTTCGAGCGAGTGATAGGTGATGATGGCCACGCGTCCGCCGGGCTTGAGGGCCTTGAGGATACCGGTCAGGAGCTGACGCAGGGCGGCGATTTCGTCATTGACGACTATGCGGATGGCCTGGAAGACCTGAGCCAACTCTTTTTTCTCCTGACGGGGGTTGATCAGGGGGCGGATGATGTCGAGCAGACGTTCGACGGTCTCGACGGGGGCCTCGCGGCGGGCGTTGACGATGGCGCGGGCGATCTTGCGTGCCTGGCGGAGCTCGCCGTAAAGATGCAGGATGTCGGCGAGTTCCTCCTCAGTGGCATCGCGCAGCAGGGTGGCGGCCGAGAGTGAGGCGTTGCGGTTCATGCGCATATCCAATGGCCCCTCCCAGCGGAACGAAAATCCTCGCGAGGGGTCGTCGAAGTGATGGAATGATACCCCCAGGTCGGCGAGAATGCCGTCGACCTGCCCCACGCCGTAAAAACGCAGGAAGTTGGTGAGGAATCTGAAGTTACCCAGCACGGCGGTAAAGGCGGGATTAGCCGCGAGGGTGTTGTCGCCGTGGGCGCGGTCGATGGCGGCGCGGTCCTGATCAAAGCTAAGCAGTCTCCCTCCGAGCGAAGCGTCGAGATGAGAGAGTATGGCGCGGCTATGCCCCCCGCCGCCGAGCGTGCAGTCGACATAAACCCCGTCGGGACGCAGGTCGAGGGCGTCGAGAGATTGTTGCAACAGGGCAGGTATGTGATAGGGCTGAGACTGTGAGATTACTTCTTCCATTTCGAGCGTAAAATTACAAAAAAAGTCGCTAAGAATTTACAACTGCAAATAGAAAAATCCACCAAATTTCCTAAAAAGTTATCAACATCGATATAAGGGAATCAAAAGATACTCAGAGAGGGTGGTTTCGATGTCGGTCGAAACCACCCTCTCGGTATTGCGGGCTGTTTGGATTTGCAAATTCAACGGGGCTGTCGCTGAGGTTCGTCAGTGCGTAATGGTCTTTGGCTTAACAATGTAACGGTCTGTCGCTCGGCGGCGTAACGATCACTCACCCAAGAGGTTGAGCGCGGCGGTGAAGGGTGACAGGCGGTTTGACAACACAAGCCGCTCGGCATTGGCGATGGCGGCGGCGCGGTCGGGGTCGTCATAGAATCGTCTGCGTAACTCGGCGTCGATGGTCTCGTACATCCAGTAGCGGGCCTGCTCGCGGCGCTGTCGTTCAAAAAATCCGTTGGCGGTGATGAAGTCAAAGTAGCGGTCGATCATCTCCCAGACCTCGGGTATGCCGAGCTCGTAATACCCTGAGTAGCACAGTACCTCGGGTTGCCATCCTGACGGGGGATTTGGGAGGAGTTGCAGGGCCGACCGGATCTGGGCCCGGGCGAGGCGCGCACGGTCGACATTGTCGCCGTCGGCCTTGTTTATGACGATGCCGTCGGCCATCTCCATGATGCCGCGTTTGATACCTTGCAGCTCATCACCGGCCCCGGCGATCTGTATGAGCATAAAGAAGTCGACCATCGAGTGAACGGCGGTCTCGCTCTGACCGACACCGACGGTCTCGACGAAGATGTTGTTATACCCCGCGGCCTCGCAGAGGATTATGGTCTCGCGGGTCTTGCGTGCCACGCCGCCGAGGCTTCCGGCCGAGGGTGAGGGACGGATAAATGCGTCGGGATGTGTCGAGAGTTTCTCCATGCGGGTCTTGTCGCCGAGGATACTCCCTTTGGTGCGTTCTGATGAGGGGTCGATGGCGAGCACTGCCAGTTTGCCGCCCTCTTTGAGGACATGCAGCCCGAAGACGTCTATCGAGGTGGATTTGCCCGCCCCGGGGACGCCGGTGATGCCGATGCGTCGCGAGTTGCCCGAGTAGGGGAGGCATTTCTCTATCACCTCGCGGGCAAGTGCCTGGTGGTCAGGGGCAAGACTCTCGACAAGTGTGACTCCGCGCGAGAGCATCGTCACGTCACCTTTGAGGATTCCCTCGACCAGTTCGGCCGGGGTATATTGGCGGCGTCGGCGTGGTTTCATGTAGGGGTTGACGCAGGGAGGCTGTGCTACGCCTGAGTTGACCGTCAGGCCGACATAGTCGGGCGAATTTTCGGGATGGTCGGCGTGACAGTGATGCTGAGAGTCGGCAGTGGGTATGTGGTGGGAATCTTCCATGGTCGGTATTATCATGTATTTATGTATTGTGATGGCGATTAGTGGAGGTTAATGAGCTGTCAGCCAGTTATGTCCGATGCCTGAGGCGACCTCGAGGGGCACGACGCCGGTGTATGCGCCCGACATCTCGCGGACGACAAGTTCATGCAGGCGGGGCAGTTCATCGGGGATTACGTTAAACACCAGTTCGTCATGTACCTGCAGTATCATTCGCGATTTGAGACCGAGGCGGTTGATCTCATCATTGATGCGAATCATAGCTATCTTGATGATGTCGGCAGCAGACCCTTGTATGGGTGCGTTGACGGCGTTGCGCTCGGCGTATGCCCTGACGGTGGCGTTGCGCGAATTTATATCGGGCAGGTAGCGTTTGCGCCCCATGATGGTCGAGACGAAGCTCTCGGCGCGGGCTTTGTCAGTGACGCGGTCGATATATTCGCGGATGTGCGGATAGGTGTTGAAATAACCGTCAATCAGCTCTTTGGCTTCGTAGCGAGGTATGTTGAGCCGCTCCGAGAGTCCAAAAGCCGAGATGCCGTAGACGGTGCCGAAATTGGCGGTTTTGGCTTTGCGTCGCTGGGCGTCAGTGACCTCGTCATATGGGACGTGATAGATCTTGGCAGCGGTGGCGCGGTGGATGTCGAGGCCTGAGTTAAATGCCTCGGTCAGTTGGGGGTCTGACGAGAGGTCGGCAAGCAGGCGCAGCTCGATCTGCGAGTAGTCGGCCGACAGCAGCAGGCAACCGTCATCGGCGATGAATGCCCGGCGCACCTCGCGGCCGTCCTCGGTACGGATAGGGATATTTTGGAGGTTGGGGTTGGCCGAGCTGATGCGTCCGGTGGCTGTCACCGTCTGGTTGAATGTAGTGTGTATCTTGCCCGTGGCAGGGTTTACCATCCCCGGCAGGGCGTCTACATAGGTGGTGAGTAGTTTGCGTATACCTCTGATCTCGAGAATGAGATTGACCAGCGGATGGTCATCTCGGTGTTTGAGCAGCACCTCCTCGGTGGTCGAGAAAGCCCCGGTCTTGGTGCGTTTAGCTCTGGAATTGAGTTTGAGTTTGCCAAACAGTATCTCGCCGACCTGCATCGGTGAGCCGATGTTAAATCGCTCGCCGGCCAGGTCATAAGCCTTCTCCTCAAGTTCACGCAACTGCGCGGTGAGACTCACCGACAGAGCGTTGAGCTCGGCAGTATCGATTCTCACGCCGGTCCACTCCATATCGGCAAGCACTGCGGCCATAGGCAGTTCGATGTCGTTGAGGAGCTTGAGCTGGCCGTTCTGTTTGAGCAGGTCGGTGAGCGGGGTATGGAGTCGGTTGGTCATGTCGGCCTGCTGGCACGCGCGCTCTACCTCCTGGCCGGCGGGGAAAGGACCGTACTCTTTGCCTGACGGGGCTGTGTATTCGAGCATCTGCACCGACATAACATTCATCACGATGTCGGCCAGACGGTGGCGCATCTCGGGTTGAAGCACGTAGTGGGCGAGTCGGGTGTCGAAATAGCGTGCGGTCAGCAAGATTTTCTCGCGGCGCAACAGCACCATGTCGCGCTTAATGTCATGGCTGACGAGAGTGACGGCAGGTGTGGTGAACAGCGGTTCGAGTATCGCCATCAACCGAGCCCGCTCGGTCTTGTCGGCGGGTATGTCGATATACCGCGCATGACCCGGGGCGGTCGACAGCGCGATACCTCTAATCGAGGCGGTCATCGCCTCGGCGCCGACGGCATAGACCATCAGGCCGACACTGTCGGCTGTGGCTGCCTCCTCGACGGCTTTGCCGATTTCCTCAAGAGTCTCGAGAGGGCGGTAATCGGTCGGTATGGGGTCAGCGACCGCAAACGGTGAGTCACCCGCGGCGTTGTCATCTCCGCCATCCATAAAATCAAACAGCGAGGGCTGGGCGTTAGCCTGTGCGGCGGCGGTGTTGCGGTGTGGTTTTGGTTGGTCGTCAGTCTCAGGGGCGCTCTTTACGCGCGAATTGAGACGTGCCAGAAAGGTCTTGAACTCGAGGTCTGTGAATATGTCGCGCAGAGCCTCGATATCTTCGGGCTTTCGGCACAGGGTGTCAAAGTCAACCTCGACCGGGACATCGGTGCGGATGGTGGCGAGTTTTTTTGAGAATAATATCTGCTCGGCGTTGTCGCGTATCTTCTGACCGAGCGTACCCTTTAGTTCGGCGCTGTGGTCGAGAAGGTTCTCGACAGAGCCGTACTGATCGATAAGTTTTGATGCCGTCTTGGGGCCGACACCGGGGCAGCCGGGGATATTGTCGATGCTGTCACCCTCGAGGGCAAGCAGATCTATGACCTGAGAGGGTGACGAGATGCCGTATTTCTCACAGACTTCCTTGACACCGCGCAGCTCAAATCCCTGGCCGCGTAGCGACGGCTTGTACATCACGATGTTGTCGGTAACAAGCTGGCCGTAATCTTTATCAGGAGTCATCATATAGGTCGTGAAGCCCTCTTTTGAGGCCAAGCGGGCAAGAGTACCTATAACATCATCAGCCTCATAGCCGGGGATCTCGAACACCGGGATATGATATGCCTCGACAATCTCCTTGATGATCGGTACAGAGGCCGAGATATCTTCGGGCTGTGCCTCGCGCTGCGCCTTATACCCCTCATACATCTCATGACGGAACGTAGGTCCGTGGGGGTCAAAACATACGGCGATATGTGAGGGATTCTCTTTGCGCAGGATTTCGTCAAGGGTGTTGCAGAATCCGAAGATTGCCGAGGTATTGAACCCCTTTGAGGTTATCCTCGGGGCACGAATCAGCGCATAATATGCGCGATAGATCAAGGCGTATGCGTCGAGGAGAAACAGTTTTTTCATTATCAGATGAGTCAGTGATATCGATTTATGATAAGGATGTCGCCCTGAGGTCGAGAGACAATATGCCGGTCGCGTTATTTATGAACACGATAACACGCTCAGTCATCGCAAAGTGATGTTTATCACTTGTCGTGACGGCGATACAAAGATAAGAAATGTTTGGCAAACATAAAACGGCCTGTGACCTAATATGACAAAGATTGCCGGCCCTGGCGTTAATAATAAAGGAGGGGGCGGCAATCGAGCTACTTGATTTGGTTATAAGGGAAGGTGTTCCTGAGACAATTAACTGTCTATATCTTTATAACACACAAAAACCCGCATTGTTCCCCGCCAATGCCAATAAAGTAATATTAGAGTAATTGGCCTAATTTGTCTAATATTGCCCCCTGTTGGGATGGGGAATAAAAAACGGCTTGCCGTGTGTGAGACAGGCAAGCCGGTTTTTGAGTTTTTAATGGAGTTCCGAGTTACGGTCAACTTAGGTAAGATAGATTGGAAATGTTGATTATCACAGCCCGATGACTCTGCGCGCGCCGATAAAGCGTGCGGCATAGTAGGGAGCTGTTATTTTGTCAATCTGTATGCCGGTGCGGGCAGCGTGGATAAAGGTGATCTCTCCGCTCACGGGGTCGGCATCTACAGCGATAGCCACATGGCCTACGCGGCCCGATCGCGCTGCGCGTCCGGTAAAGAAGAGGAGATCGCCGGGTTGCACTTCGTCACGGCTTACTTTTTTTCCTTGGGTGTATTGTGTGGCTGATGAGGGTGAAAGCTCATAGCCAAACTGGCTGTAAACATACGAGGTGAATCCCGAGCAGTCAAATCCTTTGGGTGAGCGACCGCCTCTGACATATCTCACGCCCATAAATTTGCGGGCATAGCTGAGCATATCGTCGATCATCTCAAAGTCGGCGGCGGGGTCTTCGATATTACCGAGGATTTCCATACCGGCGGCGGGGACGATTTCAAAGGGGTTGGTCTTTGACACAGACGCAAGGGTCATGTCATCATCGGCTATTGCGTGGGCAGAGGCTACTGATGCTGAGATTGAGATTGCGGGATTGTTTTTCTTGGCTGTTGCGGGTTTTGTCGCCGACGCACAGAGGACGGTGGCGAAGATTGCCGCTATGATAAGGTAAATACGATTCATGATGCAAAATTGACTTTCTGGGCAACTGTGTTGCGCGGGATCAGATCATTAAAAAAGGCGTTGACACG
>CAMWLR010000044.1 GCA_947175215.1 uncultured Porphyromonadaceae bacterium
CACTTGCCAGCCGGGCGGGCAAGGATCAAAAATACTCCTTCCATCATCTAAGTAGGCGATATTCGAAAACCAGAGCCCGGCATCTTCAAACACGTATTCACTACCAAACCACAAAATAGGACATTCTGTCTCGTCGCGTCTTTCTGGTCTTATAAAGAATTTATAAGGTTTCTTCACTGCTTCGACCATTGGGTCCATAGTAGGGTCCGGTTCACCTCCAACCATATTCACAACAGGAGCCGTATCATGATTGTTTACCAGTACGGTCTGCCAATGCATGAATTCATCGATCACTTCACCCTTTATATTATATATAGGTTGCGCTGCCGGGTTGGCGGTCGGGAAAGGAACGTTTCGTCCATATTGATAATATAGACCAAATGTTCTCTTGCGTACCAGTATTTCATTCGGAGTAGCAAAAGGGGAAACTGTCCCGTCACTTCCAAACATCTCGGGGTATGGAGCCGGATCGGCGGAGAGTGCTCCAAGATTTCTGTCCATGAGATAGCCATAAGGGAAACTCTCTATAGAGCAGTCTTTATAGAATCGCTGCACCTTTCCTCCCGGTACATCGTAAGATTTTTTATTGTAGCCCCATTCGATGGGAACATTTCCCTCGCGCCCCGGGATATCAACACCCGGATTATATTCTGTGATCCAGATATGCCAGGTCCACAGATACTCCCGTTTATCCGGAGCGGGTATTTTGTCTTCAGGAACCTTCTTTCTTACCCCGATGATCACGTTGCCTTCACCGGTGCCGGTGGTGCGGAACGCAAAGAAAGTGTTGCCTACACTTTCAAACTTATCGCGTGCATCTTTTGCATCATCGTTGACCACAGCGAAGTCAAGGATTCGCAGCGGAGTATCCTGCCATATCACCTCGGCCACCCACTCCGTATCATCCTCCAGCATCATATTGTCATCATACGACCCCCAAAATTCATTAATTTGAGTGAGGGAAACCATATAGGGGTCTTTGGTGTCTATCGGGAGCATATAGCAGTTGGATTCCGGAAGTTCAACATAAGTCGCCCCCTTAAACAATGGATTGCCCATTGGAATCTTTTGTATGTCTACCTTTAAACTATAGTAATGATTGGGCTCGAAATTGAATTGGTCAAATTCGGCTGTTTCCGCATACTTCTCCGGATCAAAAGAGGGATATAGTTTAAACTCATATAGCGTTTTATCGCCGATTGGTCCGTTAGGTTTAGACCCTCTGCATCCGATGGCGAAGTATGTGGGATCTTCCTGTCTGACAGACTCATCCTCATCCGTTGGATCCTCGCCGTCGGATGCAAGATTGGAAGAGTTGGCATCCGGTATGTAATACTTCTCTTCGGGCAGCCATACGTTGCAGGGAATCCAGAAGTCAAAACCATCTTTTATTTCTTGTAAGGCATCTTCGACTTCATCCTGGGTATGTTGTTTCCAGTCGCGGCTTATCTTCTGTATATAATTGACTTTCTTTCCGTGTGGAAACAACTTTCCAAATGGAACATTGCGCCATTGCCAGTACTTGAAAACTAAATCATCAGTAAAGTTCTCTAATTTGACATGTACCTTACATGCATTACGGATCAGGTCGACCGAGGGATTCCACGTCGCAGGGTCTTTGGATATCTTGGTCCATCCGCTCATGAGCAGATATTTTTCTGGTTGTTGAATATCATCTTTTACCGGGTAGAAGAAGTCCTGCTGATTGTGGATGTCAAAGTCAAAGTTCCTCAGCGAGTCGAGAGTACTGAATTTTGAACGATTCTTTGCATTAAACAAGTTTTCATCATGTGTATTGGCGATGACGACACATGTGAATTCTTCCTGATCCTTACGGGGAACCAATATGTTTATGCTTTTAGTGCTTATTTCACATTTATCTTCGTCTATTTCCCATTCTTTGGCAATGTTCCCGTCAGGCACCTTATCATGGTTATATGTTTCAAAAAGTTTATAATACCGTGGTTTTCCGACTCTGGTGCCCTCTTCATTATACTCGATGATCCAGAAATCGGCGATGGTCTTCTCGTCAGTTGTCGCATCAAAATAAGTTTCTCCGGCACGTGACTCTGGAGTCGCATCTACCATAGGAACCACAGTGAGTGAGAACGGCATGTTGATCTCTTCCGCTATGAGCGACGGGTCATCGTCATATTCAAATCGAAACTGGTCGAAATAATCATCAACGCAAGATGATAATCCTGAGGCCAACAGTGCAAGCCAAAGGATAGCAAGGATTATATTGTTTTTCCGACTTCCAGTCAGTTTATATATATTATTATTCATCGTCATTGTTTTCAATGTGATTATATCAGGTTGAACGGAACGTCTTTCATTTAGGAACGTCTTTCATTTAAATGTAAAGTCTATCGTTTCACCATCCCAAACCCATGCGTCTTCGTGTTCATCATCCTTGTGCTGCGGGTCATCGATATCAATTGTGAAGGAACCGGCCTTGATCTGACCGGTATATGCCTTTTCGATAGTAAACTTATAGTTGTAGTTTGTGCCCGTATTCCAGGTAACTCCCTTCAAAGGAATGGTGATTTTTCTTAAGACGTGGTCGTCATTGACAGAATAGTATAATCTGATTTCTGAAGTAGAATCATCTGCAAACGACTGAGGCAGGATTAATACCGCTTTATTATTGTCAAATATACTGACGTGCTTTTTATTGTTGGTAACGGCTACAGGATTATTGGAATAATCGAAAGTATAATTGCACAGTCCATCTTTTATCTCGTATGAAACATTACACCCATCAGTAGAAGTGGCGTTGTCCAACGGTTCGGGCGTGAAAGAGAATGCAGCCTTGGTTTTTATCCCGATCAGTTCAATTTTTTGAAACAGGATGTATTCATCCTTGTTATATGGATATTCATCCCTGTTAGTTTCGTCCTCATACATCAGGACTTCATCCAAAGCCGGCATTATATTGATACACGAGAGCAGATGGTTGAATTTGAATCTTACTGCCGCCTCGCAGTCAATATTATACTTTCTTCTGTGAGCCGCGACAAGAATGTCTGTCACGTTATCCAGTGATTCGGGAAGGGTATATGTGAAACTGACCTTGGAATCGTCGCTATAGGTTAAATCAGATATTTCGGAGTTAGAATCTAAGTAGGGATGTATAGCCACGAATGTATGCTCCTGGCCCATAAGCCAGTAGAGCGGGGCACCATAGTCCCATTTATTGTTTTTGAATGTCACCTGCTGTCCGAAAAACAGTTCCTTACGTCCCGCATAGAATTCGCCGGTCCTATACATATCTCCGAAAAGCATGAAGGGTTGGTTTTTTAGAGAAGCTGTGGTTGTGATAGATGCCCTTGAGCCGGCAACTTCCGTCACATCAAACTCCATCTCCTTTCCGGTTTCCAAACCATCGGGGTCTGACGTACACGATACGGTACATATCAGAGACATTATCACCGGCAATAAAGCATGTCTTATAATGTTTTTCATATAATTATTCTATAGTAATTTGATCAGTCACGTCTACATTACTTCCTTCATCATTCTTAAAATCATATACCATATGCCACGTGGTGCCGCTTTCGGTTACGCCGACCAATATATCCGAAATGATAGGCCTGCCCGGATATGGATCGGAGGGGTCGTGCACACCCACTCCTTCAGAGTAGTCGAGAGTATAGATGTATTGGTAGCCCGGTTTCCATCGAAAGTTATCCAGGGGCACAGCGGCCCAGCCGTAATTTCTTATCTCTACCGTTGCCGGCACGGTATAGGCCGTGGTAAATTTCGGATCGGTGAAATACTGCCCGGTACTGCTTCGGTAAAGTCGCGTCACGACCTTGCCGGTAGCTTTCTCTATCGCCATGTAGATCACAGTCATTCCATCGGTCGTGGCCGTGGCCGACATATCCGCGCCTTCAATGTAAGGATAGACCAGGGTTTTGCTCGGGTCGTTTTCTTTCACCCTCATGAGCACACTGAAATAGAGGCCATGTTTACTGTTCGACGCATCTTTTTTATGATCCCAGCCCGTATAGTCGGCGGGAATCACCATCGCCCATCCTCCGTCACCCATGATAGAGACTGAGGCGGCGGCCGAAGTGTGGTTGCCGCTGCCGACTTTCACGACAGTGTCGCCTTCACGGAATATGTATTCGACGCAATCTCTCACCTGCGGGGTCACCCACTTGCCATTGACCGTATTGTCGCCCGAAGCAAAGTTATTGGGCTGCGCAGCGAAATTAAAACTACTCTCGGTAATGGCACGGCCAATTCTTACTCCCGCTATCTCGATATCGCTTGTGGTGTTTCCCCATGCGCTCAGGGCAACACGGCTCAGCTGATGCTCGAAGGCAAGGTTCACGCCCACGCCGGTATCGCCGTTGGCGCGTCGGGAGCCTTCTACAGTGGCGGTCACAAAATCAATATGCCGGGAGATATCGGTACTGATCTTGAAATTTTCCATACGATAGTCGTATGTGACGGTGCCGCCCTGCTTCGTCGAGTAGTTTTTAAGCCCGAAATTGTTGGAGTCGGATGGCAAGCCTGCAGCATTTTTCATCACTGCGCCCGAGGGATAGTAGGCAAAGAACTTCAGCTTTCCCTGCTTGCCATGTCGCGTGGTAGACCATACATAGGGTTCGGACGACGCATCGTCGAATATGCCGAAGTAGCCGTCCATACCATCCATCGGCATGGCATGCTTATCGGAGAAATAAGGCTCAAGGACGTTGCCGGCCAAGGCGTTATCCTCAGGGCAGATAGCCGAGACATAGAAGCCGCCATTGATATCGGCTACAGCCGTCGTGGCGCTCGAGCGCGCCTCGGCATCCGGCAACGATACGCGTAATACTATACCCTGATCATCTCCGTCGCCGGCCACTGCCGGCATATCATCCTGAGCGCACGCCATGAGCAACAGCGCCGGCACACAAAGCAGCAGGCCGTATTTGTATTTCTTGTCGTTCATAAAGCTGTGTTTTTTAAGATTCCGGCACCGTTATATCGGTGTTTTTTTCCGGATGCCAAGGTTTCACGCTGACGGTGAGACATATCTCCTTCGTGATTTCACTGACACTCAGACCGTAAGTATATATCTTGCCCGGCTCCCAGCCCCCTATGGGGGTCTGTGCGTGCAGAGTCAGCTGTTCGTCGTTGGCGCCGGCATCGATCAGCGTGTAGGTTATGTGCATCATCACGCTGTTGTTGTCGGGCTGAGGCACCATAAAGAGGGCATTCCCGTTGGGAAAAAGCTCGCGCGACTCGTTTTCGGGGATATCGACCCTGATATCGGCGGTGAGATCGGCCTTGTTTGAAATGTCAGACCACGCGAAATCGTAATCGTCGGTCTGCCGGCTTCCCGCCAGAAGCGGCGCCGGAATGATAGTGAAAGAGCCCGTGCGGTTCAAGCCATCGAGCTTTATCTCAGTCACGCGCACAGTATCGGCAGCCTTGTCGTTGGTCACCTTGAAGTTGATACGCGACATTATGTGCTGAAATTGTAAATTAACGGGCTGGGGTGACGACGTTGAATTTTCATCGTACTGACACAGCCGCCTGTGGGTGGCGACCATAAGGTCACTCGCTTCGCTATAAGTCTCCGGAAGGGTGTATGCGAATGAAAGCCGCGAGGCGGCATATTCAGCCTCTGACATTCCTTTCGCCTCGGCAGGATAAACGGCCACAAACGAGTACTCATACTTCGGAAACCAGTATTGAGTGCCGTTATAGGTCCACTTGCCGCTGCGGTATGTGACTGGATCTCCGCAGAAGACGTTCATGAAGTGGTCGGAATTCATGAATTTATTATCGCCGTATATGGCAAATGAGGAACCTTCGGTGTTGATACCTGACAGGGCGACGGCGCGCGACGGGTCGGCCGTGACAAAGGTCACTTCCACTGCCGCTCCCGCATCCGGCTCGGCCGTGGTGTCGGATGTACACGACGTCATAAGCCCGCATAAGGCAATAAGGATGATGATATATCTCAGTTTCAAATACATTTAAATCACAAATTAAATTGAAAATATTGCAATCCGCAAAATTGGTTAGACTAATTACTTTTCCTGCTGCACTGTCATATACCGCAAATCCATCGCAGAGCAGACTGCGGACTATTCCGGCAAATGCAAAGTTAGCAAAAATCTCCGACACTCCCAAACATTTGACAGCGAATTTAATCAGACAGAATGACTCAAACGACTGTTCGGAAAATTATCCGGGTTATATGCATTCTGCTTTTTATGTTTCTTTAACGAAGAGGAGTATTAATCGCGTGCAGATACGCAAATAAAAGAATATCAATCGGATAAGCTATTTTCATAGTCTGTCTGATTGATTTTTTATTATATAGATTTCAGTGCTTCCATAGAGAAACCAGACAGGAGATTTGATGACATAACCTCAAAGAATAGCAAAAAGTTGCCCCCTCAACCGGCTACATTCGATTGAGGGGGCTTGTATGACGATTTCTTTCCACTCAACCGCATTGAATCAGCGTTTGCGCGGTTATTATTGCTCCTATCCTACTTTTAACGGACAGCAATATTTCAGAATCTATATCAGCGGGGCGGCCCGATCAGTTGGCGGCGGGGCGGGCGATGCCGTCTTTGGCGGCACGCTCTGAAAGACGTTTGATGCGGTCTTTGGTCTCTGGATGTGATGAGAACATCTTCTGATAGTAGTTGCTCTTTGAGCCCGAGTTGCCCTCCATTTCGAGGAATTTCTCAAATGACATCACCATGCCCCAGGGGTTCTTGCCGTGGCTCTTGAGAAACTCATATCCGTAATCATCTGCCTCTTTCTCTTGTTTCTGAGAGTATTTGGCACCGACCAGGGCCTGACCCATTTCGCCCAACGTAGACTCGCTGAGGGCTGCGGCTTTGCCACCTGTGGCGGCGATACCGTCTTTGAGTGCGCCGGTGAGCAGGTCGGTCTTGAATGCTTTTTTAGAGTGACGCTTGGCCACGTGGCCGATCTCATGACCGATGATACCGAGCAGTTCGTCGTCGCTCATTATATCCATTAGTGACGAAAAGACTCTGACGCTGCCGTCGGGGCAGGCAAAGGCGTTGACATCGATCACTTCGTAGACCTTGAAATTCAGGGGTATCCCCTCAGCATCGGTTAAACCCTCGGTGAGACGGCGCAGGCGCTGGGTATAGGGGCTGTCCTCAGGTGACACGGGGTTGTTGGCGTCCATCCAGTCGATTGACTCCTTGACATAGGCAGCCATCTGCTCGTCTGTGAGCGTAAAGGCATCAACGCCTTTCTTGGCGGCATCGAGAGCCTTGCCGAGTTTAAACTGGGCCTGAGCGGGCTGGGTCACAGCGACAGCCGCTAAAAGCAGTAATGACAGAGAGAGCAAAATCTTTTTCATAATCTCTACTTTTAATTTATTGCAATTTAGTTATTTATCTTGGTTTATCGTGATGGGCGGATGGCCGTGGGGACACCCCGTCACATCGGTGTATGATGATTTGGGGCAAATTTACTAATTTTGTGGCGTAAAAACACCCTTAGATATGCAAAATATCACTGCACGTAAGGTAATACGTATTCTACTGCTTGGCTTCGGCGTAAGTTTTCTGCTGCTGTGTGCCGGGGGTATCTTTGCCGTCCTCAACATGACGGTCATCAATCCGTGGATATTTTTCGGCTCAATACTGATATTAGCGGTGGCCTCGGGGGCGCTGCTCCACCCGCTGTGGCGCAAGCTCTCAGGCCGCGACAACATCTATCTGAACATGGCGTTGCACACAGTCGTCTTCACAATAATATTGGCATCGGTGTTGCTGATGACCAACTATTATTGCGCCGACTTTGACCACATGCCGCGTGAGACGGTGATCATCGACAAGAAGATAAAGAAGACCCGCTACCGCACGCGCCGTGTCAGCCGCCGTGTCTACACCCGCGGCGCGCCCTATAATGTCTATTTTGTCAATGTAATCTTTGCCGACGGTCTGACCAGAGAGCTCGAGATACCCAAACGGCTCTATGACGACACCCATAAGGGTGACACGGCCACCATACTGACCGGTCGCGGCCGGCTGTCGTTTAAGGTTGTCGACCCCTCGTCACTAAAGGTGACCACCAAGCATAAGAGTAACAAGAATAAGCGGTCACGCCGGCCTACCACTCGAAGGATATACTCGCACCGAGAGAATTAAACGTCGAGTTGTTGGCTGAGAACCAGTAGTTGTTGTCTGAGGTTATCAGCAGATAAGAGAGGCCCACACTGACTGCCTGACGCGGATTGCTCTTGCTCAGAGGGATGCGTGCGCCGATTGACGGACGCAGGTAAAAGTTTGAGTTGTTGCTCAGATAACCGTCGTCGGTGAGCAGATAGCGGTTGCCCAACAGCCAGGTGGCACCTAACCGCAGGTCGATATACATTGATGCCGCACCACTGTTGCGTCCTGCCGGGAAGTCAAACCTGAAGTCGGTGAAAATCGGCAGCATCACGCCGTTACTCTTCATACCGTATTTATATGAGGGGTAGCCCGATGGGTAACCCGATGAGTAGCCGCGAGGAAGATCAACGACTAAATCATCGGTATGAGGTGCGTGCACGATGTCGACACCGATACCGGCGCCCATATAAAACCAGTCGGCGTATTGATAACCCTGAGATGTCGAGATCTCGACATGGTTGATCTTAGAGCCGCCGAGACCGGCCAGACCCGACACCTCGATCAGACCTTTATATCTGCCCGACCCCGAGAGAGCCGGTGTGATAAGGTTTGACAGCTGACTGGTAGCCTCCCAGTACTGGGCCTGGGCGGGCTGTGCGTCAGCTATAAGCAGCCCGGCCGCGGCCGCCATCCATGCGAGGGTCTTAGTGACAAGCGCTTTCATTGTGTTGCAGTGATTAATTATATTGTTGCAGTAATTAATTATATTGATGTTGCAGAGATTAAGCCTATTGCGGTGATAAAGTTATCTCGCTACAAATATAATAACTTCCCCACTATTAATGTTCACACCTTTTACATAATAAGAGATATGCCGATGTGGAATCCGTGGCACGGTTGCCATAAGATCAGTCAGGGTTGCAGACATTGTTACGTGTTTCGCGAGGACGCTGCTTTCGGCACGGCTTTATCATCAGATACGGTCAGGAAGACCTCGTCTTTTGAGTTGCCGTTGCGCAGAGACCGCAAGCAGAACCTCAAATTCCCGGCAGGCACTGAGTTTGCGCTCTGCTTTACATCTGATTTCCTTATTGAGGAGGCCGACGAGTGGCGCGCCCGGATATGGGAGATAATACGCCTACGGGCCGATTGCCGATTCTTTTTCATCACCAAACGCATCGACCGGCTGGTCAGGTGTCTCCCACCCGACTGGCATGAGGGGTATGACAATGTTGCCATAGGATGCACGGTCGAGAATCAAAAGATGGCCGATTACCGTATGCCGCTGTTTATGTCGCTACCTATCCGGCACAGGCTTGTCATAGTAGCGCCGATGCTCGAGCGTGTCGACCTGTCGGCATGGCTCGACCCCGCTAAGATTGAGTGTGTGAGTGCGGGGGGCGAGTCGGGTAAATATGCCCGGCCTCTCGATTACGGATGGGTGCTCGACCTGCGCCAACAATGTATAAATCATCGCGTCAGCTTTAATTTTCATCAGACGGGGTCATATCTGGTTAAAGACGGACGTCTGTATACGATCACACGTCAATATCAGCACAGTCAGGCAGCCAAGGCAAATATAAATTTTGACGGTTAGAGACGGTAATAGCCTGACGGAGAATTTGCCGGAATGACCGGGATTTAGTAATTTTGTGCGTTAAAAACCCCGCCCCGGTGATAACCGGCCGCCACCGGGAGATAATTGCCGATGAATCTTATGAAAGATAATGCCACCCTGAGTCCGGCTGATAGACTAAAAATGTTGCCGCATACTGTTGCCGACTATTTCAAACGCCCCTCTGTGTGGGGGTTCTTCGTGTCACTGGCGGTGATCGCCCTGCTGTCGCTGGCGTTCTTTTATCCCGATGCCGCCGAGGGTAACCAGCTGCGTCAGCATGACATGCAGCAGGGAGCAGCCATCGGCAACGAGGTAAAGGAATTTATGGCCGAGAATCCTGACGCCGACGAACCGCGCTGGACTAACTCGCTGTTCTCGGGTATGCCCACGTTCCAGATCTCGCCGTCATACCCGTCAGACTCACTTTTCAGGTGGATAACGACCCTCTACGGCGCGGGCCTCCCCTCGCCCTCTAACCTGCTGTTTATGATGATGACCGGTATGCTCATCATGCTGCTGGCCATGAGGGTAAGGTGGTATTATGCCCTGATCGGGGCAGTGGCCTGGGGCTTCTCGTCATACTTCATCATCATTATCGGCGCGGGGCATATCTGGAAGTTCGTCACTCTGGCATACATCCCCCCGACCATCGGCGGTATCGTCATGGCCTATCGTGGCCGTTGGCTCGCCGGCGGCGCTCTGGCGGCAGTGTCTGCGATGATGCAGATACAGAGCAACCATGTGCAGATGACATATTACTTTATGTTTGTCATTCTCGCGCTGGTCATCTGTTACGGCTTTGAGGCGTACCGCGAGAAGAAATATTCAATGTTCCTCAAGGCCACCGGTGCTTTGGCCGTTGCTGCCGCACTGGCCGTGTGTGCCAATCTCCCGAGCCTCTATAATACCTGGAAATATGCCGGAGAGAGTATGCGCGGGGCACATACCGAGCTAACCTCTGACCGTCCGGCCGAAAACGCTACCTCGGGTCTCGACCGCAACTATATCACCCAATACAGCTATGGCCGCTCTGAGTCATTCTCGCTACTGATACCCGACATCAAGGGTGGAGCATCGGCGCGCCCCGTGAGCGGCCGCATGGTGCCCACATCGCTGCTCGACGTCAAGGGGGCTGAGGAGAAAGCCGCCTCACTCGATCAGCTTGAGCAGCAATATGTCGCCGATTATGCCGGCCAGTATTTCGGCGAACCCGAGGGGACTAACGGCCCGGTGTATGTCGGTGCGGTGATATTCGTCCTCTTCCTGTTGGGGTGCTTTATCGTCCGTGGGCCGGTCAAGTGGGCGTTGCTGATTATGACGCTATTGTCGATCGGTCTCGCATTGGGCCGCAACTTGCAGTGGCTGACCGATCTGTTTATCGACTTTGTGCCGATGTACAGCAGCTTCCGCACGGTCGAGTCGATCCTCGTCATCGCCGAGTTTACGATGCCCGTGCTCGCCATACTGGCGTTGCAGCGGCTCGTCACGACACCCGACCCGTTTAAGGTATATTTCAAACCGATCTGCATCTGCTTCGGCATCACGGCTCTGCTCTGTCTGGCCGGGTGGCTGATACCTCAGATCTACGGGCCGGCCATCACCGACAACGACATCTATATCTCAGACATGATCGGCCGACAGCTGCAATATGCCGGTTATCCCCCCGAGATAACTACCCGCTACACCATCAATAACCCCGCTATCGCTCAGTATGTCAGTGATGTGCGTTATAGTATGGTCTCGGCTGACTCGCTGCGCTCGCTCATCTTCATACTCCTGACATTCGGGGTGGTGACACTGTGGCTTAAACAGAAGTGCAAGGTATGGCAGGGCGCGGTGATGATCGGCCTGCTGGTCGCCGCCGACCTCTATACGGTCGACAAGCGTTATCTCAACCATGATAGTTTCTGTCCGCCCGAACTGTCGGCTACCGATCCGTTCCCTCTCAACGACAATGACCGTCAGATACTGGCCGACACGGCTATGAATTACCGCGTGATGGATATTCCGCGTTTCTCATCGGCCGACCCGTCATATCACCACAAGATGATCGGCGGATATCATGCCGCCAAGCTTACCCGTTATCAAGACCTCATCGACCGTCACCTCATCGCCTTTACGCTCGGCGACGACATCACACAGGCAGACTTCAACGTCCTCGATATGCTTAATGCCAAGTATATCATCACACGCGACAACACCCTGCTAATCAACCCCAACGCTCTGGGCAACGCATGGTTTGTCGACTCGGTTGAGGTGGTCGGTAACGCTGATGCAGAGATGGCGGCCCTCGACTATATCGACCCGGCAGTCACCGCCGTCACCGACCGCCGGTTTGAATCGATCGCTGCGGCGGCTCGCCCCAAAGCCCCGGGTGACACTATCTTTGAGACATCATACGCCCCGGCCACGCTCACCTACTCGGCCACAACGGCCAACGGCGGTCTGGCGGTATTCTCAGAGGTTTACTTCCCCTGGGGATGGGAAGCCACTATCGACGGTAAACCCGCCGAGATTGCCCGTGTCGATTATGTTCTGAGAGCGATAGCCATTCCCGCCGGCCATCACAAGGTAGAGATGCGTTTTAATCCCCGCTCGGTGACCGCGACCGTTGGTGTAGCCCGCACGGCGGTCATCATTATCTATCTCATCGTGGCGGTCGCACTGATCTCGTTGCTCCTCTTCCCCATCCCCGCGAAACAGGGCAAAAAGGCTGACGACAAACCCAACGCAAAGGCATGAGACGTTACAGACGTAAACTCAAAGGTCTACTCAAACTTCCCCGCCGATACCGCACGAGCCGCGGATTCGGCGTACACTCCCCTTTTGCGTTCAGCTTTATCACGCAGGTGATACGCGATCACGAGGCATATTACTACGCTTACCCAGAGATAGACTCGCTCTGCGCCAAGACCAAGCGCGATGCGATACTCGACAACATGACGTTCTCATGCGCCGACTATGAGCGTCAAGAGGCACGGATGCTCTTCAGGATGCTCTGCCGGTTTAACCCCTCGCAGATCATCGAGATCGGGGGCGCCAACGAGGTTAGCCGCACGGTCATCGAGCGCGCCGTGCCACACGCCACTCTCGACCGCTGGTCACGCGACAACCCCACACCGGTCGATTTCTCGCGCAGCTGCTTTATCATCGTCAACTATGCCATCGACATAAACTTTACCCTGCTCCGCAGCTACCTGCTCAAGGCCATGCGTCATCCTCAAGGGGTGGTGATCTTTATCCGCAATATGCATCTGCCGCTGCTCAAAAAACTGTGGCGACAGGTCACCGCAGCCACCCCCCAGGGCATGTCATTCCACGATGACATCAGCGGCATACTTGTGGCTGACCCCAAACTTCCCCGTCAGGATTTCGATATGCTCATCTGAGCCCCCGCGACCTATGAGGAGCATCGACGACATAGCACGGATACGGCGCTCATTCGCCGGATACCTGACCCTGCAGAGAGGCCTGTCAGAGAATACCCGGCAGGCATACACCGCCGACATCGACAAGCTCATCGACTGGCTGCTAAACGGCCGTGCCGACGGCCCGATGCCATTGCGCGAAGTCACTTACGCCACCCTGCAGGAGTTTATGGCACAGGTGCATGACCTCGGCATAGCCCGGCGGTCACAAGCGCGCCTGGTAAGCGGCATACGCCAATTCTTCCGCTACCTCACTATCGAGGGGTATATCGAGACCGACCCGTCAGAACTGCTCGAAGTGCCCCATCCCGGGCGTTATCTACCCCAAACCCTCTCGGTCGAGGAGATAGACGCCATGATTGCCGCCATCGACACCTCAACACCCGAGGGGACACGCAATGTCGCCATAATCGAGACCCTCTATGGCTGTGGTCTGCGCGTGTCAGAACTCGTCAATCTCGAGGTCTCAAACGTCTACCTCACTGAGCAATATGTCGTTGTCAACGGCAAAGGGAACAAGCAGCGCATCGTGCCGATGTCACCGGTCGCCATCGACCGCATCCTCGAATATATGCGTCAAGTGCGCTCAAAAACCGAAATTAAACCCGGCGAAGATAACATCCTATTTCTCAACCGCCGCGGCGCACGCCTTACGCGCCAGATGATCTTCACCATCATCCGCCGCCTCGCCCTCGCCGCCGACATCCGCAAAACCATCTCACCCCACACACTGCGCCACAGTTTCGCCACCCACCTGCTCGAAGGGGGCGCCAACCTCCGCGCCATCCAGCAGATGCTCGGCCATGAATCCATCTCCACCACCGAGATCTACCTCCACCTCAATCCTACCCTCCTCCGCACCCAAATCCTACTCCACCATCCCCGCAACCATCCCTCCTGATCCCTGCCATTGCAGCGCGGGATTGTTTATGGCGCTGCAATGGCCGGGTGTCAGGATTGGTTGACCTGACGCCAGAGGTAGAGTTTGTCTGAGGGGCGGATTTTAGAGGGAACCGGGATCGAGAAGGATTGACCTTTGGTGACGGTGTCGACGGGTTTGAGGTCGACGCGGATCTCGTCAAGAGTGAGGATGAGGGTGCCGGTGGTAGGACCGGTGATGACGATTTCGTCGCCTCGGTTCAGCTGCCCAGACTCCATGTAGAACTCGGCGACACCTAACCGCGAGAAGTAGCGTATACCCTTTGCGCAATACTCTTTGACGCGGGTGGCCGATGATCCGTATTTGCTCGACCATTCACCCAGGCGCTGACCCAGGTAGTAGCCGTCCCAAAATCCGCGGTTAAAGATTTTGGCCAGCTGCTCTTCCCAACGGGCGATCTTGTCAGTGGTGTATGTGCCGTCACAGAGAGCCTGCAGCGCCTCGCTGTAACATCTCACGGCGATGTCGACATACTCGGGGCCGCGGGCGCGCCCCTCGATCTTGAAGACGGTGACCCCGGCATCGACCATCTTATTGAGAAAATGGATGGTGCGGAGGTCTTTGGGCGACATGATATACTTGTTCTCGATGTCGAGCTGATCGCCTGTCTCGCGGTCGGTGACGGTGTAGCCGCGGCGGCAGATCTGCGTACAGGCGCCGCGGTTGGCCGAGGAGTTCATCTGATGCAAGCTGAGGTAGCACTTACCTGAGACGGCCATGCAGAGGGCGCCGTGACAAAACATTTCGATCCTGACCAAACGGCCGTGAGGGCCGCGGATGTCATCGCGGACGATGGTGTCATGTATGGCCTTGACCTGGTCGAGATTGAGTTCGCGGGCGAGCACCACGACATCGGCATATTGGGCGTAGTAGCGCAGCGTCTCGCTGTTTGAGACGCTGAGCTGCGTAGAGATATGCACCTCTACACCTTTTGACCGGGCATAGAGTATCGCGGCCATATCTGACGCGATGATGGCCGAGATACCTGATGTGGCCACGGCGTCGATTATGGCGCGCATTTTGTCAAAATCCTCGTCATAGATGATCGTGTTGACCGTCAGATATGATTTGACATTATGCTCATCGCAGATGTCGGCGATGCGCCGCAGGTCGTCGAGGGTAAAGTTGACGCTCGACCGCGATCGCATATTCAGCCCGGCGACACCAAAGTACACGGCGTCAGCCCCGGCGTTGATGGCCGAGTAGAGGCTCTCGTAGCTCCCGACCGGGGCCATAATCTCAAAATCAGATCTTTTCATCAGTGTGAGGATTGGGGGTGTAACAGGGAATTATCTGACGAGGACGCGGCGGGCGAAATCGCAGACGTTGACAATGTATAGGCCGGCGGGGATGGGGAGAGTCATCACGACACCCTCACCGGCGGGTATCTTACCGACGAAGACTTCGCGGCCGTCGAGCGAGTAGACCGAGAAGATGTTGTCGGCGTCTGAGTTCTCGATGGCGAGCTGACCGTCAAGACAATAAGCATCCCATGAGTGGTAAGCGTGGCCCTCAGGGGTGAGTTGCAGGCCCGACTGACGATAGCCGGTCATGGCGATGTCATCGACCATGCAGCGTGCGCCGGCGGTCTGCTCGAGTTTGAGGCGGAGTGCGCCCGAGCGGTTGACGGCGACTGAGTATTGGTCATACTCGTTGGTCTGACCACCGTTGGCATGGACGGTGACAGACCCGACAGTCTGCCATGTCTGGCCGTGGTCAGCTGAGACGCACACGTCAATCGTGCAGTCGGCGGCATCCTGACGCCAGGGGCAGGCCCAGAATGATACCGTACCGATGCCGTCGGTCTTATCCTGCAACATGGTGATATGACGGACGCCCGATTTGTTGAATCTGACGGCCTGATTGCCCGAGTGGGGATATGAGTTGGCGCCGGCATACTCAAAGTATGCGTTGTCTGTGGCCCAGATAGCGGCGTTACCCTCGTATGTCAGTGCGCCATAACCCTTTGACTCACCGTCGGGTATCTTCTTCTCGAAATCTTCAATGAATGTCGCGCCGGGTTCTGACACTATACCCTTGACCTCGACGTCATCATAGAGATAGTCATCGGCCGATGCTCTCAGGGTGGTGGTGAACTCGCCGGGGGCCGACGACAGCAGGCGCATATAGAATCGGTCTGCACCGGGCGCCAGTATCACGCAACGCTGCCACTGCTGCTTGTCGAGCGAGAGCTCAAAGGGAGCGGTGACGCCGATAATCACATCGCCGGGGATATTCTCGATGTCGACCAGAATCTCGGCCACATCAGAGGGTTCGCCTGTGATGGCCGTGAAAGACAGCTCGCCATCGTAATAGAAGCTGACATTGGGTATCGGGGCAGAGGTGGTTACAGTCATCGGTGTAGAGGTGAGCGAGGCCGATGCGACTGTGTAAGTGTAGGTTGTCTCAGGCTCGAGATCCTCGACACGATAGCTGCCGGCGGCGGCATCCACCTGACGGGGATACCCCTCGACAGAGGCATTGTCGCGACGGACATCAAGAGTGTATTTCGTACCCGCAGGGTCGATACAAACCCAGTTGGCGGTGAAAGACTCTGACGAGACATAGCTGGCGGGGAGTACGGGCAGGCCGTTGACAGCCTCGGCAAGCAGATTGAGGGTCAATGTGGCGTCACCCGAGGTGATCACCGCCTTGCCGTTGGCTTTACCGGCCGCGGTAGCTTTATAGCTGAGAGTCAGCGCAGCGCCGGCGCCGTTGAGCGCACTTTTAGCCAATGTAGCAGCCGATGCGCTGAACCCGTTGCCTGTGATTGTCACCGTGGCATCGGCGGTGAGATTGGCGGCAGTGACCGTAACGGTCGTCTGACGCTCGATACCCACAGCTGTCAGCCCTAAGTCAACGGTCGAATTATTAACGGGGGTAATGAAGGCGGGGTCAGCACCTAACGACAGACTCCACGCCTGGCCGTTCTTCTCACCCCAGATATATTCGACCAGTTCGGGATGGTCGATATAGGGGTTGCGGTTATGCTGATGGCCATAGACGGCATCGTTGCGGGTGATCTCCTTTTCGCTAACAGGGTCCTGACGGTGCCATTTGAGCAGCAGGTTGAGAGCCCAGGTCGAGAAGGCGGGATAATTGTTCCCCGCGAGCATCGCCGAGTTCCACCCGGCGATAGATGAGTTATAGCGGGTGGCCATATAGAAGTATGTGCGGGCAAAGTCTCCCTTATACTCGTCATCGGGCTCAAACACTTTGCCCGAATATCCGGCGAAAGTAGATGTGCCCAGACGTCCCAACGGTTTGGCAGACCCGTTGGCAGGAAGATATGTGCCGTTGGCGCACTCGCCGTAGGGGTAATTGCTGCGCTGACCGTTTACCTTACCGTCGGTGGGATAGATATGGAATGCGTCAGATACCATCGGCGATTTGTCGTTAAACCAGCTCTTGGGAAATGAGTGCTCCTTGTTGATGCAGTCACCCACCAGCGAGTAGTTGCCGCACTTGACCGAGCTGAAATTCTTTCCCCAGTTCTTGGTCGAATACATATCCCAGATCGTGCCGTCGGGGTGACGGTCAGAGTCATCATATACGTCATAGAGGTTGTCATACGACACTACTTTATGATCGTCGATGACAGACTCGAGCTGTTGCAGCAGCGCCTTGCCGGTCTTCCCCTCGCAAGAGGTATAATATCCGGCGGGCTCGTTGGCCTGGAGGGCGCCGATCGCGCAAAGAGCGCCTCCGGCCAGTGTGATACGATAGATATTCATGGTGTATTGTTGAGAAGAGATCTTCAGGTTAAATATAGCCTGCAAAATTACGGCTTTTTTCGCATACGGCAAAATTTCGGTCCCGTGTTAACTTTTAGCTGACTTTCAGCTAACTTTTACCCCCATGTGATTGTTTACCTTTTAAAACATTCTAATAACATACCTAATACTTATGGACTTTCTGACTGATGACAAACTCGTGATTGTCGGCGCAGCCGGCATGATCGGGTCTAATATGGCCCAGACCGCGGCCATGATGAAACTGACCCCCAATATCTGCCTCTATGACACCTATGCCCCCGGCCTGCAGGGCGTAGCCGAGGAGATGGCCCATTGCGGCTTCAAGGGTCTTAACCTCACATATACCTCTGACGTAAAGGAGGCTTTCACCGATGCCAAATATATCGTATCGTCGGGTGGCGCAGCCCGTAAGGCCGGTATGACCCGCGAGGATCTGCTGCGCGGCAACTCAGAGATCGCCGAGCAGCTCGGCAAGGATATCAAGGCATACTGCCCCGATGTCAAGCACGTGGTCGTGATATTCAACCCTGCCGACATCACCGGCCTTGTCACCCTCATCTATTCGGGCCTCAAACCCTCACAAGTATCGACCCTGGCCGCCCTCGACTCTACACGTCTGCGCTCAGAGCTGGCCAAATACTTCCACATCCCCGCCGATCAGATACAGAACTCGCGCACCTACGGCGGTCACGGCGAGCAGATGGCCGTCTTCGCCTCAACCACAACCGTTGCCGGTCAGCCCCTGTCTGAACTCATCGGTACCAAAGCACTCCCCCGCCAGGAATGGGAGGAGATGAAACAGCGCGTCATCCAGGGCGGCAAAAACATCATCGACCTGCGTGGCCGCTCATCATTCCAGAGCCCCGCATACCTGTCGATCGAGATGATCGCCGCAGCCATGGGCGGCCCCTCATTCACCTGGCCTGTCGGCACATACGTCAACAACGGCGAGTATAACCACATCATGATGGCCATGGAGACCACCGTCGACAAGAACGGTGTCACCGTGCAGCCCGTCAAAGGCACCCCCGAGGAGCACAAAGAGCTCGACCAGAGCTATCACCACCTCTGCAAGCTCCGCGACGAAGTGATCTCTCTGGGCATCATCCCCCCCATCTCAGAGTGGTCAAAGATCAACCCCAACCTCTGATCCCCCGCCTTATTACCCCCTGAAGTGTGAAGCCCGGCCTCGCAAAATACGCGACACCGGGCTTCGCCTTATTAGGCGGATGTCAATCAGCGGATGTTGGGATCACCCTCGGCAATGACTTCATAGACACCTTCATTGTTAAAAACCCCGGGCAGGCACGCGGTGCGTGTCTGCCCGGGGTTTTCGCTTGGGCCGGATGTCCGACCCGCTGCGAATATTGTTGTTACAATTATGAGCAGCCGGTTAGAGCATAGTTTTCCGGTAGTGGCCGATGTGGGCCAAAAAGCTAAATGAGGTCTGATGACCTCATTATATTAACGATAGTCTTTGAGCATTTCCTGGAGACGCTTGCGGGCGAAGAAGATGCGGCTCTTGACGGTGCCGAGGGGGAGATTCATCTTTTCGGCGATTTCATTATACTTGTAACCCGATACGTGCATGGTGAAGGGGATGCGATAGTCGTCAGAGAATGAGTTGATGGCTGCTGAGATTTCGCCTGCGGCTATTGTACCTTCGGGGGTGTCGAGTCCTGATTCCTGAGGGAGGTTGAGGTGATAGAGATCTTCGGTCTGGTCGATAATTGTTGCCGAGCGTACAACCTTGCGGTAGTTGTTGATGAAGATGTTACGCATGATGGTGAACACCCATCCTTTGAAGTTGACGTTATCGACATATTTGTCTTCGTTATCGAGAGCCTTGAGAGTTGTGTCCTGCAGCAGATCGTATGCGTCGTCGCGGTTTGAGGTCAGCATGTAGGCGAAGTTCAAAAGATTACTCTGAAGATCTAAAAGTTTGGCTTGGAAGTTCTGGCTCATAATTGTAAGTTTTTTAAGTTTAGTGTTTGAAATCTGAGATGTTTTTGTAACAACTTTGTGACTACGATGCAAAGGTACGGACATTTTTTG
>CAMWLR010000045.1 GCA_947175215.1 uncultured Porphyromonadaceae bacterium
CTTTTGTTTTGCAGGTTGCGATATTTTTTGTAATTTTGCCGCTGTTTTAGGAGAAAGGGTGGCAAAATGCTAAAAATGACCACTCTGATAAGGTTACTTACAATTTCAAAGGCAAAATGAAAGCAACAGAACTGATGGCCGATCTCGGCCGACGATTCCCCAACGAGCCGGAGTATCTGCAGGCCGTCGAGGAGGTGGTGACATCAATCGAGGATGTTTATAACGAGTATCCCGCATTCGAGCGGTATAACCTCATCGAGCGTCTGTGCATGCCTGACCGCATCGTATCTTTCCGCGTCAGCTGGATCGATGACAAGGGTCGCGTACAGAATAATATGGGTTATCGTGTGCAGCACAATAACGCTATCGGCCCGTACAAGGGAGGTATCCGTTTTCACTCATCAGTCAATCTGTCGATTCTTAAGTTCCTCGCCTTTGAGCAGACCTTTAAGAACTCACTGACCACCCTGGCCATGGGAGGCGCCAAGGGTGGTTCTGATTTTTCACCCAAGGGTAAGAGCGATATGGAGGTCATGCGTTTCTGTCAGGCTTTCATCACCGAGCTTTACCGCAATCTCGGCCCCAACACCGATGTCCCCGCCGGCGATATAGGCGTGGGCGGTCGCGAGGTCGGCTATATGTTCGGCTGGTACAAGAAGATGACCCGCGAGTTTACCGGCACATTCACCGGCAAGGGTATGGACTTCGGCGGCTCGCTGATGCGCCCCGAGGCTACCGGCTATGGCAACGTCTACTTCCTGCTCAACATGCTGGCCACCCGCGGTATCGACATCAAGGGTAAGCGTGTAGCCATCTCGGGCTCGGGTAACGTGGCGCTGTATACCGCCAAGAAATTGCTCGAACTCGGCGCCGTACCCGTGTCAATGAGTGACTCAGACGGCTCTATCTACCTCCCCGACGGTATGACCGCCGAGCAGTTTGACCGGATCTTTGAATTGAAGATGGCCTACCGGGGTCGTATCCGCGAGTTTGCCGAGGAGACCCCCGGATGTCAGTACTTCCCCGGCGAACGTCCCTGGAAACATATCAAGTGTGACATCGCCATGCCCTCGGCAACCCAGAATGAGCTTGACGGCGATGATGCCCGCGCACTGCTCGCCCAGGGTTGTATCGCCGTGAGCGAGGGTGCAAATATGCCCTCGACCCGCGAGGCCGTCAAAGAGTTTATCGACGCCCGCATCCTCTACGCCCCAGGTAAGGCAGCCAACGCCGGCGGTGTCTCTGTCTCGGGTCTCGAGATGGCACAAAACGCCCAGATGCTCTCATGGACTGCCGAGGAGGTCGACAATAAGCTGCGCGACATCATGAAGGACATCCACAGCCAGTGTGAGGCATACGGCAAACAATCTGACGGCTATATCAACTATGTCAAAGGCGCCAACACCGCCGGCTTTATGAAAGTCGCCCGCGCCATGCTCGCCGAAGGCATCAGCTGACACCTGTGAGAACATTATACTAATTAATCTTATTACCTAACAGCCCCGTGACGGCGTGCCGTCACGGGGCTGAGTATTTGAGGGTTGTGCGGGTCTAAGATGGTTGTCCGAGAGATGATGTGTCTATCAGAGCGCTACCTTGGTGGCTTTGCCGCCCTGGAGACGGATAAAGAGGCCGTTCTCGGGGTTGGCTACGCGCTGGCCCTGGAGGTTGTAGTAAACTGCCTCGCCGGTGGCTGCATCTGCCTCGACTGCCTCAACACCTGCGCCGGTGGTAACCTTGAGGGTAACTGTCGAACCGTTGTCAACGAGAGTGAAGACGGCGTTCTCTACGCTTGCGTCAGCGAGAGTGCAGTTGGTCTGGGTGTCAGCGGGGCCGTTGAGGGTGTATTCCTGACCGAGTACCATGGGCTCGTCGATTACGTATGCCTGTGACCAAGAGGCATTCTTGACGGGCTTGAAACCACCGGTGAAAGCGCCTTCGTACTTAAAGGTGTAGGTAGTGGCATCAGTCTTGGTGAAACGGTTGGTTGCGGGGAAGCTCCAGCCGGTGGCCTCACCTACGAGATACCAGATGTCACCTTCATCCTCAACCTCACCTGCGGTGAGAAGGATGGTCAGTGCGTCGTTATCGCCGGGGGTGAGAGTAACGGTTACATCCTTGAGAGTGGTGCTCTTACCTGCGAGTACGATGTTGGCGGGATCGGGGCCACCGTTCTTAAAGGCTGCCTGATAGGGCTTGCCGGCCTCGATGCCTGAGCCGTTCGAGCCCCACTGGTTATCCCAAGAGGGAGAGCCTATCTCATAGCGAACGATCTTAAAGTCACCTGAGAGCTGGTCGATGTGCTGTGTGTAAGTACCGTCAGCATTGGCGGTGAGGATGTTGCTCTCGAGCGACCATCCCTGGTAAGTACCGGGCATGCAGTAAACGGTCTCGGCTGACATGGTGTTAGCGGTTGCAGCGATAGCGGCTGCGGCAAGAAGAGTAGAAATTTTCTTCATGAGCTGTGATTTTAGGTAAAATAAAACTATAATTGGTTGAAAAGCATGAATGTCGGGAAAGATGCGCAAATTTACTAATTATAAATCAAATAGCACACCTTTATCGACATATTTTACAGCATATTTTCGGGGGAATTTCCCCGCGAGGAGGAATTTTTATGCACCTCGCGGGGGATTGCAATAGTTTCTTAGAGATTTACTTATATGAGATGGGGAGGGTCGAGGCGATGTCGGCTGATGACGATGCGATCAGAGCCTGATACTTGCCGGGGTGGGTAACCCATTGATGTGCCTCGGCGTCGAAATAAGCCAAATCCTCGGGGCTGACAGTGAATGTCACCTCACGTGTCTCACCGGGGGCGAGCGTCACCTTGCTGAAACCTTTGAGTTCCTTGGCCGGACGGGCAACCGGGGGCTTGAGATCGGCCAAATAGAGCTGCACTGTCTCAGCGCCCTCACGGTCACCGGTGTTTGTCACCGGCACGGTGATATTGATTGTCTCACCGGCATGCAGATCATTATGGTCGATCACCGGTTTGCCATACACAAAGGTAGTGTAGCTCAAACCATGACCAAAGGGAAAGAGCGGCTTGATCTTGCGGGTGTCGTGCCAGCGGTAACCGACCAGCAGCCCCTCTTTATACTCCTCATCCCATATCTCATCCATAGCATCTGAGGCGTCTGACTTAGCTGAGGGGTCAGGGTTGTCACGTCTGATACCGGGATATGCGGCCTCGCCGAAGTTATGTGTAGCGACATCGCCGAGTTTGGCGGGGAATGTCATCGGCAGCTTGCCCGAGGGGTTGACCTTGCCGTAGATGACGTCGGCAATAGAGTTACCGGCCTCTGAGCCGAGAAACCATGCCTGCAATATCGTCGGGACATCCTTGACCCAGGGCATAGCCACTGCATTGCCGCTGACGTTTACAACGATCAGATTGGGGTTAGCCTTTGCAAGGGCCGAGATAACATCATCCTGACCGTATGGGAGCGAGAGCGACTCGCGGTCGGCATCCTCGCAATCCTGACCGGCGGCCTTGTTGAGACCACCCACAAAGATGACATAGTCGGCCTCGGCAGCTTTGGCGGTGGCCTCGGCGATCAACTCGGCCGCCGACCGTGCCTCTGAAAGATCCTGGCCCGATGTCACCCCGTTATACTCGCCTGTGACATCACCCACATAACCGCGGGCATAATCAACTGACACCCCTGCGGGTGCACCTGAGCATAATCCGTCGAGCGGAGAGACCTCACGTTGCACCTTGAGCGACGACGACCCCCCGCCGACAGTCATCATCTTAAGGGCATTCTCACCCACGACAAGTAGCTTGAGAGGCTTGTCGGCAGGGAGCGGGAGCAGCTTGCGGTCATTTTTTAACAGCACAATACCCTCGTCACCTATACGCCGGGCGGCATCATAATGCGCCTGACTGCACATAGAGCCCGCACCCTTGCCGTCACGCATCGAGGTGCGGAATATCAGACGCAACACGCGGCGGGCCTTGTCATTGAGAGTCGCCTCATCGGCCTCACCCGCGGCGAGCATCGCCAGATAAGGATTGGCCAGATAGTAGTTGTCGTAAGCGTTGCTCGCTCCGTTGCTCAGACCGTTTGTCCAGCTGCCAAACTCGAGATCGAGGCCGTTTGTGACCGCCTCGGCAGTATCGTGAGTCCCGCCCCAGTCACTGATGACAGCGCCGTCAAAGCCCCATTCACCCTTGAGTATCTCATTGAGCATCCGCTGATTGTGACACAGATGCTGATCCTGATAGAGGTTATAGCCGGCCATGATCGACCATGCACCACCCTCCTCGACAGCCGCCTTAAAGGCCGGCAGATATATCTCATAGAGCGTGCGGTCATCGACTATAACATTAGTCGTGTGGCGGTTTAGCTCCTGATTGTTAAGGGCGTAATGCTTGACGCAGGCGGCCACGCCGTTATCCTGCACACCCTTGACATACGGCACCACCATACGCGATGCCAGACAGGGGTCTTCACCCATATATTCAAAATTACGTCCGTTGAGGGGGGTGCGGTAGATATTGATACCCGGGCCGAGGATAACATCCTTGCCACGATATAGCGCCTCTTCGCCGATAGAGTGACCATAGAGTAGCGCCATATCGGGATTCCAGGTTGCGGCCAGACAGGTCAGCGCCGGGAACGCCACACATGAGTCATTGGTCCAACCGGCTTGCTCCCACTCATCCCACATCACCTCGGGGCGTATGCCGTGAGGGCCGTCGGTGGTCCAGAGACCGCGGATACCTAATCTCGCCACACCCGGTGATGAGAACTTAGACTGGGCATGCAGGATAGCGACCTTCTCGGCAGTGGTCATGCGCGAGAGCGCATCCTCGACACGCTCCTCAATGTCGCGCGACGCGTCGAGATAGACAGGTGTATCGGCCATAGCCGCTGCGCCGGCCGTCAACCCTGCCAACAGTATTACGAAATGTTTGAGCATTTTTGATTTTCTGAGAAAGTCACAACCGGCAGCGGGAGACCCGCCCGCTAACCGGCGTGACATGAATATAATTGATAGGAATTAGTGTTACTCTGATACAATGCTGATTACTTCTTGACCAGCGAGATTGTGCCGGCATCGTTACCGGCCGACAGGTCGATGGTCAGCATGTATGTCGCACCCTCATCAAGTGTCGAGGCGAGCTCAAAATTGCCGTCAGGATTGGCTTTGAGCAGTGACTCGCTGCCGGGGGCGACACTAAGGCCGTTACCCTGCGAGGGGTTGAACTCACCGCCCCACCCTTTCTGATGGAAGAACTTGATGCTCATATAGTCGGCACGCAGACGCTGACCGATAGCCGAGCCGGTCTCAGGGCCGGCGACAGCCGTAAACCGATATACCCTCGGCGACACCTCTGCCATGCCGTAAGCCTTGGCGGTGTCCCAGCCAAACTGCGAATTGAGGTCGGGATGACCCGCACCCCAGCCGAGGATATACACCGCTCCGTGACCGTCGCTGCCCAGTGTGGCATAATTTTCACCCTCTGTGCGCTGTGCGCTCACCACTGAGTTGAGCTTATCGAGAGTCACCTCATATTGGCCGTCGACAGGGATAAAGGTAATCACGTCATTGTCGGCATCATAGCTCATGAAGTCAGGGTCAAAGTAATATGCCGCCAGGCCGTCGACCGAATTAAACTGCAACGCCGTACCCTGCGCGAGGTCGGTGACCAGCGTGTACACCGCGTTGTCGACCGTCGACATCTTCACTCCGTTGAGATAGATCGGCTTCTCCTCAAATGCCTGCTCACCTGCCTCGGTGATGGTCAGCACACCATTGTTGACCCCGGCGGTAAAGTCGACCGTGAACACATAGATGACATTATCCTTAAGAGTCACCCCGTCGAGCAGATAGAGGTTGCCGTCGTCATGGCTGTCGCCGTCGCCCACGCCGATAAGGGTCGAGGTGGTCGACAGGCGGTCATGCTTGAACTCGTTACCCCAGCTCATGGCGTCGCCGTAGAACTTGAAGTTTGTCGACTTGGTGTTGACGGTCTTGCCGCCCACCAGCGTCATCTGATAAACCTTAGATGAAACAGGGGCCATGCAGACAGCTTTCTCGGTGGTCCATCCGGTCTCGTTGGTCGACAGACCCGGTTTGCCGAAGTCTGCGCCGATCACCCACAGCGCGCCGGTGCCGTCGGCTTGCAGCGATGCCGGTTCGCCGTTAAGCAGCGTCTCGACGCGGAAGTACTGCAATTTCTGGTCGGCGATGACACGATAGCTGCCGCTCATGGCGTTGAATGTCAGAGAGCCGTCGTCGTTGCGTGTAAACCAGTCGGTATCGATCCACCACTCGCCGAAGTTGGGGAACCCCTCGGGGGTAATGGTCTGACCCTGCGAGAGGGTCATGTCGACACGTGCGGTATTGTCGTCGACACCCACGAGCTCATAACCGTTGAGCTTGAGCACCGAGAATGGTGACGCGGCAAAGGTGCGGGTATTGAGCTCGACGGCATATTTGCCGCCGCGTGAACTGGTGAAGGGTATCGCCCCCTCGGCACCGATCTTGATCTGTGAATTCTCGTAACCGAATATCAGTTCGTTGCCGTTCTCACCCACTTTGGGCGCGATGATATATGCTTTCATCTTCTGGGGGAAACGCTCCGACACGGCGTAGGTGTCAGCGCCGGTCTTCTCCATACGGTAAGTATTGCCATCCTCATCGCGCAGGGTGAGGTAGGGGAAGTCGGGATGGGTGATCCTGACAGGATATTCATGCTCGGTGATGGTGAAATTGATATTCTGTAATACCAACTTGAGGGTGGCCGTGCCGTCAGGCACATTGGCGAAATACGGCAGATAGATCTTGCCGGTATAATCCTTGCCGCTCTCCTTGGTGCGGATGACAGTCTCCTCGACCATCTCGTCTCCATAATAGAGCTGAGCCTTGAGGGTCGACAGAGCCACCTCGCTGTCAGCGGCATTGACGGTGAATGACAGCGAATCGCCGAAGTGTGCGGTCTCGGTGGCGTCACGGTAATCAATTACCGGATTACCAAACGGCGCATCGTCATCTTTGCACGACCAGAGCAGGGCGGGCATCGCCAGCGCCACGGTGAGAATATATTTGAGTTTCATGTTGATACGGTATTAACAATCTTATTATGACATCATTGTTGTCGCCGGCGGCTTATCGCCAGATAAATGAGGCCACACCCTTGGCAGGCACAGAGCCCGAGAAATGATGAGTGCCGTCATCGAGAGTGATCTTCTGCTCTTCAGCCCCGCTGTTGCAGGCCACGAAGGCATAGCTGCCGTCGGGGTTGACAAAGGCCGCGTAGGTCAAGCCGTTGGCGGTGTAACCGGTCGTGCCGATGCGGTGAGCGCCCGGTTTGACCACTGCCGACATGTGGCACATGTTGTAATAGAATGAGTTGCGGGTGATATTCTTATACGCTCCGTCGATGTCGACCGCTCCGAAACCGTTGATACATCCGGCCGGACGGTTAGGTCCGCGCTTGGCATCGAGCATCAGGTTCCAGACGATGGCGCCGCGGGTCCAGTTGTTGACCGTACCCAGGGCCAGCTCCTCCATGTCGGCCACAAGGTGTGTCGAGAGGTTTGCGCCGTCATTCCAGTCACCGGCTGTCGACTCGGTGAATATCAGCTCTTTGTCAGGATAAGCGTTGTGCATCGTGTTGAGCTCTGAGCGGTTGCCGCCATAGTTGTGATAGGCAGCCCCGGCGATATAGCGCGATGCGTCGGCGTCGGCATAGATCTTGCCGGGATAGTTCTGCTGGTCAGCGATGTTGTCATAATTATAGTTATGGTCAAAGGCATAGATCTTGGTGTCGATGCCCGCAGCCGCAAACTTGGGTCCGACGGCCTGCTTGACGAAGTCGCGCTGCTCCTCCCAGCCCATAAACATCGAGGCCGAGTTGGCGCGGTTGAGCGGCTCATTCTGCAGGGTGACGGCATAGATGTCGATACCCTTGTCGTTAAACGCCTTGATCCATCTGACGAAATACTCGGCGTAATCCTGATAATGATCGGGATTGAGCTGTCCCCCGGTCCAGGCGGTCACGGGCTGACGGTCATTGAGGTTGTTGACCTTCATCCAGCGGGGTGCGGTCCAGGGTGAAGCGAGAATCTTGACATAGGGGTTGATGGCGAGTATCTCCTTGAGGATGGGGATAACATAATTATTCTCCTCGCCGGTGAGGGCGAAGTTCTCGATACCCGGGGTGTCACAGCAGGTGTATTCGCTCAACGAGAAATCCGAGCAACCGATGCAGACACGTATATAGCTCATGCCGTAACCCTCGGTGGGCGAGAATGTCTGCCTGAGGAAGGCAGCACGATCCTCGGGTGTCATCATCATCAGGTTATAGGCAGTCGAGCCTGTGATGGCCGCGCCAAACCCGTCGATCTCCTGGTACTGCCGTGACGGATCGAGGTATATCGACCTCGGCGACATATTGTCTTTGGTCGAGAAAGTGATGGCCGAGGGGGTGAGATCTTTAGAGCGGTTGTTAGTGGTGGTCAGCACCCTGACATCGCCGTCGACCCAAACGGGCTGCGGAGCGTCCTCTCCCTGATCGAATTTGTCGTTGTCATCGCAGGCTGTCGAGCAGAGCGCGAGGCCGCAGAGCAGTGAACCGAGTAACATATTGGTGGTCTTATTATTGATAAACATGATCGTTGACTTGTTGATAGGTGACGGGTAAGATTAGTAACCCGGATTCTGTACGAGATTAGAGTTCTGATCGATAGCGCTCTGGGGTATCGGCAGCAGATAAGACAGGGGGGTGAACGGCGAGCGCTGTGCGTGACGGCCCGAGTCCTTGGCATACACGGCATTCATCACCTCCTCGACCTTGTCGAGACGGCACAGGTCAAACCAGCGCTGCCCCTCGAAAGCGAGCTCCATGCGGCGCTCGTCGAGATATGCGTTGAGCAACGCATCCCGGCTTGACTTGCGGTCAGGGGTCAGGGGGGCAAGCCCTGCGCGCTGACGTATCCGGTCGATGATGGCGACTGCGCCGGGGAGATCACCCTGCATCAGCAGAGCCTCGGCCTTGAGCAGCAGTATGTCGGCATAACGGCACTTGATGAGCGAACTGTATGACGAGCGGCACTTATACATAAAGGCATAATTGTCAGCAGGGTAATAGTTGCTCCAGGTGCAGGGATAGAATGCCACGCTCTGGTTGTAGCGCTTGGTGTCGCCGTTGCTCTCATACAGGCGGGTGAGGTCGCGCGAGGGGGTCACCCATTTGGCCCATGAGAAGTTGTTTGAGGGGTTGTCGAGCGGCGCGCCGAACATCCAGGTGCACCAGTTGCCCGAGCCGGTATAGAAGTGTCCCTCGAGTATCGACTCGCAGGTATTGCGCTGAGGTTCGTAGCCGGGGGCAGGTGTATCCCACAGCACCGCGAAATCATCGACCAGGTCATACCCGTCGGCGGCGCAGGCATCGGCATAACGGATCACCTTGTCATAGTCGCGCAGGGTCTTCTCGGCATAGATCTTGGCCAGGAATGCGTGAGCCACCCCCTTTGAGAAGATGGTCTTGTCGGCAGTCACGTCGGGAGCCCATTGAGCGGCAAACAGCAGATCGGCCTCGATGGCGGCATAAGCCTCCTCGATTGTGCTCTGCTCGGGGAAGTAAGCGGCATACATCTCCTCGACATTCTCAGCGGTGATGTTACCGGCCGAGACGGTGATGACAGGCACCGAGCCCCACAGACGCACCATATCAAACCATATCATGGCGCGGAAGATGCGTGCCTGGGCCGAGTATCTGTTCTGCTCCTCGACCGACAGCGATCCGTCCTGCACCTTGTCGAGATTCTGTATCATCTTGGTGGCGGCGGCGGCATCGGCCAGATAGCGGCTCCAGTCACGGGCGATAACCGTGTTTGACCCCTCGATAGAGTTATCTTCATATGGGACGACCTCGGCACCGGTCGTGCCGACGTATGCGTTGTCAGAGTGACAGTCGGCGATCAGCAGCACATCGAGATACCAGTGCTCCTGCTGGTCGGTGATCTTCTTGTAGAGGGTGGTCATGTAGCTCTCGACGGCGGCTTTATCTTTGAACACCACCTCCTCCTCATCCTCGGTCACACCCTCGGTGATGTCTGAGTAGGTGTCGAGCGGGTCATGCTGGAGCGAGCAGCCGGCGGGTATGACGGCCATAAAGAGGGCCGCGGCGGCGGGATATATAATTTTATTGAGTTTCATTTTTTCGGGATAATGTTAGGTTTGAGGTCAGAATACCACATTCACGCCTAAGGTGAAGGTCTTGGTCTGGGGGTATGTGCCCCAGTCGATACCCTGCACGGCACCGCTGTTGCCCCACTGGTTTACCTCGGGGTCCATACCTGAGTATTTGGTCCAGGTGAGCAGGTTGGTGACGGTGAAGTAAGGTTGCAGCTTGGCCAGATGTATCTTGCGCATCCATTTGCCGCTGAAGTCATAGCTCAGGGTTATATCCTTGACACGCAGGTAAGAGCCGTCCTCGATAAAATATGTCGAGTTTTTCATGTCAAAACCGGCCTTGGGGACATCGGTGATCTGGCCGGGGATGCGCCAGCGGCGCAGCACGTCGGTGATCTGGTTCTTGCCGTCATACATACCCATCATCTCCATCTTTGAAGCGTTGTAGATGTCGTTGCCGTATGAGCCCTGGATAAAGATGCTCAGGTGGAAACCTTTGTATGAGAATGTATTGGTCATACCGAATGTAAAGTCGGGGTTGGGGTCACCGATATATCCGCGGTCTGACGAGGTGATCTTGCCGTCGTTGTTGAGGTCGCGGTAATTGAGCTCGCCGGTCTCGGGATCGACGCCGTCGGCAAAGTAGCCGTAGAATCCGCCCAGCGAGCGACCCGGCTCGTTGCGCACTACCTGCTCGTTGACATAGTCTGAGGTGCGGCCATCGGTGTAAATCTTCTGCAGCGAGAGCTTGGTGAGCTTGTTTTTGTTAAACGACATGTTAAAGTTGGTGTCCCACTGGAACGCGCCGACAAAGTTGTGTGATGTGATGGCGAACTCAAAACCGCGGTTGGTCATCTCACCCTCGTTGCGGGCGATCGTGCTGGCGGCGGCTGCTCCCTCGGGGAGAGAGACGTTCATCAGCATATTGGTTGTCTTCTTCCAGTAGATGTCGGCGGTGAAGTTGATGCGCGAGCGCAGCACCGAGAAGTCGACACCAATATTTGTCTGGGTGGTGGTCTCCCATGTCAGGTCGGTGGTGCGCAAGTTACCCTGTGAGATGGTCGGCAGGGCGTTGGCCTGGCCCTCGACAAACCACTCGATGCGGTGGATATTGTAACGCTGCAGATAGGCATAGTCGCCGATACCCGACTGGTTACCGGTCTGACCCCAGCCGCCGCGTATCTTGAGGTCGTCGATCCACTGGATGTCTCGCATGAAACGCTCTTGCGACATACGCCACGCGGCTGAGAATGAGGGGAAGACACCCCAGCGGTGGTCGGGATGAAGTTTTGACGAACCGTCGGCGCGGATGTTGGCCGTCACGAGATAGCGGTCGTCAAAGTTATAGGCCACGCGGCCAAACCATGACATGATAGCCCAGTCTGAGGCGTTGGTGCCTGTCGAGCTCCAGTTGATTTTGTTGGCGGCGTTGAGGGTCTGTATCGAGCCGTTGCGGTAGTTTGTGCCCTGAATATAGCTCTGAGTCCACTTTGAGTCGGTCCATGACTGACCGGCCATGATGTCGAGGTGATGACGGCCGAAATCATGCACGTAGTTGGCGACATTGTCCCACACCAACAGCTGATTGGTCGAGCGGGTGTCTGAGCCGATACCGAAGTTCTCGCGGCCATACGAGGTGGTGACGGGGTCGACAAAGTCGGTGTTGTGACCGTTGCGGCGGTCGAGGGTAAATTTAGAGTTGAAAGTAAACCCGGGGATGATCTTAAACAGCAGGTTTCCCGAGGCGATGAGCCTGTTCTCGCGGTTACGGGCATATTCGCCGCGGGCGAGATTCTCGAGGGGCGAGGTGATGTTGACGCCGTAGAAGTTGTTGTAGAATCTCTCGGGATTGTCGGGATCCATCACCGGGGCGTATGTCGGGGTATTGATGACAGCCAGCACGACACCGCCGCGGTTGGCGCCGTTACCGGTGTTGATGCCGTTTGATGTGTAGTCTGAGTACATCACGTTGGCCGTGGCGTTGAGCCAGCTGAAAACCTCGGTGTCGACGTTGACGCGGAAATTATAACGGTTATAGAAAGAGGGCTTGATGACACCGTCCTCGCGCAGGTAGCCGAGATTCATCAGATACTTGGTCTTGCCGGTGTTCTGTGAGATCGACACCTGATAGTTCTGGTTAGAGCCGGTGCGGTAAACCTCGTCAAACCAGTCGGTGCGGTCACGCAGGTTGTCAGGCAGCGAGATCATCCCGATCTCATCCTGCAACTCTTTATATTGGGCGGCGTTGAGCACATCCATCGACTTGCGCACCTTTGACCAGCCGTACTGTGCGGTCAGGGTTACTGACGGGCGCTCGGTCGAGGCCGACTTGGTCGAGATGAGGATGACGCCGTTGGCCGCGCGCGAGCCGTAGATAGCTGCCGATGAGGCATCCTTGAGAATCTGCAGGTCGGCGATGTCGCTCGGCGACAAGAAGTTGATGTTGTCGACAGGCACACCGTCTACAACATAGAGGGGGTCGTTTGAGCCGTTGAAAGATGTCGTACCGCGCACGCGGATGGTCATCTCACCGCCGGGGGCACCGTTGGGCGACACCACCGAGACACCGGCGGCCTTACCCTGCAGGGCCTGGGCGGCAGATACTAACGGACGGTTTTCGAGATCTTTAGATGAGACGGTCGAGATGGCGGTGGTCACATCCTTGCGCTTGACCGAGCCGTAACCGATGACTACCACTTCGTCAAGCAGATTGTTATCTTCGGTCAGTGTCACCTCCATACCGTTACGGGCAGGGGTCTCGGCCGTGGTATAGCCGATATAGCTGACAACGATGGTGGCGCCGGGCTCGGCCTGCAGCGTAAACTCACCGTCGAGGTTGGTTGATGTGGCCGTCTGTGTGCCTTTGACGAGCACGGTCGCTCCGATCAGAGGCTCGCCGGAGGCGTCTTTGACGACTCCGCTGACTGTCGACTGGGCCATCGCATTAAAGGTCGCCGCGATGACAACCATCAGCAGACCGAGCAGTCGCGCCGGATTCTTGATTACTTTTAACATGGCAGGAATTTGGTAAGATTAGTTTATTCGTGTCAGTGGGCGGCGTGTGCCGCCGTCAGGTCATTGAGATTGCAAAGTTATCACCTATCTGAGCCTGTTATAATTACAGGTAAGGTGCATCGGTAAATGCCTAAAAGTTATAATAAACTGTTGTTTAAGGTTTTACATTTGATTGGTTATATTATTTTAGTAAATTTCAGAAGATGGTTTTACCGAGTGATCTAACCCTCTCGGCAAACTCCTCGCGGGGCACTATCCCCTTGGCACGCGCCCTCTGGCGGGTGTTGTAGACCGTCTGTACCGAGCAGTGGAGAAACCTCGCTATGGCCGTCGAGTCGGTCAGCCCAAGGCGCACCAGGGCGTAGATGCGCAGCTCGGTATTGAGTAGGTCACCTTTGCGCAACACTATCTGCTCCTCGGGTCGCAGCAGGGTGTTGAAGTCCTTGACAAAGTCGGGGTAGATACCTAAGAATATTTTGTCGAAGTTGCGGTGAAGCTCCTTTATCTCGGCCTGTGACAGCTCGGGGGTCTTGGTGATACGGCGCAGATCTTCAAACTTCCCGGCGATGAGCAGGCGGTGGATATTCTTGCGGAAATCGTCGAGCTTTGAGATATAGTTTGAGCAGATGGCAAAGATATCGGCGATGTACTTCTCTTTGGCCAGATTGGTGCGTGACAGTTCGTTAGCCCCCTCGCGGGCGTTTGAGTAGAGTCGCTCGAGCTCGCCGTTGGCACGCTCGAGCTGCTTGCCCATCTCCTCGAGTTCGGAGACCTTGCTATTGAGTGTGCGGTTGGCATCATTGAGCATGGCGCGGCTCTGACGCAACCGGCGCATCTGTACGACGATAAAGACCATAGCGGCGAGCAGCACCACCAATATTGCCAAAGCGAGTTTCAGGTATGTCGACGCCCGCTCACGCTGGTGTTGCAATTCGGTCTGATATGAGCGGGTGATACGGTTCTGCAGATCAGCCAAACGCCCCACCCTGACGCGGCTCTTATACTCATTGGCACAGCGTATGCAATAGCTGATATAGTCGTTGGCGCGGCGCAGGTTGTCATCGGTGCCCCCCTCTTGCTCGCCGTAGAGCAGATTGGCGACCTCCTCGAGCGATGCTATCTCTTTGTTGGCGGCGCGCACGTCGGCTATCGCCGAGATGATCAGGTAGCGGAACTTGTTGTCGTCATCGCCCGCCTCTTGATACAGGCGGCTGAGTATCCACGCATCCATCGCATCCTTGCGCGAGTCAAACCTGGCGGCGTCGACACTCTGCTTCAGGCGCGGTATCATCCGGGCCCCGTGGTCGGGTGACTCGAGGCTACGCCATCCCTCAAACCATTCATACTGAGGGTCTGAGCGAGAGAGAGAGCGGCAGAGGCTGTCGAGCATCGCCGAGGCGTCTGCATCGTATGGGGCCTCGGCTGTGTTGACACCTATATATTGATCATGGTGGGTCGACAGGAAGAGCAGTTGCTCGAAATATCGCGCCTGCAATCCCGGTGAGAGGGTCGCGGGGTCAAACGTCGCCAGCAGATTGTCTGCCTCTGAGAAGAGGCCCGTGGCTGCCAGGATATAGACACGGTCGATCTGCATCTCATCCATCCAGTTGAGGTGACCGGTCTCGCGAGCCAGATCATAGGCCAGTGAGGCATAGTGAAGCGCCGAGTCTGAGTCATAGGTGCTGTATTCGGTATAGAGATTACGGGCGATCCAGTATCGTTGCTCGCGGTCGCGGGCGGCATCAAACTCGCGGCGCAACCCCTCGATCTTCTCCTCTTTGCGGGCCTCATAGAGCCGACTCTCGGCGAGAGTGGCGTCAAGCACCTCGAGCAGCCCGTCGACAGACATCTCGGCCAGCGGGGTCTCGGCATGGCTGCGTGATGGTGTCAACAGACTGACTGTCACCAATATAATGATGTAGAACAAGGATTTATCGCACACGTTCAGGGTCTTAGACAAGGTTACATGACAATTGCAAATTTACATCTTTTTTTCCTGAAGATTGCAAATTTTAACGCCTTTTTGTAATTTTGCGGCCTGATTCGTGAGGATCACATATTTAGCAAGGTAAAAAAGTATTTTTAGGTATAATTATGTCTGTTACAAGCAAACTCGAATTTCGACCCAAACTGTGGTCGGCCCTGCGCCATTACAGTATGTCGAAGTTTCAGGCCGATCTGACCGCCGGCGTGGTGGTCGGCATAGTCGCCCTCCCCTTAGCCATCGCTTTTGCCATCGCCAGTGGCGTCAGCCCCACCGTCGGCCTCATCACCGCCATTATCGGCGGTTTCATGGTGTCGGCATTCGGCGGCAACTCAGTGCAGATCGGTGGCCCCACGGGTGCATTCATCGTCATCGTCTATGGCATTATCGCCAATTACGGCCTCTCAGGTCTCGCCCTGGCCACTCTCATGGCGGGGTTGATACTGGTGCTGATGGGTCTGTTCAGACTCGGCACGGTCATCAAGTTTATCCCTTATCCTATCGTCGTGGGATTCACCGCCGGTATCGCCCTGACAATCTTCTCGACACAGATCAACGACTTTTTCGGCCTGGGACTCACCGACATCCCCTCGGCGTTCCTGCCTAAATGGGGTATGTATTTCGCCAACTTCGGCAACATCGACTGGTTTACGCTCGCCGTGGGATTGGTCACCCTCGCGGTGATAATCATCACCCCGCGCATCTCTAAACGTCTCCCCGGCGCGCTGGTGGCCATCATCGTCGTCACCGCAGCGGTGTATATCCTGGGCCTCAACGGCATAGGCACTGACATACAGACCATCGGCACCCGCTTTGGCGAACTCAAGGCCGAGATGCCCCGCATACAGACATTCTCGCTCAACATCGAGACTATCAATATGCTCCTCCCCTCGGCATTTACCATCGCGATGCTCGGGGCTATCGAGTCGCTGCTATCGGCGACAGTCGCCGACGGTGTCACCGGCTCGCGCACCAATACCAATACCGAACTGATCGGCCAGGGTCTGGCCAACATCACCGTACCGTTTTTAGGCGGTATCCCCGTCACCGGCGCTATCGCCCGCACGATGACCAATATCACCAACGGCGGACGCACCCCGGTGGCCGGCATAATCCATGCCGTCGTGCTGCTGCTGATATTCATCTTCATGATGCCGCTGATCTGCCTCGTGCCGATGGCCTGTCTGGCCGCCGTACTGATAATGGTGGCTTACAACATGAGCGGCTGGCGCACGATCGCAGGAATGATACACGCACCCAAGAGCGATATGTCGGTGTTGATAGTGACATTCCTGCTGACCGTCATCCTCGACCTGACCATCGCCATCGAGATCGGTCTGCTGTTGGCGGTGGTACTGTTTCTGCGCCGTGTCATGGAGAATACCGAGATCCGCGTCTACTCACAGCAACTCGACGTGGCCGAGGGTACTGACCTCGACGCCGCCCACCATGAGGTGCTCGACGTACTGCCGGGTGTGGAGGTTTACGAGATCGACGGCCCGTTCTTCTTTGGCATAGCCACTAAGTTTGAGGAACTGATGCGCACCACCCCCGGAGAGAAACCGGTGGTACGCATCCTGCGTATGCGTAAAGTGCCGTTTATCGACTCGACCGCCCTCCACAACCTCGAGATCCTCATCAAGTCATCACAAGATGATAACATCCACGTGGTGCTCTCGGGTGTACGCGACACTGTGAGACAGACACTCGTCAAGGCCGGCATCGACAAAATGATCGGTGAGGATCATATCTGCTCGCACATCTCACAGGCCGTCGTTATGGCCAACCACATCGCCGAGAAAGCCGACGCCAAGAAATGACCCACGGCGGCATCAGCAACGATAGCTGTTAACACTGTCGACATCACATCATAGTAATATTTTATCCTACGGCCCGGGCTCTCCGGGCCGTAATTTTGTGGTAAAAAATTCACAAAAAAGATTACCACAAACGAGATTACTATGAAGCACACCGACAACACACCGGCCCCCGTCGTGACCGAGGCCGTCAACCTCCGCCGCGACCGGCGTCAACCGGCGATATTACGCCGCGCCGGCACACCTCGCCGGGTCAGCGACACCCCGGCATTACCCTTTGCGAGCTTTACCCCCTATGGCGACGGCCGCACCGTGACCCTGCTCACCGACCACACCCATAACCTCTATTATCAAGTGGCTGACGATAGGGTCTCTAAGGGCCTTAACGTCTCTAAGGACTCTAATGACCCTACCGACCTTAATGACCCTAAAGACCCTGTTGGTGTCACCCTCCTGGCCCGGTTGCCGGCCGCCCCGATACTGGTGGTGACGGGGGGCAGCGGGGTCGTCAGGGTGATGCTGGCCCATCATCGCGATGTTTATCTCACATATGACGATGACCTGACGTTGCATTATCACGGCGAGATGCCTGAGTTGCCGGCAGTGAGGCTGATGGCGACCGATTATAACACCTTATATGACGAGATACCGACGCTGTCACTCTCTGGCAACTCCCCCTCGACCTCGGGGTCGCAGCTTACCGACAGTGATAACGCCCTGTTGACTGACGCCCTCAACCGCAGCTATACCCGCCTGCGCAAGCGGGCGGAGGCTATGGGTTATTGCGTGCAGCCGATCCTGGCTCGCTACCGGTTGGTAGATGCGGCGGGTAACACTATCGCCACCGGGCCGACTGTCCCGTTATCCGCCGTCGAGGGGTATTCGGCCACCGGTGAGGTCGTAATGCTCTCTGACGACAATCTTGCCACACTGCGCGGTGGACGCCTGGCAATGCAGGTCTATCGCCCCGCCTTACTCGCCCCTGAGACCTTACCTGCTCCCTGGAATCGCCTTATACACCACCTTGATATTGAGATTACCCGCGAGATATCGCCGGTCGACTCCGACTCATCCACCCCTCACGGCATTCATCGCGATACCCCCTCGGGGAGAGTGGCGCTGACCGCACATCTCCCAGGCACGGGCAATGGTACGGTTATCGACAAGACGCGCCTGAGCCGTCTGGCTATCGAGGCGATGGAGAGAGTGTCGGGTGAGCGTTTTCTGGCGGCCCGCTACTCATTTCCCTTTGACAATATGCTCGGCTCGGCCGGGAATATTATTCCTCTGACCGTCAGGGGTGATCTCCCAAAAGTTGAGAACACAGCCGCCGATCTAATCGCTGACGGCAATATGTCGCGCAGCTGGTCGGCAGCCCTCGCTGACGGCGACGTCACGATACTCTGTAACCCCCGCACCGAAACCCCGCAGGGGTGGGCTCCCGACTGTTTCGCGGCCTCGCGAGACCCCGAGAGCACCGGCGAGTGGCGCATCGCCTTTGCCGTCACCCTCTCCACTCCCGCGGGGCAGACTACGGTCTGCCGCGAGTCTGTGGGCAATACCCTCGCGCCGGTGTCGCTGTCACCCATCCTCTCATTCCCCTCTGAGGATGCCACCTCGCTGACGGTCATCATCCGCGCACCTGACGGCATCCCCTACGAGGAACGCTTCACCCTCACCCCGATAACGGGCGCAGGGATCGCCTGCTATGTTTCTCCGGGACTCGAACGGATAACTCTCACCCGCACCGCTCCTGATTATCTCCTCCCCGCCACTACCTGCCGCACGCGGGTTGACAACGGCCGCGCCGATCTCTGTCTGTCGGCCGACCCGGGGCGGTGTCTCGACTCGTTGCAGATATCCGGCAGCGAGATCGTGGCCGTCAGGCACGCGCCACGCAGCGGATCGGGATGGGACTTCGCACGCCGCAAACTGCTGTTTTTCAGTGCTGAGGGCACAACCCTCGCCACAATTGACAGCAAACACCGGTTTCACAGCCATGCACCCGTAGACCATCGCCCCGTCAGGTCGGCCGATGCTCTCTGCGAGGCTGCCGATGATAAGGGGGCAGCCCTGTTGGTCATCGCAGGTGATGACCTGCTACGCATCTCGGGGCAACGGGTGACGGCTCTGCTGACGGGGATAACCGGGCGTCTCGGTTTCCTCCCCGAGGCAGTTGGCTGGGAGGCAGTTCACCGTGAGATCTGGCTCGCCCCGATGGGGCGCGCAGATCTTGTCATCGCCCCGCTGCCGTGCCGTGTGAGTGCTGACGGTGAGATATTTACCGTGGATGTCGCGGGGTTGACCGGACCGCTGCGGTTCGCGCAGTGTGCCGGCGTGCTGTTAGCGGCCTCGGCCGGCGGAGTGATGAATCTCTCTGACGAGAACACCGACCCGAGCCTCAAGGTGAGACTACGCTCACGTCATCAAGTGACCGAGCCGCCTCGCAGCATCACCACCGCGGTGTTTGGCAATGACCTGACGGGTAGTATCACCCTATCGGGCGACCGTGGCACAGAGATATCCGAGCGGCTGTTACATCTCGCCTTTGATGGGGAGATAAATTCGCCTGTCACCCTGCGCCTCGCCGCCCCCGCGCGTCAGTGGCTCGATATCTTGGTTGACTTTGAGGCCTCGGCAGACCTG
>CAMWLR010000046.1 GCA_947175215.1 uncultured Porphyromonadaceae bacterium
CTCGCTTACTGACGGCGCATCCGGAAGTCAGAAAGGATGTATCGTCTGCAAGGGATATCTTGAGTTCAAGGGTGAGGGGGCTTTGACAGTTAAAGGTAACGCCTCACACGCTATCTATGCCAAAGAGTACATCGAGTTGTCAGACTGCAACCTCTCAGTGACCGGAGCTGTTAAAGACGGTATGAACTGTAACCAGTACTTCACTATGAAGAGTGGATCGCTGACCATCGATAACGTCGGTGATGACGGCATACAGGTTGCATATAAAGATGAAACAGATCGTGAAGTCGAAGATACCGGAGCTATCACTATCAAAGGTGGCATACTCAATGTCAAAGTCGTCGCCGCTGCTGCCAAGGGAGTAAAATGCGAGGGATCAATGACCATAACCGGAGGTGATATTACCGCATCTGTCTCAGGTCACGGTATCTGGGACAGCGCTAAAAACAAGACCAAGGCGTCGGCCTGTATTGCCTCGGATACTGATATAACCATTGATGGCGGTACTCTGTCATTAACCGCTACCGGAGGGGGAGGTAAAGGTATCAATTGTGACGGAGTCTTTATGATGAACAGCGGGAGTGTATCCATCAGCACAACCGGCGGGATAGTCGCATATGTCAATGGCGTGCTCAGCACAAATTATACCGGCAACACCGACCGTATCGCGAGCGATATGAAATCGTCACCCAAGGGAATCAAAGCTGACAGCGATGTAGTGATTAACGGCGGTGACATCAATATCACCACTACCGGCAACGGCGGTGAGGGTATCGAGAGTAAATCTCAACTGACAATAAACAACGGCAATATCGTCATCATTGCTAAGGATGATGCGATAAATTCGTCAAGCCACATGTATATCAAAGGTGGCAACATCACGGCCATCTCGACATCAAATGACGGGCTTGACTCAAACGGTAATCTCTATATTGAGAGTGGGTATATAATGACATTCGGCGCTAAGAGTCCCGAATGTGGGCTGGATGCTAATGATGAAGAGGGGTATTCGGTAGTATTTACAGGCGTTACACTCCTTGCAGTCGGCGGCGGCAACTCTACCCCGTCAGCCTCCTCGGGTTCTACCCAGCCTTATGTATCTGCGTCAAGCACAGTATCGGCCAACACCAGTATAAGTCTGAAAGATACATCAGGTAATGAGCTCGCTACATTTACCGTACCCTCAAATTACAGTCCATCGTCGGCAGGTATGGGCGGAGGCCCCGGCGGTAGCAGCAACCGCAGTTCGGTGCTTGTCACTTGCGCGGGTCTTACCGACGGATCGCAGTATACCCTTACCACCGGGACAACTAATATATCAGTGACCGCTCGAACCACGGGCAGTAGCGGAGGGGGCTGGGGTCACTGACCGCAGCTGAGCAGCCGCGCTACAATCACGGCATTATTATGATCTCGGTCATGAGATGAAAATAGCAGGGTCACCATAGGTCGCCCTGCTATTTCATTTTTAAGATTCTCAAATGCCGGGTTACTCTCAAGTTCGCTCTGATACTTTAGGGCAAATTCATCCCAACGGGTATCGGGGTCTTGATGAAACCACTCACGCAACTCAGTCGATGGCGCTATCTGCTTATCCCATAAGTCATAATGAAAAGTCTCATGAGAGAGTCCGCGCGGCCAAAGACGGTCGATATACACTCGATAACCATCATCCGGTGTGGCGGGGTCATATGCTCTCTTTAGTTTGATTATCTGCTTCATAAGTCATATCTTTTAGAAAGAAAACAACTCTTGAGGCAAAAAGTTATAAACGTGCCATCCGCCTGGCTATCCGTCGTATCGTCCGCCATTTAGGGAAGATAGCCATCGGCTTGACCGGACCATAACTGATCAGGATTATAAGCAGAAACAGGATAGCCGCAATAACCAGCCAGCCAAAAATCTCTTTCATCGCTAAAAGCAGTGCTTGCAATCCTGTTTCGCCTGCCAACAATTCGACAGGAATGATCTTGGCAGTGACATTTGTTGAGGTAAGATCTGACGACAAAACAGAGAAGTCTGTTGCCGTGATATGGCTCAGCAGTTCGCCTATTACAGCCGGGCCAAATGTTGCACTCATCACCGCTCCGGTAAAACCATTTAGGGTAAGAGCTTGTGGGAATATCTCAAAGGGTAATCCGCTCTGCACGATTGAGGTAAGATAAATGATCGAGATCACAACAGAGGCAAATCCGCGGCAGAACAAAGGCAGAAATAATGATTCTTTCTCAACACCATAGTCAATCATGAAATAGAACCATCCGAGATAAACAACAGCAAGAGCAAACGAGATTGCAGTCATTGACTTGTAACTCCACCTTCTCAGCGCAAAGGTCAGATAAGTAAACACGCATCCGGCCAATATACCCCATAATACATACCAGTTGAGATCTATCAGGTTTGTTTCGTCAAACCCGAGAACCCGGGCGGCGTATGTATGCTCAAATACGTGCTCGGTGGCAAGCAACGTAAAGAAGATAATATATATCGCGGTTGCTCAGAGAAAATTATAGTTGGTCATGGCCCTGAATGATATATAGGGATGATGCAGAAATGATGCACGCCATAGGTTTATCGCTAAAAATGCAATTGTCAGCCACGTTGCCGTGCGTATCTCCGGCGCCTCCCACCAGTCATAATAATTGCCGTAGACACATATAAATGTAAATCCGAGCATAAACATTGACCACAAGATACTGCCTAACCAGTCCATGCCGAGCAAAGGGATAGACAATGCCGGTTTGGTTGGTTTGACCAGAATAATTGTCGTTATCATCATCAGGGCGAGCAAACCGGTCATAATCATGTGCATCAACTCCCAATTGAGATGAAATGCACTGTAAACCGAGGCAATGCCGGTGAGCTGTATCGCACTGTCGACTACCAGATATACATAGCAGAAAAAGATTGCCATATCCCTCTTGGGGTCAGCCACAACTGTATGGTCGAGTTACAGGCAAACGTACCTTGCATCCTGAACCAACCGGCGATAAGGCATGTGATCACCAGCACCGGCAATGAAGTTGTGTGAGTAGTGATAAAGTTTGCAGCAATCAACACCGCACCACACGCAAGCAGCTGGATGCGCGTAGAGAATCTGAACTTTATACGGAACATCACCGCAAAGTTGATTGACATACCTATGAGCGATGCGTACCCCGCCATAAGTATGTCCTGACTCATCAATCCGCTCGTACCGACCATGTCAGAGGCGGCAGCCAGATAGAGGCCTCCCGAAAACTGGATGATCAGTACAAAGAATATAAATATCCAGGGTTTGAGTCTCCGCGGAATATAATCAGGCACATCAGGGATGTCAAATGGCCCGGATGGAGCATGCCAGTCTCCCATATCAATATTTTACTTCACATTCGACATTCATGCCGGCACGCAGCCTGCGCATATCATCGGGATTATTGTCTGAGGTAAATTCGATCCTGACCGGAATGCGTTGTCTGACCTTGACAAAGTTACCCGATGAATTGTCCTGAGGAAGCAGCGATAATGCCGCCCCGGTAGCGTTTGAGATAGAGACAACTCGGCCGTCAAAAGTAACGCCGGGTATAGCGTCAACTTTGATTAATACTATACTGCCCGGCTCAATATGGCACAGCTGGGTCTCCTTGAAATTGGCCGTTACCCAAATGTCAGAATTATCGACAATCTCAACAAGAGTTTGACCGGGCTGCACGAGCTGGCCGACCTGTATCTCTTAGCGACATGTATATCCGTCACAAGGAGCAACAATAACAGTGTATGAGAGATTGAGCTCGGCTGTCTCGACCAATGCTTTGGCCAGTTCGATGCCGGCATCGTTCTGAGCTATACGCTGATGATTCTCAGCCAAGACAGATGCATTGGCCGATTTCTGCCTGGCAAGCATTTCATATCGTGCTTTTTTCGCTTCATAATCGGTTTTGGCAGCCTCATACTGCTGACGTGTAACAGCATCTTCGGCCAGAAGTTTGCTGTATATATCATAGTCAGCTTTTGCCATATTCATTATGACCTGCGCCTCGCGGATTGATGCCTCGGATATTGCCACATTAGCTGAGGCCGTGCCAACAGACTTATCGGCCACATCGCGTGCTGCGATTGCATTCTGATAATCTGCACGTGCCTGCGCCAGTCTCAGACGCATATCCGAGTCATCGATGATGACGAACATCCGACACCCCGAGAAGCAACGAAGGGGAGTGTCTGCCGGCCTCTCCCTGCCACCACGTTTCACTCTCCTTAGGGAGACTGCGCGACAGCATGGTTGTGTCAGGTATAATCGTGAGATTATCCGGAAGACCGGCAGTTACCACAAGGTTTCGGTTGAGAATGTCGAGTGTGTTGTCAATGCGTATGAGTCTAAACTCAAGATCCGATACCAACAGTTCATAACGGGTAATATCGTTACGAAGCGCAATCCCCTGGTTATATCTTGCGGTCATCTCATCCAATAACTTACGGGCCTGGGATATATTGTTTGTGACAACCAATCTGAGGTTGCGATACTTATATAAGTCGAGATACATCGTAGCGAGCTTAAACCTGAGATTATCACGGTTGAGATCGGTCGACAGTCTGGCGGCATCTGATTTTAATTCGGCCATCCTGATCGCCGCAGTGACGGCACCACCGGTGTATATAGGCTGAGAAATATCAATACCGAGCCCGTTGCCTAAATGGGGGATAGGTGCAACCTGATAGTCTCCAAAACCGCGATCTGTGGTAAAACCGTCACCAAGATAGCTCAGTGACAGATTAGCGGTAATATCGGGTAATCGCCCGCTGCGTGCCACGCTGATTTCATGCCGGGCTTCCTCCTCGGACGAAAAAGAGGGACGTAATTGCGCACTACGGCTTTCGGCCGAGTCAAAGAGATCCTCAATCGTAATGACTCTCTCTGTCTGAGCATACACATCCGTCCCGTTGCCCAACAAGGCTGCCGCAAGCAACCCTGTGAGCAATCTGAGATTGTTCATAGATAAATTGTGAAAAGAATGAAACTAATGTCGGAAATAAAAATCAAGCGCAGGCATCCCATGAGCCCGTACTCTTCCAATTCTCAAGAAAACCCCAGTTCATTACACAGGGTGTAGATGTGAGTCTGATAGGTAAAGATGTGAGTCTGATCGCGATTATATCAGTCATAAACAACGCGACTCTTTATGAGCCGCGTTGCAAAGTTACGAATAATTTTAAAAAATGACGGTATGAAAGGTTCGGTTTTTATATGACAATAAGTTCAATGGACAGATTTACAGTCGGTTGAGTTCTGATTCTGAGGCCACATTACCTTTGTATCGACTCGTGCGAGGGTGAAAACTATAAATAACGTTTATCGAGACACCACGTTGATCATAACTCTGATGCTTATTGACAAATATTCCATAAGTATTCATCGTCCAATCATAATTAGCTGTGTTGAAAATATCTGTCGCCGATAGTTTTATTGTCAAAGATTTGTTTAACAGACACTTGCCGAGCGAAGCATTCATTGTAAACCATGTAGAGCCTAACCTGTTTGTGTGCAAATCACCCTGAGAACGTCCTGAGATATTGGCCGTGATCATCCAGCCGCGGGGTAGTGAAAAGGTGTTGTCGAAATAATAAGAACAGATAGGCCGGTTATAGGTTGTCCCGTCAATTGATAGCCATTGACGGTAAAAGCCGCACGTAACGTTTGGGGTCCAGAGTTTAATCTGCTTGTTCCATATCAGATATAGGCTCAGTGCTTTAACATCAATATTGATCGGGTTCATAATGAGCCTAAGATCATCTGAGGGGTAGAGCTGTTTTACAAAAGCATAGGTGTTGAGACTGCGTATCAGATCTGCCTGCACCATAAAACCGTTCCACATTCCGAACAACTGTATGTCGTGCATCCTCTCATCTTGTAAAGCCGGATTACCGCCCTCAATTTCATGTAAACCAACGTAACTCAGTGAGCCGGTAAGTTGAGAGTATGGCGGTTTGACGGTGACCATCTTATAACTGAGGCTCAGTTGAGTTTGATCATCAAACGTATATCCTAATGAGATATCAGGGGTAAGCAGATGGTTGCGGCGTGACAATTCATTATCACGTTTCTTATTCACTTTCATAAGATAGTCGATATATTCGTATCGCAGACCGGTTGATAGCGAGAAGTTGCCGAACATGCGTGCCCATGAGGCGAACATGGCCACCGATGTCTGGTTTGCCTCTGTTAACGTAGAGGGTATATATACGTTTACGCGATCGGTCAACATACGGTAATCAAGAGTGCTACGGGTGTGACTGTCCTGAGTACCGACAGTAACATCACCTTGCCATAAAGGAAAATTGAGGTAGAGTTTTGCAGCCCAGAGGGTAGAGGTGCGGGTATCGGACGAACTTACATCCTGATCATGAGCGTCGGGATACCGGGTTGTTACACTGTTATCTCCATTTGATTGCCTGAAATCGCCGTCAAAATGCAGCATATATTTATCGGCAAAGGTGTTCTCATAATATGCTGACACAAGATGGCTGTGAGAACGGATATGTTTATTTATCTCACGACAGATGACGGGGTCGCTGTCAAGCCACTCAGTTCCTGAATTAACGAAGGTTCCTCTCTCGGGATTATATCTGTAATAAGCGCCTGCCGACATCGTCCCCCGGTTATAATTTACCCCTGCTTTAACGACTCCGACCGTGGTCGGGTAAGAGTTGTGTTGACTTGAGCCGACCTCGGTAAGTCTTCCGGCATATGTTAATGTATTTGTGGTGTAACCTCCGGCAAGCGAATTATCATGATTGACCGTGCCGTTGGCAAAAAGCTCCCAATCGCCGACACGGTAACCGAGATTAAGATTATCCATAACAGACCATTTGCGCCTGCGTCTAAGCTCAAACTGGTCAGACAATGATAACCCTTGCACAAATTTACGTTTGGTGATGATTCTGAGTACTGCGCCCGTGGTGCTCTCATATGCCGCTCCCGGACTCATCTGCAGTTCAACCTTTTTGATATTGGATGACAATATCTGCTGTAATTCCTGCCCATCACGCATCGGCCTGCCGTCAATATATATTTCTATGTTATTTTTACCGATAACCGAAACAGCGTTATCAGTAACCTGTATCATCGGTAGCTGAGCGAGAACATCCAGGGCGTTTCCCAGGTTGGCGAGGTTTGATCCTGTAATGGTTGACACAAGGGTCGACCCGACAAGTTTTGTAGCCGGTTGTCTGGCTGTGACAACAATTTCCTGTAACTCGCGTGTAAGACTGTCCGGTTGTTCTTGATCAGGGATTGCTGCCAAATCTACCGAGACACACATGGCAACGATAAGGGTGATGACTTTGGATTTCATGTAAGTAATTTTTGTTGCAAAATTACTTACACTACCTCATAAAGGCCAAAATTACAGTCTGACAACAGAGAGTGTATCAGATTGACAATAAACATGATATAATCGTCGGCTGTAAAAAAGTCTGACCGCAGTCATTATACTCCTCAAAATAGATCAAGAATTTCGGGACAAACCGGTGCAACAGTCTCTTTTAACCGGGCCTTAAGTCTCGATTTGCGCTTATATATAACGTTGACCGACTCATCGAGCAACAGACAGATTGTGCGTGTAGACAGTCCGCTCGCAATGAACACGAGCAACTGATAGTCGTCAGGTTTTATATCAGTTAAGTTATCTTTGACCATGACTAAGATATTATGGCGGCAATCATTGACAGCCTGCTCCATCTTCGGGAAATAGTCTGTGCGCAGAGACTCTATTTCATTTTTGACTTTCTCAACTATTGCTTTACGCTCAATCTTAGTACCTTGAGATTCATAATAGGTCTGGCAAAGTGAGTCAATAAGCTCAAATCTGGTTTCGAGAAGACCGCGTAGCTTTTTCTCCATTCGTCCGATGGCATCGCGACCTGTGTCAATCTGATATTTTAGACCGGTAGCCTCGGCCATCAGGGCATCATTTTTGAGGGTTTGCAACTTGAGACGTTGTTTCATCCTGACTATTATCACGGCAGAGATGAGTATAATGATTAGGCCTGTCAATATATACCGCTCGAGTTTTGCCCGCTCTCGATAGAGCATAAATTCCTTTTCTTTGCGGAGATAAAGGGCAGTGGCAAGGTCGTCTCTGTTGTCAGTTGCCTTTATCAAAGCCTTTAACCGCGACGCCTTACGGTATAGGTCAGGCTGATTATGCTTACCGTAATAATCTACCGCAATATTTACAATTGTGTCTGTCGGAGCTGAGACTCTGTTGATAACCATTGCTTCACTATACAGCAGTGCCCACTCGGCCATAACAGCTGAATCCTGAAATTGCGAAATGTCAATATCATTGAGTGTCGACAGGGCAGCCGCGGGGTCACTTTGCATAAGACGGCGTGCCTCGTCAAGACGACTCGTTTTTGAACCGCCGTAACTGCAACCGGTTATAACAAAGATAAAGACGATGTATAGCAGGCTTCGCATACAAAAAAACTTTGCGCTGATTATTACAGTGCAAAGTTATGAAAACTCCCAGTAACGGGAAGTTAAAAAATGTCAGAATGTTGCCGAAATCGAGAATCCGATGGCCGCGCCTCCGCCGGCATTAGCCGGTGACGGGATTAACAGCGGCTGAGAGTGGAGACACCCGGGACCAATCGTCCGGCACTCGGATGGAGGACTTAGCAGACCGACAACCTCATTGACAGGGTCGAGAAAAAACGCACAGATATGTCCGATCACCGGTGTACCCAATATTTCATAATTACGGTCGACTATCAGTCTTTTCAGGCGGTAAAATCCTTCGCCCATAAGACTGCCGACAACCGGGGTGATAAACAGATCCTGATATGAGGGGCGTTCCATACAAGCCTCGATACCAAATTCCCATCCGATCGTTGAGATACAGGCGCTATATAACATTGATTGCCAGAAATTAAATCCACAGGTACGGGCTGCCATAAAGTAGGCGGCTCCGGCATAAGGATGTAACACGAAGTTGAATACAAATTTATCGTGATCCCATTCGGGCCCTTTCTTAAATATATTGTCAAACCAGCGTTTATAGAAGGGTGCCTGTCGCAACTCGGCACGATTCCACGCGGTTGCATCCTCGGGGAGACACTCCAATACAAAAAGCGTACCGACAAACGCACCGGCATACACTGCCGTATTAATCCACATCCCGTGCCACCACGGATCAGAGAATGTCCATGATGCAGGTCGAGAGTAAATGCTCTGCGGACGGCCTGAGATCATAAACAATGTATCGACCGCCATCGGGTTATTATTGAGGACGGGAGCCGTGGGCGGAGCGACCGACAACTCCTCTTCACCCTCGTCAAAAACGGTGATGGTCGTAGGCTCTGATTTTATAATAAGATCATCCTCCGCTATGGTTAATGTCGCTGAGGGTATGCTGTCTGTCTCCTCAGCAACAGCCGGCAGAGCTAAAGCAGTCAGTGCCACTCCTGTAAGAAAAATCAGCAGTGCGAATTTGAGTTTATCACGTAAGTTTGTGCGATGAAAATTTCTCATTATCCCTATTAATTTCAGTATTTAGATAGCGGGCAGTTTAAGACCCTTTTACCGTATAACATAAAAGGTATATATAACGGTTTAACAAAATCTATGAAAACTAAAAAATTTTCTTAACTTTGTCGCGTGAACTGTGAATTATACATAGCACGAAGGCTAAGACTCACCCCGGCCGGAAGCGGCCGCCGATCGCCTGCTGTGGGTATAGCTGTCGCAGGAGTCGCTTTGGCTGTGGCTGTTATGCTGATGACCACGGCTGTTGTTGTGGGCTTTCGCAATGCGATCCAGGATAAAGTCGCGGGGTTTGAGGCTGCGCTCACTATTTCACCGCTTGGTCGCTTCTATCAGAATGAATCGGAGTCACTACACTATGACACAACCCTCAGTGAGGTTTTGAGTGAGAGTCTCCAGCGGGGTGAAGTATCTTTGGTTATCAAACAGCCGGTCGTCTTGAAGACATCTGATAATTTTGCCGGAGTGGTATTGTATGGATTCGGTGACGGGCACAACAGAGAGTTTGAGTCGGGAAATCTGATCGACGGCGCATTACCCCAAAAGTCAACCGAAATTGTTATCTCATCTACTGTTGCCGGAAAGTTAGGATTAAAGACAGGTGACAGGGTAGACGGATGTTTCTTCTCAGGTGATGCTCTTAAATTGCGTAAACTTACTGTCAGTGGTTTATATACAAGTAATTTCAGTGATTATGATCGTCTTGTGGCATACGGCGAATACTCTCTGCTGAGTAAACTGCGCGGTTATGCCGAAGATGAAGGTGACCTTATCGAGGTCAGAGGAATTCCCACGGATAATATTCAATCAGTGGCTGAGAGGGTACATTCATCATTGAGAAAGGCCTATAACCGCGGAGCTTTGACCTCGGGAGTAAGAGTCACCACCATGTTTGACAGCGGAGCTATGTATTTCAACTGGCTCTCGATGCTCGATATGAATGTAGTGGTGATACTCGTCATCATGAGTCTTGTCAGCGGATTTACCTTGATCAGTTGTGTGTTTATCCTTATTTTGCAGCGGGTAAGCATGATAGGAGTATTAAAGTCATTAGGTGCGACTGACGGGGTGATCAGACGTATCTTTATATTGCTCGGATGCCGAGTGATAGGATTGGGTCTTATATTCGGCAATGTTATCGGGGGGGGAATATTGGTCGCGCAGAAATTATACAAGATCATACCGCTTGATCCCGAGTCATACTTTGTCTCGTATGTGCCGGTTGATCTAAGTTGGGGTCAGGTGTTTGCCGTCAACCTCGGGGCTTGTCTGTTAGGAGCTTTGTTGCTGCTGATACCTGTTGCTATTGTGTCGCGTATCTCGCCGGCAGTCACGATGAAATATGAATGATATTTAACCGCTTAATTCATCGCACATAAAAGAGTATATCTGACCGGAGTTCTGAAGAATCCTGAAGAATCTAAATAGAAACGCTCTGTTTTTGGCGTAATACGTCTTACTTTTTTTGACGAAATTTGTTTAATAAGTATTAACCGGACTCATGTCTCCGAGATTTTTTGGGGAGAGTTCCAATAATTTTCGTTAACTTTGCAATTCATAAAACGTCTTTAATATTCATGTCGAATACCAAAACAGCAAAAAAAGAAACCGATATAACAGTGCTCCGTCCTCACATCATAGAGGGTATACAAGAGCGTAAAGGCCGTGCCATCTCTGTTGTTGACCTCTCATCAATAGAGGCAGCACCTGTCTCAGAGTTTATTATCTGTCAGGGTAACTCGTCTCAGCAGGTAGCCGCCATCGCTGACTCAGTGCGCGAGTATATGCTTGACAATTACGGTATCAAGCCTTATAATTATGACGGGTATCGCAACGCCCAGTGGATTGTCATTGATTACGGCGACACATTGGTCCATGTTTTTACCCGTGAGACCCGCCAGCTCTATAACCTTGAAGAGCTGTGGGCTGATGCACCAATTATAGAAATTCCTGATCTCGACTGACTGTTATATGGCATCAAAGACACCCAATGGGGGCGCTCCAAAGAAAAAGCCCCAGTTAAAGTTCAGCATGTACTGGATGTACGCTGTCATCTGTCTGTTTCTTTTTGCCGTGTTTTATCTTGATGATAACTCGGTGACAAAAGAGACAAATTACACAGACTTTGAGAATTACATCACAGACTCTGTCACTGCCCGCAATCATGGCATCACCAAGATAACAGTTGATAAGAAAAAGGGTCAAGCCGAGGCACAGCTCTCGGACTCGCTTGCACGCAAGATATTCCCCCAAAGTCAATATCATGATGGTATTGATGCAAATATCAAGACAACCTTGCCGTCAACCGATGAGTTTGCCCGTAAGGTAGATGCTTGGAAACATGATGGGATCTATACCGGGCCTGTAGATTATAATGAGGGCTCTGATATTTTAAATTTTCTCTGGACTTTTGGGCCGATATTGTTGCTGATTGCTTTCTGGTTTCTGCTGATGAAACGGATGGGATCACGCGATGGCGGTGGCCCGGGAGGTGTCTTCAATGTCGGTAAATCTAAGGCTCAGGTATTTGATAAGGATGGACCTGTAAAAGTAACCTTTGATGATGTAGCCGGTCTCTCTGAGGCAAAGACCGAGATAGAGGAGATAGTTGAGTTCCTTAAGAACCCTCAGCGCTATACCAATCTCGGCGGCAAGATACCAAAAGGCGCTCTGCTCGTAGGCCCTCCGGGTACGGGTAAGACGTTGCTGGCCAAAGCCGTTGCCGGAGAGGCTAATGTACCTTTCTTCTCAATGTCAGGTTCTGACTTCGTCGAGATGTTTGTCGGCGTGGGTGCGTCACGCGTGCGAGACCTGTTTCAGAAAGCCAAAGAGAAGGCTCCTTGTATCGTCTTTATCGATGAAATCGATGCTGTCGGTCGTGCCCGTGGTAAGAATCCCAATATGGGTGCTAACGATGAGCGCGAGAATACTCTCAATCAGTTGCTTATCGAGATGGACGGTTTCGGCACAAACAGTGGCGTAATCATCTTGGCAGCCACCAACCGCGCCGATATTCTTGATAAGGCTCTGTTGCGTGCCGGCCGCTTTGACCGTCAGATATATGTCGAGCTACCTGAGTTGAATGACCGTGTGGCCATCTTCAACGTACACCTTAAAGGTATCAAGACTGATGATTCGGTCGATGTAGAGCTGCTTGCACGTCAGACACCGGGATTCTCGGGTGCGGATATCGCAAACGTATGTAACGAGGCTGCTCTGATAGCAGCACGTCATAACAAGACTGTCGTGCAGCGTGAAGACTTTATAGCAGCCGTTGACCGCATTATCGGTGGTCTCGAGAAACGTTCAAAGATAACCACCGAAGAGGAGAAACGTGCAATAGCCTGTCACGAGGCCGGTCATGCCACCGTGTCGTGGAATCTCCGTTATGCTAATCCCCTCATTAAGGTGACCATCGTACCGCGAGGAAAAGCACTCGGGGCTGCATGGTATCTCCCCGAAGAGCGTCAGATTACTCCGCGTCAAGCCCTTCTCGATGAGATGTGTGCCACATTGGGAGGTAGAGCTGCCGAGGAACTCTTCCTCGGACGCATATCGACCGGGGCTGCAAACGACCTCGAACGAGTGACCAAGCAAGCGTATGCCATGGTGGTGTACTATGGTATGTCTGACAATCTTCCAAACCTCTCTTATTATGACTCTACAGGTCAGGCTTACGGCTTCACCAAGCCTTACAGCGACCAGCGTGCCAAAGAGATAGATGAGGAGGTGTCACGTATCATCAATGAGCAGTATGAACGCGCCAAGCAGATACTGCGTGAACAGGCTGCCGGACACAATCAACTTGCAGATGTACTGTTTACACGCGAGGTGATATTTACTGAAGATGTCGAGAAGATTTTCGGCAAACGTAAATGGGCATCTCGTACTGACGAGATACTTGCCGCGCAGCAAGCCGCCGAGGCCGCTGAGAAAAAAGATAAAGCTGAGGTGACAAACTCTGGGTCGACCGCCGAGACTGACAATAATCAGATTGAGGATGTCGAAGCAACCGAGGTTGATGGCAATAATGAGGCATGATGAAGACTTCGGTTATAATCAGGTTTCTGATAATCGGGTTGATCTGGCTCGGGTTATGTGTGGTGCTCGGCGTCTATATGTTCGCATCTAAAGTACCGGTGACGTTAATGAGTCTGTTCCCGTTCATTGCTTCAGGTATCATCGTTTTCGTTCCTCTTTATAAGAAATACGTCAAGAATGACAAACAGCGATAAACCGATCGAAAGTAATTCTTACGCTATACTCAACAGCATAGACTCGCCAGCCGATCTGCGCAAACTCCCGGTGACGGAGCTTCCGCAGTTGTGCGGCGAGATACGCCGTTTTCTTATTAATTCACTGTCGACTAATCCCGGACATTTTGCATCAAGTATGGGGGCGGTCGAACTGACTGTCGCCCTGCACTATGCTTTCAACACTCCGTATGACCGTATCGTATGGGATGTAGGTCATCAGGCATATGGCCATAAACTGCTGACCGGCAGACGAGACCGTTTTTCAACCAACCGTTGTCTCGACGGACTGAGCGGATTCCCCAATCCGGATGAGAGTGAGTACGACACGTTTATAGCCGGTCATGCTTCCAACTCGATTTCGGCCGCCTTAGGGATGGCCGTCGCTACGGAGCTCAACGCTGATAATCCTCACCGCAAGGTTGTGGCGGTTATCGGAGATGCATCAATCTCGGGCGGATTGGCTTTTGAGGGTCTCAATAATGCCGCGAATACGCCCAACAATCTGCTTATCATACTCAACGATAATGATATGTCGATTGATGCCAATGTCGGTGCGCTGCACAGTTATCTTGCCCAGATCACGACCTCACGTGGCTATAATAACCTCCGTTACAAGGCCTATAATCTTCTCAAAAAGATGCACCTTGTCTCAGAACGGCGACGTGGCTCGATCTTGCGGTTTAACAACTCTCTCAAAGCGTTGCTCACTCACGAGCATAATATCTTTGAGGGTTTGAATATCCGGTATTTTGGCCCCGTCGACGGACATGATGTAGCCGGCCTGGTCAAGACACTTGAGGATATAAAGGATATGACAGGTCCTAAAATTCTGCATATCAAGACAATCAAGGGTAAAGGGTATAAACCGGCCGAGCAGAATCCGGCCGTGTGGCATGCCCCCGGACTGTTTGACCCCCACACCGGCAAGCGAGTGACCGGGAAGCCCGGTGTGCCGCGAAAATTTCAAGAAGTGTTCGGGCAGTCATTGCTCGAGCTTGCCAAGGAGGATCAGACGATAATCGGTATCACTGCCGCCATGCCGTCAGGTACATCAATAAGCATAATGCAGAAAGAATTACCCTCAAGAGTGTTTGATGTAGGTATCTCAGAGGGGCATGCGGTCACTTTCGCGGCGGGGTTAGCCAAAGAGGGGTTACACCCGTTTGTAGCAATCTATTCCTCATTCCTCCAGCGGTCGTATGACCAGATCATTCACGATGTAGCCATACAAAGGTTGCCTGTAACACTATGTATAGACCGTGCCGGCATAGTGGGTGAGGACGGTGTTACCCATCACGGTATCTTTGACATAGCATACCTGCGCCCGATACCGAATATGGTTATCGCAGCCCCGCGTGACAATGATACATTGCGCGACCTGATGCTGACCGCAGCCCGATATAATGGCCCGATGGCCATACGTTATCCGCGAGGTAGCGGCGATTATCCTGAGACAGATCGTCAGGCCAGGATTCTTGAGATCGGCAAGGGTGAGAAACTCGCCGACGGTGAGGATGTGGTATTCATTTCAACTGGTCCGATTGCATCAGAGGTCGCCAAGGCTATAAAAATACTGGCTGCTGACGGACACTCCTCTGCCGCCCACTACGATATGACCTTCATTAAGCCGATTGACCGTGAGTTGTTGCTTGAGGCTGCCCGAAAAGATGCGCCTGTCATCACGATCGAAGACGGTACGGTGATAGGGGGGCTCGGGTCTGCAGTCGAAGAATTTATGCAAGAAGAGGGATTCACAGATGTGCATGTACATAAGATCGGGATTCCTGACAAATTTGTCAGTCAGGGTAAGGTATCGCAACTTAGAGAGCTATGCGGTATGGATGCCCGCTCGATTGCTGCGGCGGCTGTCGCAATGCTCGACAAACATAAGATAGCGCTACACAGCGATACAGACTAAGCTGATTTATCACTGAAAAATCGAGAAAGATGAAAATCGTGATAGCAGGCGCCGGCGAGGTCGGCTCACATCTTGCAAAGTTGCTGTCAAGAGAAGAACAGGATATCATTGTCCTTGACCGAGATAAGGAGAAGCTAAACCGTCTCGACAGCAATTATAATCTGATGACAACGTCAGGTTCGACCACATCTTTTCGTGATCAGCGCATGGCCGGCGTAAACCGCAATTGCGACCTGTTTATAGCAGTCACCCCATACGAAAATACCAATCTGGTCGCATGCGGTATAGCCAAGCGTCTCGGCGCACGCAAGACTGTCGCACGTATTGACAACTATGAGTATCTCGATCCTGATAACCGCGGATTTTTTACATCAATAGGTGTTGACCATCTGATCTATCCCGAGTATCTTGCCGCTCAGGAGATCTGCCAGTCGCTGCGTCGTCCGTGGGCCCGCAACTGGTTTGAGCTGCATGACGGCGAACTGATACTGGTTGGTGTGAGAGTCGGCGAGAGCGCACAACTTGTGGGTAAGCAGTTACGCGAACTGACATACTCTCAGCATAATTATCATGTCTCGGCCATAAAACGCCGGCATGAGACGATTATCCCTCGCGGTGATGATTATATCAAGGTAGGTGATATTATTTATTTCACCACGACACGCGAATATGTCGACGAGATCCGTGATATCTGCGGAAAAAAGGATTATAAGGTCAAGAACGTAATGATAATGGGTGGTGGGCGCATTGCTGTCAGACTCGCCCATCTGGCATCAGAGAAATTTGACCTCACAATAATAGACGATAACCTGTCAGTGTGTCGTCAGCTTCCTGAGAAATGTTCGGGCTGTAAAGTCAAGATCATACATGGAGATGCCCGCAATAATGACGTGCTGCGCGAAGAGGGTATCTCTAATATGGACGCATTTGTCGCGCTCACTGATTTCTCGGAGACCAATATTCTCGCGTGTCTCACAGCTAAAGAGTTCGGCGTGGAGAAAACTGTCGCTGAGGTCGAGAATATTCAGTTTATATCCGAGGCTGAGGGGTTGAACATCGGCACCGTGATAAATAAGAAACTGCTCGCCTCAAGCAAGATATTCCAGCTGCTGCTTGATGCCGACGAATCCTCGGCCAAGTTCATGGCGCTGGCAGATGCCGAAGTCGCCGAACTTGAGGCTCGTGAAGGCTCAAAAATCACCCGTGCACCGGTAATGAATCTCAATCTGACCAAGGATATGACACTGGCGGGACTTATAAGGGATGGCAAGGGTATGCTGGTAACCGGACGTACTCAGATACAGCCCGGCGATCATGTGCTGATATTCAGCCTGTCAGGTTCGCTGCATAAAATTGAGAAACTGTTTGGATGACAAGGGTGCATTAAGTATAACATCACTCTGATAAAGAACCATTGCTATGGCACGCAAAGAGGCAATAATAAATTGGAAGATGCTCATCAGAGTTATCGGTTGGCTGTTGCTTATCGAGGCGGTCTTTATGGTTTTTCCACTGGTGCTGACCATAATATTTAATGAATCATACATGCCGTTTGTGGTGTCGATAGCCCTCACTCTCTTTGCCGGGGTGATCGCCACCACATGTGTCAGACCCAAGCGTTTCGATATGGGGAAACGCGAGGGATTCCTGCTTACCGGCATGGTGTGGGTGGTATTCTCGTTTTTCGGAATGATACCATTTATGTTATGTCGCAGTCCGCTTAATGTCTCGGATGCTTTTTTTGAGGCTATGTCCGGATTTACGACAACCGGAGCTACAACGATGCTTGACACCACTGTTATCAGTCACGGCATACACCTGTGGCGTGCCCTTATGCAGTGGATCGGTGGGATGGGTATTATTCTGTTTACCTTGGCCGTGCTGCCGATGCTAAACTCATCGGGGGGTATGCAGATGTTTAACGCAGAGGTCACGGGTATTACTCACGAAAAGTTGCGCCCGCGTGTGAGCGCGACAGCCAAACGTCTGTGGCTCATCTATTTCCTGTTGACATTGACATTGGGTGTCTTATATTGGTTTGGCCCGATGGATTGGTTTGACAGTCTTTGTCATGCTCTGTCCACCATGTCAACAGGTGGATTCTCAACGCGGGCCGATTCACTGCTCGCCTGGGACTGCCGGTATGTTAAAGTTGTCACCACCGTATTTATGTTTATCGGTGGCGTAAACTTCTCGTTGATATATCGTGCCTCGGTCGGGCAGTTCAGAGCCGTGTGGCACAATGACGTATTCAAGATTTACGTGTGGGTAATCATTGCGTTGTTTATCGTATTTGATATTTCACTGTTTCTAAACAATAATGTCCCCAACACGGTCGATAACCTCACTATTGACCCTCTTTTTCAGATTGTCTCGACACTCTCGTCAACCGGCTACACGGTCGCTAACTTTGATCAATGGGGTACATTTTTGCTCGGTATCGTCATTATAATGATGTTTGTCGGTGCTTGTGCCGGGTCAACCGCCGGTGGTGCGAAACTTGATAGGGTAGTGCTGTTGTGGAAGAACACCCGCAACGAACTTTATCGTTGCATCTATCCCAACCATATCCTGTCGGTTAACGTCAACCGCACCACCATCTCCCCCGAAATCGTCAATAAAGTAATGGTCTTTCTCGCACTCTATATCGGAATCATCATTGTAGGGGGCGCACTGCTGACCATCTGCGGTGCATCGCTCGGGGATGCCTACTTCTCGGCATTCTCCTGCGTCAGCAATTCAGGACTTGATGCCGCCATATCACACAACGGCGGTGCCTACGCACAGATCTCTGACAGCGGCAAGTGGGTGCTGTCGATGCTGATGCTGACCGGTCGTCTTGAGATCTTTACGATACTCATCATACTGACTCCACGATTCTGGCATAAGTAATAAGAATATTATCAATAATGAAAAGCCGTGTAACATGGAGTCGTCTCTCCATAACAATCACCATATTGGTAATCTCCATATTCTTGGTCGCGATAATCGGGAGCACTCACAACATGGCAGCCACTCTCGCCCTGTCGGCAGTATTAATGCTTTTCATCCTCTTGGCGATTTTTTACTCACCTGTCGAGTTGTGCGTCAATAACCGGGAAATTTCGATCAAAAAAATAATCGGTTGCAAGAAAATCCCGCTTGACCAAATCGTTACTGTGTCTCCCTATAATCCCTCTCCTTGGCTCAATATGCGTTTGCCGGGCAGTTTCGGCTTAATGGGTTACTGGGGATGGTTTGCTGATAGTGAGACAGGCACATATTTCGGATATTACGGTGATAATACAGACTGTATCCTATTGAAACTTAAGAGCGGGCGGCAGTATGTTTTAGGGTGTCGCAACTCAGATGAGATGGCAAAATATATCAGCAACATAATCAGTTACGGGAACAATGACACAAAATCACAGTAATAAAGAAACTGCTCACTGAAATAAAAAAGATGACCTCGCAAGGCAATCAAGCCCACAGAAGTCATCTTTATTATAAAGCCACATCAAAGGATGCGATGAAACTCCGAAAAGACAGGTTTTGAGGTCTCGCAACCCTTTGTAATCCGCCTGGCAGGTGGGTCAGAGACCCGGCTGCTTCCTCCCGAGGGGGGAATGGGGCCCGCCATCAGATTGCGAGGATGTCTCGGCATTTCATAATAATTTGAAGAGTTTCCCAATCAACTTTGGTGTGGCAAATATCTTTGCTGAGGCTCTCTCGCCTCCTCTCTTTATTTCTATAACACAAAATTAATCCAAAACGTTTAATTATGCAATACCTCCCCCCAATTTTTTTCAGCATATCATCATAACCCTAACTC
>CAMWLR010000047.1 GCA_947175215.1 uncultured Porphyromonadaceae bacterium
CGACCCCCTGATTAACAGTCAGGTGCTCTAACCAACTGAGCTACTGAAGCATTTGCAACTCCGCTCCCCCGCTCTCGGGGTGTGGACGCCGGCCCTATTGGGCTTTTGCGTTGCAAAATTACACTATTCTTTTGATTCTCGCAACTTTTTTATGGATTTTTTTGACGAGAGTTTTTATGTCGGGGTATTTTTCACATCACAGGCTCGGTCAGCTCACGGGGCGACGCGGCGGAGGGTGAGCCGGTCGATGAGGGCGTGGTTGGTCGAGAAGTTCATGTTTTCATCCTGGGGGAGATAGCTCAGGGTGATGGTGTGGCGCCCGGGTGTGAGGCGCACGCGCAGCGAGTTTGAGCGGCCCCAGTCAGACCAGTTGCCGACACCGCGCTGGGGGAAGACTACCGTGCCGGCGGGGTGGTTGTCGACCAGGACGGTGCGGATGGCGCACTTGTTCTCGGTGTTGACCGGCCCGTTGCCGTTGGCGTAGCGGAAGTCGAGGGTATAGACGCCACCCTCCTTGACATCGACGACGATATTGACCGGTGCCGTCTTATGATCGAGTTCGGCAAAGCCGTGGCCGCTGTATCCTTGCAGGGGTGCCTGAGGTACGTTGCAGGCCTCGGGAGAGGTGATGCGGTTACCCTCGACGGGCATCTCGGCGATAATCTCGGTGAAGTTTGAGCGGGGGTCTGAGGCAAACGACTGTATGCCGTTAGAGTCTACGCCGATGACCTGATATTCGCCTGGCTGTGTGGCGTTCCATGATGTCTCGTTGGTAACGGCTATCTGTTTGCCGTCACGCAGCACGATATAGTGGTCGATATATTCGATCGGCTGCCACTGCAGCAGGTTGAGCACCGGTGTGTTCTCGCGACCGTGAGAGAGAGCCGGGTCATGTGTGAGCCATGCGATAGGGGTCAGCGGCGCCTTGGCGTTTGAGGTCTCGTTGACTTTCATCGGTTGGGGCATATCGTTGTCCATGATGATTTTGACGGTCTGATTTCCCTTGAGATTGGCGGGGACAAATGGGGCATGAGCCTTGCCGTTGAGATAGAATCGGGCGATGCGGTTGCCGTAACCCTCGATAGAGATGTCGAGGGTCATGTCGCGGTAACGCAGCCCGGTGAGCTGACGGCGGTCATTGAGTTCGCGCGGGATGAACGGTCTGAACGCCAGGCCGTCAATCTCGGGGGTGATACCAAATAGCATCTTGAGCGTCAGGGCCAGGTTTCCCGACAGCGACCAGAGCATATTTGATGAGTTGAGTTCGGTGGTGATGTCGCCGTTGTCGAGATTGAAATTCTCTTTATTTGTGGCGAAGAGGGCCGCGGGACGGAACACCGACCCCATACCTAACAGCGCCCCGCGAGAATTGTTGGCATGGGCGTTGGCCAATGTCCAGTAAGATGCCACAAAAGGCCATAGGGCGTTGTTGTGATAAGACGGCATATCGGCGATCTGGGGATAGAAGATAGCCGGACCGTAAGGGGTGACAGGGTTTTTCTCTGTGATGATCTTGGCACGCTCGGCCGGAGCGATGTCATAGAGGATGGCGAGCGACTCACCCAAGGTCTCGGCGCGCGGATTCATGATAAGGTTATCGCGGCCATAAAGATACATGCCGTAATAACCCTTGTCATTGAGCCACAGACGGTCGTTGATGGCATCGGCCATCTTGTCGGCGCGGGCATCGTATGTCTTGGCATCGGTGTTATGTCCGAGAATGCGGGCCATCTGGGCGAGTGTACGCCAGGCCTGAGCGTGGATGGCCGAGGTCCCCAATGCTTCGCTCTGATATATGTCGGCGGTCTGCATCCAGCGCGGATAGCTCTGCTCGCGCCAGTCGATAAACGATGTCTCGCCGCGCACCAGCCCCGTCTCGGGGTCATAAATGGTGGCATTGTCGGTCTCGAGAGACTTCTTCATCACATCGTAAGCGCGTTTAAGCCACTCCTTGTCGCCGGTAGCCTTGTAGACCTCAAAGGCGGCGATACCCCATATCTGGCGGTCAGAGCTGACGGGCCATGCGCCTCCCGAGCCGGTATCCTGGATGATTGTCCCCTCGGGCGAAATCTTATGTTCGAGCGAGATGCGCGACACCTGGGGTTGCAGCATCGCCATCGAGAGGATGATCGAGTAGCTGACATCGCGGGTCCATACGCCGGGCCACTCCTTGCCGGTGCGCAGTGTCGAGTCGGGTTCGACTGCGTTGACCATCTCGTCGAGGCCCATGTTGAAGATGGCGTTGTGCAGAGTGTTTGATGACGTCATACGAGGATAAGCCGAGATGTCGTTGACCAGATGCCACTCTTTGTCGACAGGCATAAAATATCCGGGCGTGGCTGAGTAGTCTGAGATAATAGTATAGTCGTCAGGAGCGTATGCTTTGAAAGGGCCCTGGAAAATAGTGTCACCCTCCCAGCGGTATGCCGGGGTCTCGATGATCAGCCCCGTCATCATCGGCAGGGCCTCAACCGAGTCGGCGTGTGTGTCGCCCTTTTTGTCACGGGCGGTCAGGGGGAGTGATATGGCTATGGCGGCCATACATAAGGCCGGAGTCAGTTTAGAGGAGAGACGGCTGAGAATATATCCTGAAGTTTTCTTGGCTGTCATGCAGTCGCGGGTATAAATGGTTTAAGGTATCTGAAAATTCTACTGCAAATATAACGCCTTTTTTATTAATTGTCATGTATGGCGGGGTTAAAATCTTAAAAAATGCGCCGCACATCACGGAGGTTGTGATTTGCAGTTTGAGGAAAATGTATTATCTTTGTCAAAAATAACCTGATTATCACAATGAAAATCTACGACAGAATTATTGCGGTGATGGCCGCAGGGTTAATCGTCGGTGCCGCACTCGAGGCCGACGCCTGTACCAGTCTTATCGCCGCCAAGGGTGCCACCGCCGACGGGTCAGTGATGGTGACCTATGCCGCCGACTCACATAACCTCTATGGCGAGCTCTATCATCAGCCTGCCGCCGATCACCCCGCCGGGACGATGCGCCCTATCATCGAGTGGGACACCAACAAGCTGCTCGGCGAAATCCCCGAGGTGAGCCATACCTACTCGACCATCGGTAACATGAATGAGCACGGCCTGGTGATAGCCGAGAGCACCTGGGGCGGTCGCGAGGAGCTGGCCGGCACAGGTCTGATCGACTATGGGTCGCTAATCTATATCACGCTGCAGCGCGCCACCAATGCCCGCGAGGCCCTCAAGATAATGACCGATCTGGTCAAGGAATACGGCTACGCCTCAGAGGGTGAGTCATTTACCATCGCCGACCCCAACGAAGTGTGGGTGATGGATCTCATCGGCAAGGGTAAAGCCGGCAAGGATGCCGTATGGGTTGCCCGTCGAGTGCCTGACGGGTATATCTCGGGTCATGCCAACCATCCCCGTATCCACAAGTTCCCCCTCAAGGATAAATCGGGCGAAACACTTTACAGCCCCGATGTCATCAAGTTTGCCCGCCAGCAGAATTATTTTGATGGCAAGGATGAGGATTTTGACTTCTCAAAAGCCTACGCAGTCACCGACTTCGGCGCCCTGCGCGGATGCGATGCCCGCGTCTGGAGCTACTTCAACCGCTTTAACTCAGACATGGATAAGTATCTCCCCTGGATCGACAAGGCCGAGGGTGAGCCTATGCCTCTGTGGGTTAAGCCTGACAGCGTGCTGACTGTCGATGATATGAAGTGGATGATGCGCGACCACTTTGAGGGTACACCATACGATATGACCACCGATGTAGGTGCCGGGCCGTTCAAAGTCCCCTACCGCTGGCGTCCCATGGAGTTTGAGGTAGACTCGGTCAAGTATGTGCATGAGCGCGCAATCGCTACCCAGCAGACCGGCTGGAGCTTTGTGGCGCAGCTGCGTGACGACCTGCCCGACTATCTCAAGGGTCTGCTATGGTTTGGCACAGACGACGCCAACACGTGCGTCTATCTGCCGGTATTTTGCAGCGTCACCGAGGTGCCCGTGCAGCTCGGTCACGGTGACACCAACACCTTTGACCGCAACTCAAACTTCTGGATGAACAACCTCGTGGCCAATCAGGCTTATAACCGTTACAGTCAGATGATTCCCGACATCCGCCGTGTGCAGAAAGGTCTCGAGGACTCGATCGCCGTCGATGTTAACAAGGCTATTGTCGAGCTCCCCGCATTTGACCGCGAGGATGCCGTGGCGCTCACCAACGACCTGCTCGGCATCTGGGCTGCCAAGGCTACCGACTCATACCGCGACCTGGCTACATTCCTGTTTGTCAAGTTTATGGACGGCAATATCAAGAAGCAGAATCCCGACGGCAGCTTTATGCGCACTCCCGAGGGTATTCCCGCATACCCCGCGTTTGGCGGCTATGACGACCCCCGCTATTTTGAGAATATCGCCCGCACCACCGGCGACCGTCTTAAAGTCAAAGAGATAAAATACTGATTGAGAGATGCGTAGTGCCGAAGACCTAAAGGGGTTGTCGCTCTTAGGCTGCAACTCCACCCACTACCGCGAGGATTATGCCCCCGAGATGCTTGAGACATTTGACAACAAGCACCCCGGGCGGCGCTATCTGGTGAGCTTTATCTGCCCCGAGTTTACCTCGCTCTGCCCCAAGACCGGGCAACCTGATTTTGCCAAAATCATCATCAATTATATCCCCCGCGTAAAGATGGTCGAGAGCAAGAGCCTCAAGCTGTATCTGTTCTCGTTCCGCAACCACGGCGATTTTCATGAAGATTGCGTCAACATCATACTCGACGACCTGCGCCGATTGATGGACCCTCTCTATATCGAGGTGTTGGGTGTCTTCACCCCGCGCGGGGGGATAGCCATCCACCCGTTTGCCAACTATGCCGACCCGGCTGACAGCGAGATGACGGCCTTTGCAGCCACACGTATGGCCGCAGCCTTTGACCGAGCTGCGGAGAGGTAAGAGGGGGAGAGTTACGAGGTAATAGGTCAGAGTTACGAGGTGTGAAGTAAGTGAGTCAGGCGAGTTTGCGTCTGATAAAGAACCGGCGCGTAAAGGCGATGAGCAGTGCCGTGCCTGCGATCTGCGATCCGGCGGTAAACCAGAATGCCGCCGAGAATCCCCAATACTGGGTCAGCACCCCGCCGAGCAATATCCCGATGCCCATGCCGACATCCCACGATGTCAGTATAGACGAGTTGGCCGTGCCGCGCTGGTCATGCCGCGCCACTGAGATAAACATGTTGAGAAAGGCGGGATACATGCGGCCGTTGCCCAGACCGATGAGCAGTGCCGACACATAGAATGCCCACTCGCCCGGAGCGAGGGCAAAGAGGGTGTAGCCGACCGAACTGATCAGTGCCCCCTCGACGGCATTTTCTGACAGACGTCCCTGTCTGAGTGACTTGGCGCCATAGAGGCGCGAGACAAACAGACCGCCTGACAGCAGGGCGAAGAATATACCCGTACCGTCGGTTATCCCCATCACCTCCTTGCCGTAAAGGGCAACGTAATTGGCCATCACTCCCCAGCAGATGCCAAAGAGCAGTATGTTGACGGCCAACAGCCATGCGCGGGTGAGGAAGAAATGATCCATGCTCAGGTGAGGTTTCCCCTCGACGGGCTTGCGGTGGGGCACGCGGATGGCTGTCGAGCACCAGAATCCGAGCAGCGCCACCACGAGCGAAATCCAGAACAGCAGCATGAAGTTGTCGGTCACGTCATATATCCATATCCCCGCCGAGGGGGCGATGGCCATAGCCAGGTTGTTGCTCAGTCCATAATAACCGATACCCTCGTTGCGGCGCGATGAGGGTAAGACGTCAATGGCGACAGTCGAGTTGGCCACGGTGGTTGCCCCAAACGGTAACCCGTGGATGGTGCGCACGATGGCAAACATCAGCAGCGTGCCGGCTCCGACATATCCCGTGAAACAGATAAAAAAGAAAAAGAAGCAGAGCATCAGCACCTTGCGGCGGTTAAAGCTGTCGACGATAAAGCCGCTGAAGGGCCTGACAATCAGTGCGGCCACGACATAGCCTGACAATACCAGGCCGATGATATCCTTGTCGGCGTTAAAGCGGGCGTCGAGATATATAGGCAGCAGCGGGGTGAGCAGATAGAACGAGAAGAAGAGCATGAAGTTCCCCGCCATGGCAATACAGTAATTGCGATTCCAGAGTTTTTCCATAACCTGAGATTTTGGATGACCGACGGTCTGTGACCGACCAATCGGGGTGCAAAGTTACTCAAAAGCCTCAGCATAGCGGTTAATCTTAACTTTTATTTGCATTGGGGGTAATAAAAGCGGGCTGCAAGCGTTTCTATATTAGTAATGCAGCCGCGGGGCTATGATACCCGGGTGGCGGCAGTGTCAAACAGCTATTATAGAAGTAACGATATATAATGAATATCAGCATATTCGGGCTCGGTTATGTGGGCTGCGTAGGCGCGGCCTGTTTTGCCTCAATGGGTCACAAAGTAATCGGGGTGGATGTCTCGCCCGTCAAGGTCAACCTGATTAACTCGGGTCGCCCCACTATTATCGAGCGTGACATCGAGGAGCTATGTCGCCGGGGCCATGAGGCCGGGCTGCTGTCGGCCACCTCACATGCCCGCGAGGCGGTACATGCCACCGACATATCATTTATTGCGGTGGGTACGCCGGGATCGGGTCACGGACATCTCGATCTGTCATATATATATGGTGTCGCCCGCGAGATAGGTGAGGCTCTGCGTGATAAGGACGGGTTTCATATCGTGGCCATCCGCAGCACCGTTATGCCCGGCACTAACCGCAAGGTTGCCGGGATTATCGCCGAGGCGTCGGGCAAGAAGGCAGGCGAGGATTTTGCCGTTGTCTCAAACCCCGAATTCCTGCGCGAAGGAACCTCGGTGCATGATTTTATGAATCCCCCTCTGACACTTGTGGGTACTGACTCGCCACGCGCCGATGAGGTGATGCGCGCACTTTACAGCAAGCTCCCCGCCGAGTATATCTCGACCGACATCCCCGTGGCCGAGATAATGAAGTATGTCAACAATACGTTCCACGCCCTCAAGATCGTGTTCGGCAACGAGGTTGGCGCTATCTGCAAGACCCTCGGTATCGACTCGCACAAGGTGATGGATATATTCTGCCGCGACCGCCAGCTCAATATCTCCCCCTATTACTTCAAGCCGGGCTTTGCCTACGGCGGGTCGTGCCTCCCCAAGGACACCAACGCGCTCAGGGCCTTGGCTGCCGACAACTATGTTGACGTGCCGGTAATCAATCATATACAGGAGAGTAACATCGCCCACCGCGCCCGCGCCCTCGAGCTGATAATGGCTCAAGGTAAGCGCAAGATCGGTATCCTTGGCCTTAGTTTTAAGGCAGGCACCGATGACCTGCGTTGCTCGCCGATCGTGGACATTGTCGAGTCTCTGTTAGGCAAGGGATTCAGCATCTCGATTTATGACCGCAATGTCGAGGTGAGCCGTCTGACCGGCACTAACCGAGACTTCATCATGGATAAGATACCTCACCTGCAGCACTTTGTGACCGATGATCTCGATGCCGTGGCCTCAGAGTCAGATGTGCTGGTGGTGACTAATAAAGAGAAAGAATTTAAGGATCTCCCCGCCCGCTATCCGGGTAAGATCATTGTTGACCTCGTCAGGATGTGGGATACCCTTGATTATGACGGCCGGTATGACGGCCTTGCCTGGGCACCGGTCAACACCAACCCGGCCCAGAATGAGGAGATTAGCCGTGACTTCGGGAAATGTCAGTTCTGATACCCATCTCTTAAATACCCCGCAGACGTCTCATGTCTAAAATAGGATGGTATCTCAACCGGCTTAAGGCCATGTCACCCGGCGAGGTGATGTGGCGGCTTGGCCAGAAACGGCTGCAACGGAGTGAGACCGCGCGGTTTGCCGACAAGCAACCGGTCAATAAACCGCTGTATGACGGTGTCGAGGAGATGGTAAACGCGGCAATGAGCCGTCTGCTCCCCGGCGTTGATCCGGCCGATGTCACTTACGTCACCATACCGCAGGTGCGTGAGATAGTTGACGGTGAGGCCGTCAGATTGCTGGGGGGATATAGATATGAAGATTTTGTGGACGACTGGCACGCGGGGTTCAATACCGCCTCGCGGTGGCCTCTTGTGCCGAGCTATTCGCTTGATTATAAACAGCGTGACGATATAGGTGACGCCCGTCTCAACTGGGAACTCAACCGCCACCGTCAGTTTGTGCGCCTTGCCGTGGCCGGTAAGACCCCGCGCCTGGCATGGTTGCTCGACAACTGGGCGGCTGAAAATCCGATGCTATGGGGTATCTCCTGGACATCCCCGATGGAGATCGCGCTGAGGTCTATGTCGTGGATGAGTGCCGCAAAGATACTTGCTGCCGGTTATACGCCCGGTGACGCACTCACCCTCATGACGATACGCCGCCTTCTCACAGGGGCGGCAAATATGACTCAATATCTTGTCAGGCATGAGAGCGGATTCTCCTCGGCCAACAATCATCTGATTGTCGAGGTGGCGGCTGTGGCGATCGCCGGATTGCTCTTCGGCCGCGAAGATTATGTCGCAGATTCGCTGAGAGTGCTTGATCGCGAGCTCCACCGCCAGGTGTCTGCTGACGGTGTCGACCTCGAGAGCTCGCTGCATTATCACGGATTCGTAATGGAGGCTTACCTGCTTGTCTGGCAGGCTCTTGTCGAGGCTGACAGGGATGTGCCCCGGTTGTGGCGCGAGCGTCTGGCCGGGATGGCGCGGTTTGTGGCCGCGTCGCGTGCCGCTGACGGAGTGTGGTGTGTCTTCGGCGACGATGACGAGGCCCGCATCAGTGACCTCGGATATGGCGACAGCGACTACTTTGATTCTCTGCTGCGACTCTATACAGAGGTGTCGGGAGAGAGAATCGAGACTCCCGCGAGCGGTCGCCTGACATTTGCCGGGGGAGGGTATAGTTTTCTGCGCACACCGCGTATGATGGTCGGTGTCGACCACGCGCCGCTCGGATTCGGGGCGATAGCGGCTCATGCCCACAATGATATTCTAAGCTTTCAGCTCTTCATAGACGGGCGTCCCGTACTGGTTGACTCAGGCACTTATCTCTATCATATCGAACGCGCGCGCCGCGATCAGTTGAGGTCGACGGCAATGCACAACACGGTGACTGTCAACGGCAAGGAGCAGGCGCAGATACTCGGTCCGTTTCTCTGGGGACGTAAAGCTACGGGGCGTCTGGCCGCCACCGCCGACAATGGCCTGACTGCCACGGTCACGGGGCTGTCGGGCATCGAGCATACCCGCCGCTGGGAGCTCTCCGAGGGGGAGAGAGAGACGCGAGAGAGCTGCCCCACCTTAAAGATAACCGACTCATTCTCATCAGAGTGTGATTGGGTTGCAACATTTATTGCCGCTCCCGGACTCTCAGTCAATGTCATCGGCGACCGTGAGGTTATGGTGGGTGATATACTGCTCATCGTCACCGCTGAGGGTTGTATCAGTGTCGACCCCGTAGAGATTGCCCCTGCATACGGTATTCTTGCCGACACCTTTGCCGTGAGGATTGTTGGTAAATCTCGCCAAAATTCAGTAACTTTGCAGTCGCTCTGACCGCGACATCGCTAACCCCGGGTCATGAGCGTGTCAACCATGAACCGCAAAATTCTCATCATAGTCGAAAACCTGCCTGTGCCTTTTGACACGCGCGTATGGCAGGAAGCCACCACCCTCGCCCGTGAGGGTTACACCGTGTCAGTCATATGCCCCAAAGGTAAAGGATATAATGAGGAGTATGAATATCTCGACGGTGTGCATATCTATCGCCACGATCTCCCCAAGGAAGGTAACGGCCCGGTGGGGTATGCCCGCGAATATTTCTCGGCCCTGTGGCATGAATACCGGTTGGCTCGCAAGGTGTATAAAGAGCGCGGTTTTGATGTGATACACGGTTGCAATCCCCCCGACAATATCTACATGGTGGCGGCCCGGTTCAAGAACAAGGGTGTAGACTATGTCTTTGACCACCACGATATCTGCCCCGAGCTGTATGAGGCTAAGTTCGGTAAGACCGAGGGGATGCTCTACAAGAGTCAGCTGTGGCTTGAGAAGAATACCTACCGCCATTGCAAATTTGCTTTTGTCACCAATGAGAGTTACCGCAAGATTGCGATAGAGCGTGACGGCATGAAACCCGAGGATGTGATAGTGCTGCGCAGCGGGCCGAGGCTCGAACGTCTCAAGATACAGCCTCCGCGCCCGGAGATCAAGCGCGGTAAGAAATATATGGTGGGTTATCTCGGGGTCATCGGCCAGCAGGAGGGTATTGAATATCTCCTTGAGGCGGCGCGTTATCTGCGAGACGAGAGGGGGCGCGATGATATATTCTGGGGTATCGTCGGTGGCGGTCCGCATCTCGAGGCCCTGCGCGTCAAGGCCCGCGAGATGGGGCTTGATGATATTGTCGAATTTACCGGGCGTGTCTCTGACGAGAAGATGCTTGATTATCTCAACACCGCCGATGTCTGTGTCAACCCCGACGAGTATAACGCGATGAATGACAAGTCGACGATGAACAAGGTGCTCGAGTATATGGCGTTAGGTAAACCGATCGTGCAGTTTGACCTCACCGAGGGTCGATACTCGGCTCAGGATGCGTCGCTCTATGCCGAGCGCAACAACGCGCGTGATCTTGCCGATAAAATTGTGTTGCTACTGGATGATCCCGAACGTCGCGCGCGCATGTCTGAGACAGGCCGCCGCCGCATTCTCACCGAGTTGAGCTGGGATCATACCTCAAAGGCTCTTATCGAGGGGTATGACCGCTATTTCCGCGCCCGCGGCCTTTAATCGCGGCGTCGGTCAGATGTTGGCGGCGTATGCGCGCAGGGTGTCTTCGAGCGAACTGCCCGGTGGCAGCTCCATGCGGGCCCTCAGTCGTGTACGGCTCTTTTTTACAGACTCATATTCGATATTCATTATCTGGGCTATCTGCTTGGCCGACAGTCCCATCGCGATATATGCGGCGTGCTTGAGCTGACTCTCGGTGAGCATCGGGAAGTCTTTTTTCAACCGGCGGATAAACTCGGGATGCAGCTTTTTGTGCAGTTCGGTAAACGTCTCACGTTCAAGACTGTTGTTGAGACTGCGGCGCACATTGGCCGTCAGTTCGCGTGCCTCAGACCCCGCTATCTTACCGTCAGAGTGCATCTTGTCTACACTTTTGACCAGCGAGTCGATGATGCGGTCTTTCTCGTCGATGGCCAACGCGCAGGCACTCAGGTAATTGCGGTTTTGCAGCAATTCGACCTCTGCGCGTTCGCGTTTGACGCGCGCTTTCTCGACCCTGAAGTAGAACACTACCCCGACGGCGACCGCAAGGGCACAGGCCAGAATCAAGGCCACAATCCATATCTCCCTCTCGCGGGCATGGCGCATCTGCTCCTCACGTCGCATCTGCTCAAATCCGCTGCGATAGTCGGCCTTGGTCGTCTCAAGAGAGAAACGTTCCTGCTCAAATGTCAGTCGCGCGTCGAGAAATCCGCGGTAAAAATCGAGTGACGCATCATACTCGCCGTTACAATAGGCGGTGAATGCCATCGCGTTAAGTATCGTCATGCGGTCATATTGCTTGGTGACCTTGTCGAGGTCGTTATAGGCCATACGGGCATATTTGGTTACCGAGTCGGGTTGCTCGACAGAGATGAAATAGTCGGCGAGCATCCCTTGATATGCAGCGCGCTCGGCCTCCATCTGCGGTGCATCCTTGACGAAATCATACGCCCGACGTAGATATATCGGGTCACCCGTGTTGAGATACTCGTTGCGAAGCACCGTGTGATAATATGATGAATCGGCACGGGCGACGGGCGATGTCAGCAGAAACGACATCAGCGAGTCGCGCCTGTCGAGAGTCTCGGGCCGGTCGAGGATATTGGCGATGTTGACCAGGTTGCGCACACGATAGTGTTCGTTGCCCGTAAGGGTGAATATTGAGTCGGCCATCATATAATAGCGGGCGGCGGGGGCGGTGTCGTTGATACACCACATGATCGCGCCGAGACTCATTAGCGTGGCGCCGGTCATGAGCGAGTCTCCCGCCTCGGTGAAATACCGCAGGTTATCTACCGTGAGGTCGTATGCCTTGCGCACGGGGATGGTGGGCAGTGACGCGCGTATAGAGATCAGGCGCGCCCACTCATATGGGTATGCGGCTGAGTCAATCGCCGCCAACCCCTCGGAGACGAGGCTGTCGGCACGTTCGGGTAAATTGGTGATTCTGGCCAGACGGGCATCCCAATATAATCGTTGCGCCCTGCCGGCCGTAGTCTTGACATCAGGGAGAGAGCGTGTGAGACTGTCGCGGACAAAGAGCGGCGTAGGGTTGAGATAACTCCTCTCAAGTTGCCGCGAGACAGAGTCAAACTGCGGTGTGACGGCGGTCCACACCCTCGGCCCGCGAGCGGGGTCACCGTGCGAGCATCCGACCAAAATAATGGTGGTGATGATGACAAAGACAATCGTTCTGAGGATTTTCATGCGGCAAAATTAATATTTTTTTATAAAATGGCAATATTTAGGCGTTTGTCCCCCGTTTGTCCCCCATGCCTGCGATATGTCTGGGGTTTAAGGTGTGTATCTTTGCACTAAAGTTGACACTGTCACCTCAGGGTCTACCGAGGTAGCCCTGACGGCTGATAACAGATAATCATTGCCGTTAAAAGATTAGGTAGATAAAAGCATCTTTTTACGCAATTTTCCCCCGTTCCCGGCGTGATGCCGGGAACCTGCGGGGGTGTTTTCATGTATATATTTAACTATAATTAACATCGAGTTAACTCTTTGCTATTTAACTAATAGCTAATTTTACGGAGTCGAATGCCATCAGCATCGACGTAAATGCTTTTATCTACCACCCGGCTCCGGCAAAAGGATTCACCCGGCAGCCACAGGAGACTGTCACGTGTTGACGTCAGACTCCTAACCTTGAATCCGGCAATCTGTGAAATGAAGCTAAACGCTTTGAGAGCAACCTTTGGGTTGGCGCTCACGGTCGTGACATCGGTCGCGTCAGTGTCGCAGGCTCAGGAGGTGTCAAGTTTTAATGCTTGTGTGTCTGACCCGCCCCAGTCTGCGGGTCTCTATCGGTTTAATGTCGGGGAGTATGCCCCTGAGCAGATCATCCGCAATGTCTATGCCAGTGGCGGAGGTATCGCCGATGACAATTATTATTACAGTGTACATTATGAGGTGATCGGCGGTATCCCGGTAATCGAATGCACCAGTTACTCGCTGCGTAACTGGGCCGTCGAGGATCGTTTTACCAACTGCAAGATAACCAATGTCGCCACCGATCTGGCCTATTTCGCTCCCCGTGACGAGGCTTATGGCTGTTATTTCAACGAGTCGGGCGACGGCTATGTGTTCGGCAAGAGTAAACTGAGCAACTTCGGCTATGAGAAAATCGCCGATCTCGAGGTTGCTTTCGCCGCCCTCGACTTTGATGCGCAGGGAACGCTGTATGCCATCGACTGGATGGGACGACTGATGATCATCGACCCCGCAACCGGTGCGCAGACTCTTGTCGGCGATACCGGCAAGACGACATCGATGATCACCGGCGGCGCGATCGACCGAGCCACGGGTGTCTTTATTTTCAGCGTCAAGAATAATGATGAGAGCGCCCTCTATACCATCGACCTCGCCACAGCTGCCGCCACCAAGCTCTATGATCTTGAGAATGACGAACAGCTGGGCGGTCTCTATTTCCCGCAGACATACGCCACGGGCGCACCCGCCGCGTCGGGTAATCCCACCGTCTCCTTCTCAGGAACGGCTATGAACGGTACGGTCAGATTCCGCGCCCCGCAGAAGTCTGTCGGCGGTGACCTGCTTACCGACCCCGTGACCTATCATATCGAGGCAAACGGCGTTGAGGTTGCCACCGGTACGGCCACATATTCAGACGGTTATCAAAGCGTGTCGGTCGAGATCGCGCAGCCCGGCCGTCAGTGTTTCTCGCTCTATTTCTCTAACGAATCAGGCCGCGGCCCGCGCTCAAAGGCCGTGCAGTATGTCGGTGCAGACACCCCCCGCGCACCCCAGTCACCCCGCATGACGTATAAAGACGGTACGGTCAAACTGTTCTGGACTGCCGGCGGATCGACCGGCGTAAACGGCGGTAACATCGACCGCACCGGTATGTACTATAAGATCGTCCGCTATCCTGACGGTGAGGTGTACAGTGCAGAGAACTCGGGCTGGACACAACAGCTCGAGATGCCCGCCGAGCGTACTACATATTATTATGAGATCACCACTGTTGCGGGCGGTCTCGAGAGTGTGCCGGCGCAGACCCCGACATTTGACCTCGGGCCGATTGTACCACCGCTGAGCGAATCGTTCTCAACCCTTTACTCAACTTTTGGCTGGAACTGGATTAACAATGACAGTTATATCGAGGATAATTACTCGACCAGCAACGGTATGCGTCTGGTGACTATGGGAGCCCCCGAGGAGGGAACCTATCTCGTCACCCCGCCGATGAATCTTGTGGCCGGTGCAACCTACGACCTGAGCGTGTCGCTCAAACGTGGTAATACCAGTTACAGTGAGCAGTTTAGTGTCGTTGCAGGCAGCGAGGCTACTCCGGTCGGCCTGTCTGAGATGACACTCATTGAGGATACCCCCCTTGATGCCGATGACTTTACCGAGTTCACTACATCGTTTATCCCCGTAACTACAGGCACATATTATATAGCGCTGCACGGCACATCTCCCGATGGCCGAATGATGTATCTCAAGAACTTTGAGATCTCAAAGGGTGTAGTCAAGGGCGCGCCGGGCGAGGTGACGGCGCTCACAGCCGAGGCTGATCAGACCGGCGCAAAGAAAGCTACCATCAGGTTTACCGCTCCGTCGGTGACCTTTGAGGGAGATCCCCTCACTCAGATAGATTACGCCGAGATCAGCCGTGACAACGAGCCGATTCTCACCGTCAGCGATGGGGTTGCACCTGGTGCTGAGATCGAGGTAGTCGACGATGCGGTCGAGACTGTCGGTTATCACACCTATACGGTAGCCTGCTATAATGCAGCCGGTAACGGATCACCGGTATCGACACGTGTATGGGTGGGCTTCAACGAGCCCGAGCCCGTCGAGTGGATCAAGGTCAAGGAGACCGAGACCCCCGGTACTGTCGAGGTAACATGGGCGCCCGCCGTTATGGATATCGACGGCAAACCCTTTGGTGACGCCAAGGTCACCTATAACCTTTATGATATTGACTACGAATTGGTTAAAAGCGGGTTGACCGAGACATCAATGGTGATCAGAGCAACCGAGCCGGCAGCCAAACAGTCGTGGGCACAATACCGCGTGGTCGCTGTCAGCGAGGGTGGCAGTTCTGAGATGACCAAGTCGATGCTTACCCCGGTGGGTCGCCCCGACGTCGCCCCCTGGCGCGAATCTTGGGCCGGCAAGGAGACTTCGCATATCATCGGTATGACACAAAACAGTGTCGGTGACACCTGGATGATCGTCGGCGGTTTCAGCTACAAAGACCGCGATATTGACCCGCAGGATAATGACGGCGGGATGTTAGGTCTCGAGAACACGTCACCTGACGAGACGATATCGTTCTTCACCGGCAAGATCGACCTTAGCCATGTCGTTGCCCCGGCTCTGACATACTATGTCTACAACTATATCGGCGACAACGGCAAGGCCAATGCAAACGAAATAGCAGTCAAGATCCTCGGCGACAATGACGAGGACTTCGTGCCGCTGAGCAATGTGGTCATCGGCGAGACCGGCCCCGCCAAGCAGTGGAACAAAGTTACCGTACCTCTGACCGGTTATGACAACCAGACCGTGCGACTGCGTCTTGAGGCGACCATCAATACCGCTATCTATGTCCATCTCGACAATATGTCAGTAAACACTTCAAGTCCCTGCAACATCGGCGCTACTGCGATCAAGGCCCCTGTGTCGGTCAACCCCGATGAAGAGTTTGAGGTGGCGTTTACCGTTGACAATAACGGCGATGCAGCCATCCCCGTGTATAAGATCGAACTATTTGCCGACAATGAGAGCATCGAGCAGTTTACTCTTGTCGGTCTACCTGCCGGTACCAGCCGTAACGTGACCATCAAGCAGACTCTCACCACACTTTCACCCGACCGCGTTACCTATAAATATAAGGTGTCAGCCGAGGGTGATCTCATAGAGAGTGACAACTATACTGACGAAGCGGTCGTGTTGCTGCGCCGCAACGGCAACCCCGCCGTCACCACGCTCGCCGCATCATCTACATCCTCAGCGATAACACTTGACTGGGAAACACCCGATATGTCTACCGCCGCCCCTGATGCTGTGACTGAGAATTTTGAGACGGCACCGGCATGGAAGTCAGAAGTCAGCGGCTGGAGCTTTATTGATCTCGACCGCGCCACTATCGGCGGTATCGGCAAGAAACAGCTCCCCGTAAGCGGTCAGCAGTCATTCTTTGTTATCGACGATACTTACTCGGCACTAAATGATGCAAATTCGGGCGACAGGTTCAAAGCACACAGCGGCAAACAGGCTCTCTGGTCGATGTACTCAATGCGTGGCAAGACATACGTGCAGAGCGATGACTGGGCGATCACTCCGCTGCTCTACGGCGGTCCGCAGACAGCCTCGCTTTGGGCCTCGAGCTTCAAGTCAGATGCCGCACAGCCTCAGTATTACGAGACATTTGAGGTGCTTGCATCACAGACCGGAACAGAGCCCGAGGATTTCACCCTTATCGACCGTATCGAGAATGTGCCCGCAGCCTGGACCCGCTATGAGTTCTATCTCCCCGCCGGCACCCGTTATATGGCTATCCACGGAATCTCATACGACAAATATCTATTGATGATAGATGATGTGGAGTTCGTGCCTGACGGCGGCGCACCCCGTCAGCTCAACCTCACAGGGTATAACCTCTATCGTGACGGAGTGAAACTCAACGACACCCCGCTTGCCACCACCAGCTATGTCGACAATAATGCTGTCTCGGGTCAGACCCATCATTACCGCGTGACCGCCCTCTATGGCGACGCCGGTGAGTCAGAGGGGTCAAACGAAGTGGCTGCCGCTCTCACCAGCGCCCTCGGAGCATTGACAGGTGACGGAGCGGTGAGCGTCAAGGCTCAGGGCTGCATGATTGTGGTCAAAGGATGTCAGTCGGGCCGCGTGGCAGTCTATGACGCCGCAGGACGCAACATCGCCGGCACCGATGCCGACGGCAATGTCATCAATATCCCCGTCACCGCGGGTGTATATATGGTGACCGCCGCAGGTAATACCTACAAGGTAATCGCACGCTGACAAGACGCCCCTGCAAATAAATATAAAGCACGCTGAAAATTGCAATAACGACGGGAGTCTGACCCCGTCAATCTGACGAGAGGCCGTGACGGACCATAAAAATCCGTTCACGGCCTCTTTTCTGTTACAGACCTCATTATTTCTGCTCAGGGCATTTTATTATCCGCCGGCATGAGGGTTTTCAGAGCGAGATTTATTAACTTTGCAAAGTAACCAATACTCAATGCCATGAATCTTATAAAATCAACACTCATCATTGCCCCGGCGGCCATCCTCTTTATGGCCTGCGGCGGTAAACAGACTCAACAAGCTGATGCTGACGCTCAATCGCAGCCGCCGTTGCAGCACACCCAATACGGTAATATTAACCGCCACTATATCTATTCGCCCGAAATGGGTGACACCATCACCATAGATGTGTGGACACCCGAGGGGTTTGATGCCTCGGCGTCCGGGCGCTATCCGGTCATCGTCATGCACGACGGCCAGAATCTCTATGATGCCACCACGACCTGGAATCAACAGGCGTGGGAGGTCGACTCGGTCGCCTCGGCGCTGATCGCTGCCGGCGAGATCTCAGCCCCCGTCATTATCGGTGTGCATAGCGTCGCGGAGACACGCAAGGGTGACCTGATGCCCGAGAAAGCATTTGATTATATCTCGGTCGAGGCTGACTCGGCGCTGAATGATTTCAAGGGAGCTTACCCGCTGCGCGGATCGGCATACGCTAAATTCATAGCCACGACATTGCGCGATGCCCTGACCGCCGAGTATAATCTCACCACCAACCCCGACTCGACATTTGTCATGGGGTCGAGCATGGGTGGCCTGATGTCGGTATATGCCCTGACCGAGTACCCCGAGGTATTCGGCGCGGCTGCCTGTCTGTCGACCCACTGGATCGGGACGGTTGACGGTGACCCGACATTTGCCAACGCAATGTATACCTATCTCGCCGAAAATCTCCCGCGTGACGGGCGTCACCGCCTCTATCTCGATCACGGCACCGAGACACTCGACTCGTTGTATATCGAGGCTTCTCCGCGGTTTGCCCATCTTGCCGATTCGCTCGGTTACACAACACCTGCAACCGACAGTATCGGTCGTATGAGGTTTGAGTATTATGTCGATAAGGGCGGAGCTCATGAAGAACGTTCCTGGGCCGCGCGTGTCGATCGTCCGCTGCGTTTCCTCCTCGGCAAATCTAAATGAGAGACCTATCACGATAATCGCCGCGAGTGTCTCGCAGACACGTCAGTATCTATAAGTTACTCTCCGCACCGCCTCTCGGCGAGCTGCGGGGAGTTTTTTATAAGAGTTAGAAATTCTATATAGCAACACGTTGATTTTCAATTATAACAGGTTTGATTTTTATCTGAATCAATCTGAGAGGCGGAGATAATGTCATAATTTTGCCAAAAAGATCACGAAAGCAATCTCACGTAAGAAAGTCTCGAATGATGATTAGGCCGATTAAACATATTTGTCGGTTGCCGGCTGAATACATCGGTCAGAATACTTGTGAGACTGCAATATCTCTTGTGAAACGATAATATTTAATTACATGAAAAAACTGTTACTTACACTTGCGCTCGGCGCAGCCGGTCTGTCAGCTATGGCAGCCACCCACAACATCTATGTTGCCAATATGACCGAATGGACAGGCGGTGTCGCCCTCTACGCGTGGGGTGACAGCGAGCTGTTTGGCGGATGGCCCGGCGCA
>CAMWLR010000048.1 GCA_947175215.1 uncultured Porphyromonadaceae bacterium
CCCCCCCCCCCCCCCCCCCCCCCCCCCCCCCCCCCCCCCCCCCCCCCCCACAAATAGTTAAATCTTTACAATTAATCACAGAAACTCCTAATTTTTTTAGAGCAATGATTGTAAATGTCGGGGAAATGTCGTATCTTTGCCGAGCAATAGATGCAGGGAGAGCCCTGCGGGGAGTTGAAGACACATTGTCCACCTCTCTAATACCACATCCCTTAAGGCATTATGTCATCCTAACAAGCTGATACTAAACACCTTATTTATCGGGATAACTCTGTCGCCTGACAAACAATAAAAACAATTATATATTCTTTAACTTACTTACTAAATTAACCTCATGAAAAAACTACTATTGTTAATGGTAGGTTGGCTGGTTGGTATCATATCAGTCAATGCGACCATTTATCTTGTAGGTAATAAGGTGAATGGAGAGCAGAATTGGTCTCCGGAAAACCCTGTTGTACTACAGGTCACCGGTGGTTATTATACGTTTACCGCCGAAGGAGAATTTCAGCTCTCTACAGTCAAGGCCGGCTGGGATGCCGGATTTAAAGCCAACGCCCTCAAGGTAAACGCTTGGACAGGTAGCGGCGATGTACGCACAGCCACTATTACCAAGAATACCGAGGCGAAAAACTATGCCCCCTCAGGCTGGGGTGAAACCTATTACCGCATCAAAGAAGACCTGTCGACTATCGAGGCAAGCAAGACACCCTTCGCTGCCTCATACACCGACTTCTACCTCATCGGTAACTTTAATAATTGGACACTCAAAGATGCCAATTATAAGTTTAGCACTGAGGACGGTCACGTCTACACTCTCACCGTAACAAGTGAGTTAAAAAACAAGGCTAACTCGAGCTCAGACGGTGGTTTCAAGATCAACGACGGTTCTTGGGACAATTTAATTTTTGGTAAAGCCAGCAGCAATCCCGTCCTCAACACCACCTATAGTCTTGCCAAGGGTTCCAACACAAAAAATATGGAACTTGATATCCCTGCCGGGGCTAAGATCACCTTTACCTATAACGCTGAGGGTATATCAACCATGCTCATCGAGGCAGCTCACACATACGAGTTGTGGATGAACTGGATGAATCCTCAGACCGTTGCACTTAACGAGGGCAATAGCTACACATTTAGCTGCGACTTTGCCGGCACTGAGGCCGATGCAAAGGCGCATCTCCTCTATGACGGCAACTTACGCGGCGCATCAAACGCCTCTGAGTATGACGGCACGTCAAAGACTTACGATATGACCACTACCTCGGGTGGCGACATCACCTTTGCCGCCGGTCTCAAGGGTGCTGTCAAGTTTGTGCTTGATGTAACCAATATGAAGCTTACCGTCAGCGGCGGTGAGGTTTATGTTGCTCCGGTTACCCGCTACCTCTCTATAGTCGGTAATGGTAACTTCTTCGGCGAGAGCGAAGTGATGGGTGCTTACACCACAAGTGCTACATGGAACAAGACTATCACCCGCTCATCTGATACAGGCGAGTTCTTCTTCTGGACCAAGGGTAATGTTTTTCTCTCTACCGCAGAAATTACCGACGGTAGTGTTGATGAGAAGAAGGCTCAGTTTGTAGCAGGTGGTTTCAAACTGTCAGTAACCGGAACCACCAACACGATCGATTGGAATTCTTCGGCAGCTACGTCCTTAGCCTCAAGCATGAGATATGTCTATGTCAAGTTTACCGGAGACAAGCAGGCCACAGTTATGGTGCAGACCTTTAACTTCCCCTGGGTTTACTTCAATACCGGCACACCCGGCAGCATGACCGCTAAGATTATCGGTAAGGGAACCTCAGCTCCCTATTACTGGAATCAGGGTGGTATGGCCGGCAAGGTAGCAAACTTCCGTGTCATCAACGGTACATCTGACAAGACCTACTCTGCAATGACCAATGAGCAGACAGTGTCTGCTACCCGCCAGAACCTCCACTCTCTCACCGAGGGAACAGCCAACAATCTTGTCTTCCCCAACGCCGATGGTACATACAGCTTCGTGCTCAATATGGAGGACAATGAGGCAACATCAGTGCGCATCACCCCCCCGACATATGAGTATTTGCTCTATATCAACGGCTCAGAGAACGATCTCGAGACCGAAATCGTACCCGGCGAAGAGCTTGAGATGCCCCTCCAGGCCGGTGACAAGATCAAGATCGGCTATCGTCTGCCCGATGATGAGGAGGAGGTAGACTTTACTGTCTACGGCCCCGAGTCAAATGCGACTATACCCACAATGAGCGTGCAGTCATATAACCTTGCCGCCAACAACTATGCACTCACCGTCCCCGCTGACGGCGACTACAAGATCGTGCTTACCGCAGGTATCGACGCCAAGCCCCGAACACTGCGCGTTACTCCCCCCACCGGCAAACTCTATATCGGTGGTAAGTTTAGTGGCGATACAAAAACCGCAACAGAACCTCTTCTCTTAGAGAAAGATGCCAAGGGTGTATACCTCGTCCAGACAGTCGAGGTAAACAAAGATGATGAGTTCCGCTTCTATTCAAGCGATAAAGGTAGCGCCAACACCGACCACAATACATGGATCGGCCCGGCTGCTGACTACCGCATCGGTGGTACCATCTCATCTGAGCTGACCTCAGTGGCCGGTCAGGATAAGGTCTATAAGTTTACCTCTCCCGGTATCTATGACATCCAGGTTACCTCTTACTTCTTAGGTGAGGTCAAGTTCCGCGTGACCAAGCAGGCTGTCGCCTCTACATGGCCCCGTACACTCTATTTCCGCTCGAACATTAACAATTGGGGTACTCCCGTGGCGATGAAAGCCGACGCCAATAATGCAAAGATCTACACTTACGAGATTCCCACACCTACCGTAGGTCAGGAAATCAACTTCCACTTCCGTGAGAAACAGAATAACTGGGACGATTTCCGCGTTTATCCTGCGCGTCCTGCCGATCAGGAAAGTGGCGATGTTGTGGCTATCACAGATGAGAGATACAGCGTCATTGCATCAACAGGCAACGATGATCCTCTGGTAGCTTGGAAATACACCTCTACCTCGACCGATCCTATTGTCTTTAAGGTTGATTTCTCTGACCCGGGTGCTCCCTACCTCTATATCACTCAGGAGCCTGATCAGATCAGCTGGCCGCAGGCAGCCCGCTATTGGCTCCACGCCCGTTTCAACGACAACTGGAACAGCAACGAGCGTGTACTCTTCCAGCCCGAAGACCTTAGCAACCCCAAGGTGCAGACTGCAACCGTGATCTATCGCGAGTATCAGAGCGGTAACCAGGGCTTCAAGATTACCAACAGGAAGACTACCGACGACGGCAAGTTCTACACCGTCGTATATCCCGAGGGTACCACAAAAGCAAATAAGAGCCAAGTGTATACTCTGTCGAGCACTCTGACACCCAACACCATCCTCGCTGAGTCAGCCCTTAACCAGACCGTTAAGCTCACCCTGACTCTCAATGATGACTACACCGCCAAAGATCTTAAGGCCGAATGGGATGCCAACTCAGCACCCGCGATTGGTAACCAGATGCCCGTATATCCGCGTAACGTCTATAACAACGGCGACCTGCGCCGTTATCAAGACTGGCCCGTGCTCTATCTGTGCGGCCGCGCTCTTAACGAGGAGACCATCACGCCCGAATATCAGATGACCAAGATCAGCGACGACCACTATGAGCTTATCTTCCCCCTGCGACTAAAAGCAACTAACGCCGGTGACTGGAATCAAGGTGAATATGGCGTGTATGTCAAAGGTTTCTATGATGCTGATTCGAATGCCCAGGAATTTGGCGGTGTATCTGCAGCAGATGTTAAAAAGCTTCTTGAAGGTAAAGCCGAAGAGAACTGGTCGGACGGTACCAGATGTCGTGCTACCTGCAAGCGCAATGATGTGACAGGCGACTGGGAACTTACCCTCGCTGCCGAAGGTAACATCAACGATATCCCATACGTAGGTCTTATCGGTAAGAGCTGGACACAGGGCTCAGCCAACAATTATGCTACCCCCGACGGCAACCACACCAATGACGGTTGGCAGGAAGCCTGGATTCAGTATGACAGCCGCAGCCAGGTGCTCAAAGACCGCAAGGGTAATGTGATGTACAACACCATGTGGCCTCCCCGTTACCCGATCATGTTCCACTCAGAGTTTAAGGTAGGTGATGATACAAAAGACATCACCCTCAGTTCATCAGACCTGACTTTCGGCAAGGTTGACACCAAGTCGGGTAAGGAGTGGAAAGAAGACCCGATGTTTGCCGAGTATGAGAAGGGTGATCTCAGCAACCGCCAGATGGCTCACGTCGGCAAGCTCGCCCTTGACGACAATACCCAGTATACACTCTATCGTGTATCTGACGTATGGCTCAACGGTCGTGTCAAACTCTGGACAGGTTGGGCCGGTATTACCAAAGGAGATGTCGCCGTATGGTCTGACCACTGGAACTGGGGTTACTGGGAGAACAATTCAAAAGAATCTCTGAAAGTTGAGTCAGGTACAACCGTTCCTCTCTATCACTTTGATGCTGACATCGAGTATACCGATCCTACTTTCAATAAGTATGTAGACTTCTTCTATGACGTTGCAGATCCCCACGGGGTAGGTCACTGCGTGCTCTTCACCGAGAAAGCATTCGGTGGTGCCGAGATCTTCGCTGCCTCTTCAGAGGGCTATAGCCACGGTAACTTCCGTCCGGGTCTCAATGCTCTCGGTAACCTCCAGGAGGGTAAAATCAAGAGCGTAGTCATCAACAGCTACGCCACCATCGGTGACAGCCAGTCAGAGGAGCCTGTCGGCCGCGTGTTCACCTGGAACGCCAACGGTCAGGATGTATCTGTCCTCGACTTCGCCGACCTCTTTGAGGATTGCGGTGTCAACGATGACTATAACATCGCCGGCAACAAAGCAGTCAAGACCTCTGAAAAGTCGATCTCACGCATTGCCAAGGATCCCCTCGATTACACCGGTGGTGACTACTTCTATCGCATGAGAGTGGTGATTGTCGATAACGAGGGTGTCGAGCACACCGTAGTCGTTGACTCTAACGTGTTCACCATCATCGCCCCCGCCAAGATCACACTTAACGCTTATCAGCTCGTTAAGATCGACGATGAGGAGAAGAACGGCGTATGGACCGGTCACTACTGGACATACACCACCCGTCTCGATGATCCCACCAACACCCCCGTCACCCCCGTATATGAGCTTTGGATCGAGAACGATGACAAGTTCAACCAGAAGATGGATGACTATCTCGATCCCGAGACCGGCCTTATGGTATCGGGCGGTTATACCGACGACTCTAACTACAAGTTTACATACGTCGCTCTCGATGAGCTTCCCGACTATGGCGCACAGGATATCCAGTTCACCGACAAGATGCTCCTCGTAGGTAGCGCTCCTGACGTAGATTACGTAGAGGGTTATCACTATGAGATGCAGGATAAGGATGCTCCCGCTGCCGCTAACGGCCCGATGCGTGCTCCCAACACCGAGTATTGGGATAAGTCGAGCATGCGTGAGGATAAGGAGAACCGATTCATGTTCGTGACTAACGTCGAGAACTTCAACAGCCGTAGGTTTACCCTGACACTGGGTTATAAGCTGACTGACGAGAACGGTGAGCTTATCGATGAGGTGAAGTCTTCTGAGGACGCTGTTGCAGAGTATGCAGCCGTGATCCCGACTCCCGTCCTCAAGGAGGCCAAGATCGAGGTATTCTATGGCGGTAGCGCTACCCCCGAAGATAAGGATGATGACCTTAAGGACTTTACCTATCAGGGTATCCCCTTCACAGCCCGTTATCACAATGTACGTGACCGCATTGAGGTTTACTTCCCCAACGCATCTACATTCTTCACCGAGCGTATCGGCATCCGTGACTTCTTCACCCTGCAGCTCAGCAACAACCAGGATATGACACCTGACGGTGCTAATCCTGACGACGAGGGTACACGTTACTGGTCTAACATCTACGATATGACCTCACACGATGACGTTGAGGGTATCGAGAATGAGGCCGGTAAGGAGATCGGCGGTGTATTCACCGGTAAGTTCATGTCGCCGCTCGACTTTAACTCAGACCGCTATATGCAGCTGTTAACCAAGCCCGGCTATCAGTACTACAACCGCTGGGAGCAGGGTAAACTTGCCCGACTCGATGTCACCGACAATCCCCCCATCGAGATGGCCCATGAGCTTCTGCCGTTCACCAGAGAGGATCTCGAGGCTCTTGATATGGCCGAAGGCTCTGACATCGAAGCATCAGTGGGACGTACCGACGTTCTCTACCGCAACAAGGACGGTAAGTTTGTATCGGCAGTCCGCATCCACATCAAGCATAAGGCCGACTACATACCCCACCCTGTGGCAACCAATATGGGTGATGCTATCGATCTTGAGCACGACATGCATAACTACATCTTCCACGTTGGTAAGGATGACTTCCAGGAACTCCGTCACCACGGCGCAGATGACTATTATTATGTGACCATAATCAATGACAATGAGCATGAGAATCACGAAGGCAATGCTGAGGGTGTTGTCGTAAGCCAGTACTACGCTACCGGTAATCCTAATCTCGCCGGCGAAAAGATGCACTTCGTAGTTCCTGCAACCAAGCTGCTCGGCACTAAGGCCGAGGGTACAGGTGAGGGTCTGACAGTGACCATCTGCAAGGTGCTCGACAAGTCTAAGGGTGAAATGTCTGACAAGGCATTCTCAGACTACTACTACGCAAACCATCCTACCAAGGATCTCAAGATTCTCGTAAGCTACCTCTATCCGTTCACCGATGAGGTCAGCGCAGCGGTTCCCGCTCAGAATGGCAAGCGTCGCGTGGTACAGAACTATCAGGAGTCAGTGCTCAAATCATCGGCTGCCATCAGCTCGCTTCCCGCAGCAGTTCAGGATGACGACTACATCGTGGCAGCTCTCGATGAGATCACCGCAGACTCAAGCAACTACTTTACCGTCGGTGAAGGCTATATCGACGTAACAGGCGACAACGTGACCATCTACAACACCGCCGGTATCATGGTAGCCCAGGGCGCAGGTCGTCACAACCTCGTCAGCGGTGTCTATGTAGTGAACTTCAACGGCAACTCTGAGAAGGTAGTTGTAAAATGATCCCCGAGGGAGATCAATAACCCCAAGGTTAGAAATTGACCCCCTAATTCCCCTTTCATATCTCAAGCGCGAGGCTCTCGGCCTCGCGCTTTTTTTGTTCCCCCGCCAACGGCGATTCAGAAAGAATCTGCGACTATCTCACCCGGTGAAATGTGAGAAATGAGGGAATTTTGGGGATGGGAGGGGTGTATGTGACGGAGTTTTTGTAATTTTGTGATGTGAACCTGTGAGAGAGGGTATGAACCTATGACTGTACTGGATGTTATCATATTGATGGTGTTTGTCGGCGCTGTAGGCGTCGGCTTTTACCGTGGTATCATCGTGCAGGTCGGGGCTGTGGCCGCGATACTGTTTGCGGTGGTGCTTTGTCGCCTTGGGGGCGACTCGCTGGCGGCGTTTATCGCCGGGGGTGAGACGCCGACGACCGCTCAGACGGTGATGGCCAAGGTGATAGTATTTGTTATCGGATACCTGAGCGTGAGGGTTGTGGCGGGTCTGTGCAAGAAGCTGACGCATGCTCTGTCGCTCGGGGGACTCGACCGTCTTGGCGGCGTGGTGTTTGCGCTGTTTCAGTGGATGCTGATACTGAGCGTGGTGCTGAATCTGTGGCAGGCAGTGAGTCCGGCACATGGCCCGGCGACGATGTCGACGTTGGGTGGCGGTGAGGTGGTGAAACTGATATTGAGGCTTGCGCCCGGAGTATTGGGCTGGGCGACCTCGTGAATCTTTGTTTATTATGGATAAGAATAAAGATAATAACAACGATATTATAGATGATGTCACCGGTGGTGACTATAAATATGGCTTTGTGTCGAATGTCGCCACTGAGATGATACCCCCGGGTCTCAGCGAGGATGTTGTGAGGCTGATCTCGCAGAAAAAGGGTGAACCCGAGTGGCTGCTCGATTTCCGCCTGAAGGCTTTCCGCTACTGGATGACTCTGACTCCGCCCAAGTGGGGACACCTGGATATGCCCGATATTGACTTTCAGGCGATAAGTTATTATGCGGCGCCGGTAAAGAAGAAAGGGCCCGAGAGCCTTGATGAGGTCGACCCCGAGGTGCTCAAGACGTTTGACCGTCTGGGTATCCCCTTGCAGGAGCAGAAACTGCTGTCGGGGATGGCCGTCGACGCGGTGATGGACTCGACATCGGTCAAGACCACACACCGCGAGGCATTGGCCGAGAAGGGGATAATCTTCTGCTCGATCTCTGAGGCGGTGAAGGATTACCCTGACCTGGTGAAGAAATATTTAGGGTCGGTAGTGTCGTATAAGGATAATTTTTATGCGGCGCTCAACTCGGCGGTTTTTTCAGACGGGTCGTTTGTCTATATCCCCAAGGGGGTGAGATGCCCGATGGAGCTGTCGACCTATTTCAGGATAAATGCCTCGGGCACGGGGCAGTTTGAGCGGACGCTTATCGTGGCCGATGATGACTCATATGTGAGTTACCTCGAGGGGTGTACTGCCCCTCAGCGCGACGAGAATCAGCTGCACGCGGCGATCGTCGAGATCGTGGTCGAGGAGCGCGCCGAGGTTAAATACTCGACGGTGCAGAACTGGTATGCCGGCGATGCCGAGGGGCGCGGCGGCGTGTATAACCTGGTGACCAAGCGCGGTCTGTGCCGTGGTGATTACTCAAAGCTGTCGTGGACCCAGGTCGAGACAGGGTCGGCGATCACGTGGAAGTATCCGTCGTGTGTGCTTGCCGGCCGCGGGTCGACGGGTGAGTTTTACTCGGTGGCCGTCACCCGCAATCATCAACAGGCCGACACGGGCACCAAGATGATACACCTTGCCCCTGATACCCGGTCGACGATAGTGTCAAAGGGGATCTCGGCGGGGCACAGCGAGAACTCATACCGCGGCCTGGTGAAGGTGACGCCGGCTGCGTCGGGCGCACGTAACCACACCCAGTGTGACTCGCTGCTGTTAGGCAGCAACTGCGGAGCGCATACATTCCCATACGTCGACGTGATGAATGACACGGCGGTGGTCGAGCATGAGGCCACGACCTCGAGAATCTCTGAGGATCAGCTTTTTTATTGCAATCAGCGCGGTATCCCCACCGAGGAGGCCGTGGGTCTGATCGTCAACGGGTATGCCCGTGAGGTGATGGGAAAGCTGCCGATGGAGTTTGCCGTCGAGGCGCAACGTCTGCTGGCTATCACCCTCGAGGGGTCGGTGGGCTGAGGCGCGCGAGCCGGTGGTCATCATCACCGTATTTTTTAAACAGTAATCAGCAATAGACACAATATATGAGCGACGAGATATTACTTGAGGTCAAAGATCTCAGGGCAAAGGTAGAGGATAAGGAGATCCTCAAAGGTATTAATCTGACCATCAGGCCGGGTGAGGTGCATGCCATCATGGGACCTAACGGGTCGGGCAAGTCGACCCTGTCGAGTGTGCTGGCGGGTAACCCGTCATTCACCGTGACGGGTGGCGAGGCGACGTTTCACGGCGTAGATCTGTTGGCGCTGAGTCCCGAAGACCGTAGCCATGAGGGACTGTTCCTGTCGTTTCAGTACCCGGTGGAGATCCCCGGCGTGTCGATGGTCAACTTTATGCGCGCGGCGGTCAACGCCAAGCGGAAGTATTTTGACGAGCCGCCGATGTCGGCGAGCGATTTCCTGAAGATGATGCGTCAGAAACGCGCAGTGGTCGATCTCGACAACAAACTGGCGTCGCGCTCGGTCAACGAGGGTTTCTCGGGGGGCGAGAAAAAGCGCAACGAGATATTCCAGATGGCGGTGCTTGAGCCCCGGCTGGCGATCCTCGACGAGACCGACTCGGGTCTCGACATCGATGCCCTGAGGGTGGTTGCCGGCGGTGTCAACAAGCTCAAGACCGACCGTAACGCGACCATCGTGATCACCCACTATCAGCGTCTGCTCGATTATATCAAGCCCGACTATGTGCATATCCTCTATAAGGGGCGCATCGTGCGCACCGGAGGCCCCGAGCTGGCGCTCGAGCTCGAGGAGCGCGGCTATGACTGGATCAAGGCCGAGGAGGAGAATAAAACCGGGGAGGCTTGACGATGGGTGCGCTGAAACAATATATCGATCTGGCACGCGAGCACCGCAGCACTCTCGACGGTAATGCCCCCGCGGCCCTGAATGAGGGTCGCGAACGTGCGTTGGCGTTTCTCGACGAGGCGCGACGTCTGCCGGACGGCTCTGACGAGGGGTATGAGAAAACCTCAGTCGAGGAGATGTTCAAGCCTGATTTCGGCGTGAATGTCAACCGTGTCAATATCCCGGTGAATGTGGCGAGGAGTTTTCGTTGCGATGTCCCCAACATCACCACGCTATTGGCGGTGGTCGTAAATGACCGTTTTGTGGCTACCTCTACCTTGCAGGGTAATCTCCCCGAGGGGGTCAGGGTATGCTCGTTGCGAGATGTGCCGCGTGAGGAGCTCGAGGGTTATCTCGGGCGCAGCGCCGGCGGGTATGATGCGGCGATGGCGCTGAACTCGCTGCTGTTGCAGGACGGCGTCTTTATCGGTGTCGATAAGGGAGTGAAACTGCACAAGCCGGTGCAGATCGTCAATATCTTCAGCGGCGGTGTGCCTCTGCTGGCTCCACGCCGCGTGATAGTCGCTGCCGGCGAGGGTGCTGAGGTGAGTATCCTCAAATGTGATCACACACAGACGCCCGGCGTCAAGTTTGCTTCGAGCGAGATCGTCGAGATCTTTGCGGGTGAGGATGCGCGCGTAGAGTGGTGTGACCTCGAGGAGTCGACGCCTGACACAGTCAGGTGGTGTCAGTTGCGATGCTGTCAGCAGCGCGGATCGCGCGTGAATATCTGCGGGGCGACACTCACCAACGGCGTGACGCGCAACGAATATCTGATCGAGGTCGAGGGCGACGGTTGCGAGACCCTGCTGTCGGGTATGGCGATCGGGTCGGGGAGGCAGCATATCGACAACAGTTCGTTTATCTGTCACAGTGCCGATCACGGCCATAGCGATCAGCTGTTTAAGTATGTGCTCGACGAGAATGCGTCGGGAGCGTTCGAGGGGCTGATCGAGGTAGCGCACGGGGCGCGTCACAACGAGGCTTACCAGAGCAACCGCAATCTGTTGGCATCGGGTGGCGCGAGGATGCACACACGTCCGCAGCTGCTGATATATAACGATGACGTGAAGTGTTCGCACGGCGCGACCACCGGTCAGCTCGACGAGGCGGCGCTGTTTTATATGCGCAGCCGCGGCATACCGGTCGATGAGGCGCGCAAGATGCTGATGCAGGCGTTTATGGTCGATGTGGTGTCTAAGATCAATCTTGAGACGTTGCGCGATCGCCTGCGTTATCTGCTTGAGTTGCGTTTTGCAGGCGGCTGCGGTGATGTGTCATGCCAGGGTTGTCACGAAAATATGTTTAACGATGCTTGATGTAGAGGCGCTCAGGCGCGAATATCCGATATTGTCCCGCGAGGTTTACGGCCGTCAGCTGGTCTATCTTGACAACACGGCCACGTCTCAGACGCCGCGGTGTGTGGTCGAGGCGGTGACACGTATGTACTATGAGCATAAGGCCAACGTGCACCGCGGGGTTTTCTTTCTTTCACAGGAGGCAACTGACCTGATGGAGCGCACGCGCGACCGGGTGGCCCGCTATATCAATGCGCCCTCGCGAGACGAGGTTATCTTTACCCGCGGTACGACCGAAGCCCTCAATCTGGTGGCATCGTCGATGGGGCAGCTGCTCGATGACGGTGACGAGATAGTGCTGACGGTGATGGAGCATCATGCAAATATCGTGCCCTGGCAACTGTTGCAGTCGCGCAAGCGGGTGATTATCAAGGTTGTGCCAATACATGCCGACGGGTCGCTTGACCTCGAGGTTTATAAGTCGCTGATCGGCGAACGCACACGCATCGTATCGTTTTGCCACGTATCCAACGTATTGGGGACGGTCAATCCCGTCAGGGAGATGGCCGATTATGCCCATAGTCACGGGGCTGTGGTGGTGGTTGACGGGGCGCAGGCCTCGCCACACCTGCCGATCGACGTGCAGGCGTCAGGGGCAGACTTCTATGCCTTCTCGTCACACAAGATGTATGGCCCGGCCGGTGTGGGTGTGCTGTATGGCAAACGTGAGTGGCTCGAACGGATGCCCCCATATCAGGGTGGCGGCGAGATGATCAAGCATGTCTCGTTTGAGGGTACGACATTTGAGCAGCCGCCGCTGAAGTTTGAGGCCGGCACACCTGACTTTGTCGACATCGCGGCATTCTCGACCTGTCTCGATTATATCGACGGCATAGGCCTGCGTGAAATCGAGACTCATGAAGAGGAGTTACTCAAATATGCCACGGACCGGATGATGGAGATCGAGGGGATGAGGATTTTCGGTACTACCCCCGGCAAGGCGCCGGTGATCTCGTTCCTGATGGGTAATGCCCATCACTATGACACCGGGATGCTGCTCGACAAACTCGGGATAGCCGTGCGCACCGGTCACCATTGCGCCCAGCCGTTGATGCAGGCCCTCGGTATCGAGGGCACGGTACGCGCGTCATTCGCCCTCTACAATACCCGCGAGGAGGTCGATACTTTTATCGCCGCCCTCAAACGCATCCGCCCCATGTTGGATTGACAGATGCGTGTAACCCCAATACTAACCCGATGAAAGTATAAGGGATAGATTTCATGCCAAGAGCGGGGGGGTTATTTGAGTCTGAACAGGTAGCCGAGGGTGATTTGGATGGAGGAACCGCGCGAGGCTGAGAAGGTGTCGCTGCGGGCCGAGGGGAAGATGTTGCCCAGTCCGTAGTAATAGCGCCCTTCGAGGGTGATGCTGTTGCGCCGCTTGATTATGAATTCGATGCCTGCCCCGGCGGTTATGCCGTAGTCAAACCGGCTGCTGACATCGAGGGTCATCTGCTCATAACGGCGGTTGTCGGGAAAGCCGGCGACGTCGGGCAGACGGTTATAGGGGAAGTTAGCCGTAACTTTATCACCTATCATATAGCCGACCTCGGGTCCGAGATTAAAGAATCCTTTGAATGTGCGGCTGCCAAAGAAGATATGGGTCATCAGGGGTAGCTCGATGTAGGTAAGCCGACGTTGAAATTCAAAGGTAGCGCCCTCAAAGTTCTCTTTCCATCCGCGTTGCTCAATGTTTAGTTCGGCCATCAATCCCACGTGCCGCTCCTCGGCGTATCTGAAGCTGACGCCGAATGTCATCCCCGGCAGCATTGTCTCCTTGACCGAGGGATAGAATGATTGTGACGAGAGCGAAGCACCACCGTGTACACCGACGTGTACGTGAGGGATATAGTGTCTTTGGGCCGTTGCGGTGATGCAGGCCATCAGCAACATCACGGCTGTGAGGTATATACGGGATGATGAGGGTTTCATTTGAGGGTTTTCTCTATAAATCCTCCGGGACGATAGGTGATAAGGAACAGCGCATCATTATAGAGGCCTGCGCTCTGGGCGGGTGATGAGAGATGTATGCCGCTCTGTATGCCGTTGTAGCGCGAGGGGAAGTAATCGGTGCGGGCCATCGTGCGCAGCCCCTCGATAACCATTGTGCCGGTATCAAACCCGAGTATGCCGAGAACCGGCATCTGCTTGTCGAGCATATTGTCGCCGTAAGCAGTGCGGTATGCCTGGTTTACGCGCGAAGCATCGTGATCATTCTCAATGGGGGCGTATCGTGAGTAGATCGTGGTCGACAGGTCGCAGATTTCGTCAAACTGTGCGCCGCGGAATGTAGCCCACTCGGGATAACCGAACAGGCGTACTGCCTGGGGGTCTGTCGCACTCCCCTTGAGCGATTTAAGGGCATGGACAAATCGCGAGAACTCGTCGCGGTTACCCGACTCGGGGATAAAGACGTAACGGCCCGAGGTTGTATCAAACTCGGCGAGATGGTCATCGGCCATGTAGCCGTCAAATGAGACAGTGCGGTAGACGATTCCCTTCATGCTCAGGGCCGCTTTGAGGCGGTCGGTAAATTCTTTCTTGTCGTTGCGTCCGCCGATACGCGAGATAAAGACGGGGGTCAGGTCGCTGAATGTGTCGATAAAACCTGAGATCGCTCGGTCATACATCGCATCGTGGGGGATATTGGTCTGTATCATCCCCGGGATGGTCAGGTATGAGGTGTCGCGCACGGCAAACACGTTGAGAATCCATGCGTGGTCGGGCGCACCGTCGGCGATAACCTTGAGCTGGTCGGCGTTATCAGGCGCGATGATCATATCGATTGTGGCGAGTTCGGGACGCCGCATGATGGCGCGCACAGTGTCAACGCTTGCTGCAGAGTCATATGCGTGTATTCTGACGGGGGTACGGCCGGGTAGATTCACCGAGTCGGCTGCCAGGAGAAATCCCTTATAGAACTCGGTGTAGAGATTGGTCTGTCGTCCGACGGTCTGTTCACCGAGCAGAAACGGGAGGATGATGGCGACATGCATCTCTTTGTGGTCTGATACCGCAATAGAGTCGGTTTCTGTGACACAAGTATTTGCGGCAACGACATCAGCTGCAACTGTGAATGACTCGTCGGCATCATATCCACCGAAAGTATCATCAGGGGCATCGGGGAGATCCCCGGCCACCGGAGACTCACTCTTTGCAGCCATGTCGGCGTCGTCGCTCAGTCTAAGACGCATCCCCGGGGCAATGCCGTTGGCGGCCTCGGGATTCAGCCCGATGAGGCGATCCATCGACATATTATGCTCACGGGCGATACCATATATACTCTCACCCTTGGCGACGATATGGGTCAGCGGTCCGGCAGAATCACCTTTGGCAGAGGTAGCTATCTCTGAGGGGAAGAAAAGACGCATACGTGGCTTGATGCCGTCAGCGACTGACGGGTTATTGGCGCGGATTGTCTCAACCGATACGCCGAGTTTGTCGGCCACGGTGTAGATATTGTCGCCCGACTGGGTGTCATAATAATACACCACCTTGCCGTTGACCCTGATGGTGGGGAGTTTTGAGAGTATGCCTGCCTGCATGAGGGTCGCGGCCAGTATGAAGATTGCTGTCAGGAGCATTGTCCCGCGGCGGAATATGGGGGAGAACTTCATCTTGATGCGTCGTTGCTTATTTTTGTGCAAATATACCGCTTTTCTGCCAATTACCCAAAACCAAAACACAGTCAGGCCTCACAACTCGATATCGTGAGGCCTGACTGTCAGTTATTGTAAGTAAGATAGTGATTACTTGCGGTCTTTCTTGCCGCCTTTGTCAGCCTTTGCATCCTTTGCAAAATGCTTCTGATGCTTGTCTGCACGGATACCCTTGTTGTCACCCTGGTGTGCTTGACGACCCTGCTGAGGGCTGTCGAGGACGAGGTTCTCAAGGTAAACTACATACTGGTCAGGACCGAGAATGGTTTTTACCTCGGCGAGGTACTGCTGACGGTCGGCACGACGCTGTGACATATCGACCGAGTCTTTGCGCTGACGGTCAGCGCGGGCAGCCTGAGCCTTCTGGGCGCGCATCGAGTCGCGACGGGCCTTGAGGTCTGAGAGCTGCTGTTTCTGGGCATCGGTGAGGGTGAGACCGGCAAACGGATCACGCTGACCGCGGCCCTGCTTTGCCTTGCAGTCTTTACCTTTACCTTTGCAATCTTTACCTTTACCTTTGCAATCTTTCTTGAGGCCTTTGCACTCCTTGCCGGATGCCTGACATTCTTTCTTCTCGGGGGAGGGGACACCGTCAGGTGTCTGTGCCATGGTGGTGAAAGATACCATTGAGAGTGCTACGATTGCTAAACCTAAAATTTTCTTTTTCATGATGTAATCTCTTTTTTATCAGACCTCACTGTCGTGGAGGTCAGGTAGTTAATATTTCGTTTTGTTTGATTCTTTGACTGATATAACACCCGTGCGTTTAACATGGGTCACTGATTTAACTACTATTTAACTAACTGATTGACATTACTTAAAAAACTCAAAAAATCTTAGACGGGATTAAACTTTGGCGCTTTTGCCTCAATTACGCAAACTTAACGCCCCGGAGTTTGTTAATAGAGGAAGGAGACTGCATTGCCATCCCTATTGCAATGTCAAACCGTTATGCTACAGTTTATGCGCCCGATAATCACCCGATTCACCGATGACGACCTCTATAAGTTCACCATGTGTTGCGCAGTCATTGACAACTTTCCGCGCACTATGGTCAAATATCACTTCATCGACCGCGACAACACTGTCTATCCTCCCGGTTTCGCCAATATGGTCAGAGAGCAGATAGAGATGCTCGAGCAGGTGGTTATTACCGCCGAAGAGATAGACTTCATGCGTCGCAGCTGTCCCTACATCCCCGATTGGTTCTACAACTTCCTGAAAGGTTATCGCTATGACAGCCGTATGGTCAACGTCAGTCAGGATGCAGCCGGACATCTCTCGATTACCTTTGAGGGTAGCTGGAGCGACACGATACTCCTTGAGGTTAAAGTGCTGGCGATCGTCTCAGAGCTATATTATATAGTGACGGGTGAGACGGCGCGGTTTGATTATGACGACTATTACAAGCGGACGTATGACAAAGGTTGCCGACTCCTCGAGGCCGGATGCGAGTTCAGCGACATGGGTACACGCCGCCGCGCATCACTTAAGGCTCAGGATACCGCAATCAAGGCGCTCAAAGATGCAGCCGCCGACACCCTCGGCCCCGGTCGCTTTGCCGGCACCAGCAATGTTTATATGGCCATGAAGTATGACCTCATACCGATGGGGACAATGGCACACGAACTCATCTGCGCCATCGCCGGAATGTATGGGCCGCTGATGGCCAACCATATAGCCATGAACGTATGGCGCAAGACATATCGCGGAGCTCTCGGCACATTCCTCTATGACACCTATGGCTGGCGCATCTTCAGCCTCAACTTCTCTGAAGACTTCGCCAATATGTTCAAAGGTCTCAGGGTAGATAGCGGAGACAACCTCGAGCAGCTAAAACTGATCATCGAGAAATATCGCTCGCTCAAGATCGACCCATCGACCAAACAAGTCATCTTCAGCAACGCCCTCACCATCGATCGAGCCATCGAGATACAGCGCCACGCCGCCGGGCGTTGCATCCCCTCATTCGGGATCGGTACCCACCTCACCTGCGACTTTCCCGGCGTGAAAGCCCGCAATATAGTCATCAAACTGACAGACGTCAAGATCACCGAGTCGTGGCCGTTTTACTGTCCTACCTGCAAGCTCAGCGAAGACCACGGCAAATACACAGGCGATCCCGCCACCGTCACCCGTTTCCTCGACATCCTCCATATCCCTCACTAACATTTAATAGTCGGAATCAGGTACAATATAATAGAGGTGTGTCGACGCGGGGTCGGCACACCTTGCTTTTTTGTGTGGGGATATGTCTCGGAGATGGGAATGTCTCGGGGGATATGGGGGAGACGGGGAGCTAAGGAGCAGTGGGGAAAGGAGGAGAGGAAGCAGGGGTTATTTTTTTAGGGTGAAGCGGCGGGAGGTGAGACGGTAGTTGTCGGCAAAGAGTTCGACGGTGTATTCGCCGGGGGTGAGGGTGGCGTTTACGTCCCAATAGATTTTGATGCCGCCAATCTCTTCGCCCTGATACTCGATTGATTTGCGGGCGGTGCATTTGAGGGTTGAGCCCTCAAATGTGAAGCTGCCGCCGTTGCCGAGCAATTCACCTTCGGGTGAGGTGATGCGCAGGTAGATGGTCTTCTCACCGACAGGTGTAGAATTATTCTGAGGAATGGTGAACGACACCATCAGCTGGGATGCCTTGGTGACATTCTTTTCATTCTTACCCTTTTTGTTGAGGGCGGTGAGGGTGACGCCGGTCACGTTGAGTTTCTCGGCCAGGGTCATGCGTTCGCTCAAGTGCTGATTGGTGGCCTGTGCAGTCTGTACGGCCTGAGTGAGCTGTGTATTCTGGGCTTTGACCTCCTCGTTCTCGTCACGCAGCGACTGGTTCTCGATCTGCAGGGCATTGATCTGCTCGACGTATGTACGCAGGATCGCCTTGAGTGTGGTGATCTCATCCTTGAGTTTGGCGATCTGGGCGGCAGACTTGTTTTTCTCGTTTTTGAGCTCTTCGAGAAGTTTCTCTACCTGTGAGCGTGCGGCTGCATATTTCTGCACGATCGAGTCGTTGGCCAGCAGTGCGGTCTGATTTTCATACTGGGCGAACTCATTGTTGAGGTTTTCATACTCGTTGGCCAGCTGTATCTGCTCATTCTGTAACTGCAACTGCTCGATCTGCTGCTGCTGTGCCTCCATCTCGGCTGACTTCTGCGCCGAGAAGTAGAGGAACACACCTATTACCAGCGCCAACAACACTACCAGCGCAATGATGATCCACAGAGTTTTTTTAGACTTGCGCGGCGGCTCGGGCATACGCTGAGGCTCGGGACGGCGAGGCCGGGGCGGATTGTTATAAGGGGGCGGTGCAACAGGCGGTTGCTGGGTAGTCGGCTGTTGATTATACCCCGGCTGATAATACGGCGCGGGTGCCGGCTCGGGCTGCACGGGCTGCTGCGGTTGAGACGCCGGAGCAGAGTGAGCGGGCGCAGGC
>CAMWLR010000049.1 GCA_947175215.1 uncultured Porphyromonadaceae bacterium
TGCTATCAATGATTTCATTAGCGTCCTTGATATTGTTTCTTCCTGATTAATAACATGCCTAATAACAAACAAAAGCAGCCTCGCGGGCTGCTTCTTTGCGGAAAGACAGGGATTCGAACCCTGGGTACCCGTAAGGGTACAACGGTTTTCGAGACCGTCCCGATCGACCACTCCGGCATCTTTCCAAATAGTCGGCGCCGAAGCGCCGACCGAGAAGTACTTGTGCGCCTCACGGCGCTGTTCAGTGCAATCAGTATTACAATCAGTAATATAAACGCACGTCAAAGACGAGCGCTGGTGAAAACCGCCTCACGGCGATTGTGTCCTAAATGCGATGACAAAGTTAAGAAGTTTTTCTTTAACTCAAAAGTTTTTTAAGGTTTTTTTCTCGATTTTTGGGTTGGGGCGGTAATTTGCGAGGTCGTGGTATTGCAGGGTCGCGGGATTGTGGCTAACTTTGCCGAAAATCATACATATTATATCAGTCTTTTATCTGTTATATCTATCTTATATCTGAGATTATATGTTTTCAGGAATTGTCGAGGAGGCAGCGGTGGTGACCGCGCTCAGGCGTGAGGGTGGCAATCTGCATCTTACGCTCAGATGTTCGTTTGCCGATCAGCTCAAGATCGATCAGTCGGTGGCCCACAACGGCGTGTGTCTGACGGTGGTGTCGCTCAATGGCGACGGCACTTACACGGTGACGGCTATCGAGGAGACTTTGCGCCGCTCTAATCTTGGCGACCTCAAGGTCGGCGACCTGGTCAATGTCGAGCGCTGCATGGTGATGAATGGCCGTCTCGACGGTCATATCGTACAGGGGCATGTCGACTGCACGGCCCTGTGTACGGCTGTCGAGCAGCTCGACGGCTCGGCTTACTTTAAGTTTGAATATGACGTTGACCGTGACCTGGCCCGCAGCGGTTATGTAACGGTCGAGAAGGGGTCGGTGACGGTCAACGGCGTGAGCCTGACGGTGTGCGACTCAGAGATCGACTCGTTCAGGGTGGCCATCATCCCTTACACGATGGAGCATACCAATTTCTGCCGCATCGCCCCGGGGAGCCGTGTCAATCTCGAGTTTGACATCATCGGCAAGTATATCGCCCGCATCGCCTCGCTGGCTTGACTTCATCAGCCGGCGCATTTAACATCATTGAGAATATAACACAACATAATACTTATCAACCATGAAATTCAGATCAGCTGTGGCCGCCGCCACGATAATGTTAGGCGGCACTGTGGCTCTTGCCGAAATCTTCCCCGAACCTGACCAGAAGCCGCCGATCCCTCCTCAGAGCGTCCGCGCCGACAATGTGGGCCCCGAGGGGCGCACCGTGGTGGTGACGGCTGTCACCGATGATATATTCCGTGTCGACAATTATCTGCCGGGCGAGACCCCCGAGCCCTCAAAGACCGCCGTCGTCAGGAAGCGTGCGTTTACCGGCGGTCTGATCGACAACCCCTATATCGGCGTGCTTACCTCGCCGCGCGGCACTGTCGCCACCCTCGACAAATCTACCGGTGCGGTAACGATCACCGCCGGCAAGAACAAGGGTATATATGACAACGGCGAGCGCACAACCGACGAGCGTGGCCGCAAGACTTTCACCCTCGCCCCGATCGGCGGCGGTGAGGCGTATTACGGCGGCGGCGAACGCGGTTACCGCCTCAATCTGGCCGGTGACACGTTGGTGATGTATAACCGTCAGAACTACGGTTACACCGGCTCTGACCCCCGCATCCGCCAGATGAATATCACCATGCCCCTGCTGGTCGCCCCCGAGGGTTACGGCATCATGGTCGATGACTACGCAGCCGCCGAGATGGTCACCGACAACCCCATAAAATATAGCTCTGAGACCCCCGGGACACTGTCATATTACTTCTTCGCATCACCCGAGGGTATGCCCGGCGTGTCACGTCAGGTAGCCGACCTCACCGGTCACCAGGATCTCCCCCCGTTCTGGGCCTTAGGTTACATCTCATCAAAATACGGCTATCGCACCGAGGCCGAGACTCTCGGCGTGGCCGACACCCTGCGCCGTGCGGGCTACCCCCTCGACGGCATGGTGCTCGACCTTTACTGGTATGGTAAAGAGGAGGATATGGGACGTCTGGCCTGGGATTCCGAGCAGTGGCCCACATATCGCAAGATGCTCGCCGACCTCAAGGAGCGCGGCGTAAATATGGTGGCCATCTCACAGCCATACGTGCTGCGCAATGGCCGCGGAATCGACAACTATCACTACCTCTCTGAGCGCGGAATGTTTGGCAAAGACTCAGTCGGCGACACCCGCGAGGTGACCATCTGGGTCGGCGAGGGCGGTATGCTCGATGTCTCTAACCCCGAGACGCGCCAATGGCTGCGCGACCGTTACAAAGTCCTGACCGACAGCGGTATGACCGGATGGTGGGGCGACCTGGGCGAACCCGAGGTGCATCCCGAGGGGATGTATCACCACAATGGCCTCACCACCCGCCAGTATCACAACCTCTATGGCAACGAGTGGAGCAGCATCATCTATGACCTGTTTAAAGAGGAGTATCCCGAGACCCGCCTGATGACCCTCATGCGCGGCGGCACAGCCGGTCTGCAGCGTTACTCGGTCTTCCCCTGGTCGACCGACGTATCACGCTCATGGGGAGGCCTTGAGCCGCAGATACGCATCATGCTTAACTCGGGCCTCAGCGGCCTGGGATACATGAGCCATGACGTAGGAGGCTTTGCCGTTGATCCCGAGAACCCCATTGATCCCGAGTTGTATGTACGCTGGTGTCAGTTGGGCCTCTTCTCACCCATCCTGCGCACCCACGCCCAGCAGTATGCCGAGCCTTACAAATATCCCGAGTATCAGGATATCCTCCTCCCCCTCATCAAGGAACGCTACCGCTGGTTACCCTATAATTACACCCTGGCTGCCGACAACGCCCGTTTCGGCCTCCCGCTGGTACGCCCGCTCGGATTTTATGACGCCGACCCGTCTATCCTCGACGACATCAGCGACCAGTATCTCTGGGGACGCGACGTGATGGTCGCCCCCGTGATGACTCAGGGCGCCACCTCGCGCTACGTCGTCTTCCCCGCCGGCACATGGGTCGACATCAACAACCCCGCCAACATCTATTACGGTGGCTCGGGGGCATACGTTGACGCCCCCCTGTCAGTGCTCCCCATCTTTGCACGTGCCGGCGCACTCCTCCCCAAAGCCGACTACGCCATGACCAATACCGGCGATTACGACCCCTCGCGTTACACCATCGACTACTACCCCGTGGCCGGTGAGTACGGCAAGACCTCTTACACTCTCTATGAAGACAACCGCCTGTCGGCCACCTCTCTCGCCGCCGGCGAATACGCCCTGATCGACATCACCGCCGACAACACCCCCGAGGCAATCAAACTCGGCGTTGCCGCTCCCTCGCCCGAATATAAAGAGATGCCCTCAAAACGCACCCTCACCTTCGTGCTCCACAACGTCGACCGTCCCCGCAAAGTCACCTCTGATGCCCGTCTGACCCAAAACTACAACAAGAAGGCCCGCACCCTGACGGTCACCGCGACCGACACCACCCTCCCCCTGTCGATCACCGTCACCCGCTGACACACCCTAATATCAACAACCAAGGGGTCGAGATACCTTAAATGTGGTATCGCGACCCCCATTGTTATATAGCTTACTCCTCTTTGACGCACCATAACCACCCCCTGCTATCACATATAGTAAGTAATTTGCCTGCACACCGATACAACCGACGGGTATTATCCCTAACTTTGTATAGGAAACAACGGCACAACCCACACAACCTCGCCCTGTTTCCGGCCATAATATCACAGTTTATAGCGAATAAAACGTAAGCCATAAAGCAGCCCCGACGTGAGTCGGGGCTGTTTTGCGTCTTTTTGTTACTCACCCCTGCTGTTGACACGATGAGCGGGGGATTTGACTTTTTGAGGGATTTTGCGTAACTTTGCAGAAAGAAAACAGATAGACCGATGATCACTCAGGAACAGCTCAAGGAGGCCGCCGAACGTAAGGACGCGCTCAAGCGGTATCTCGATGTCGACAATAAGAAAATTCAGATCGAGGAGGAGGAACTCCGCACTCATGTACCCGACTTCTGGGAGCACCCCAAGGAGGCGCAGGCCCAGATGAAGAAGATCAAGGATCTGCAAGCCTGGGTCGACGGCTATCATGAGGTTGAGACGGCTGTCGACGAGCTGGTCAACGGGTGGGACTTCTATAAGGAGGAGCTGCTCGACGAGGCTGAGCTCGATGCGATGTACGCCTCGGCGATGGAGAAGATCGAGGCTCTCGAGTTGCGCAATATGCTGCGCCGCGAAGAGGATCACATGGGCGTGGTGCTCAAGATCAACTCGGGTGCCGGAGGCACCGAGAGTCAGGACTGGGCCCAGATGCTGATGCGTATGTATCTGCGCTATTGCGAGAAACATGGCTACAAGACATCTATCGCCAACCTCCTCGAGGGTGATGAGGCAGGCATCAAGTCTTGCACGATCAATGTCGAGGGTGACTTTGCATACGGATATCTCAAGAGCGAGAACGGTGTGCACCGCCTGGTGCGTGTCTCACCATACAATGCCCAGGGCAAGCGCATGACCTCGTTTGCATCGGTCTTTGTCACCCCCCTTGTCGATGACGCCATCGAGGTCAAGGTCGAGCCGGCCCTGATGTCATGGGACACATTCCGCTCGGGTGGCGCCGGTGGCCAGAACGTCAACAAGGTAGAGTCGGGTGTGCGTCTGCGCTATCAATACACCGACCCCTACACCGGCGAGAAAGAGGAGATCCTCATTGAGAACACCGAGACGCGCGACCAGCCCAAGAACCGCGAGAACGCCCTGCGTCACCTGCGCTCGATCCTCTACGAAAAGGAGCTGAGCCACCGCATGGAGGAGCAGGCCAAGGTCGAGGCCGGCAAGATGAAAATCGAGTGGGGCTCACAGATACGCAGCTATGTGTTTGATGACCGCCGCGTCAAAGACCACCGCACCAACTATCAGACCTCAGACGTCAACGGTGTGATGGACGGCGACATCGATCAGTTTATCAAAGCCTATCTGATGGAGTTCTCGGGTAACGAATAAATCACATCCCGGCTGACAATACCGGTAAAAGCAACCACGGCAAGATGATAAAAGAAGCGGGCTGTATCAGATCCTGAGATTTGAGACAGCCCGTTTTTGTTTTTTGAAGCGGCTAAGATGCGCCTGTGACGCTATATCGACAATTGCTTTATTATCTTTATGTATCTTTGACCTCACGCGGTCAAAAAGGTTTAACCGCCCCCTGACATTTTTTATCAAAAAATCTCACCCGACTTTACCGCAGACACCTCACCCCCTGACCTAACGTAACTTATGAGACAGGCCCTGCTGAAATTTCTCTTTATATATCTGCTGTTTACAGTGGTGTTCATCTTTATGAAACCGGTGTTTATGCTCGTCTACTCATCGGTCATCGACGCCTCGGCGGGTGATTGGCTTGCCGTCATACGTCACGGCCTGGCAATGGATCTGTCGGTTGCCGGTTATCTCACCGTCATCCCCGGCCTGCTGATTACGGGGCAATTGATCTCGGGGACGAAAGCATTGCAACGCGCCCTCGACATCTACATCGCCGTCATGGCAATAGTGGTCGCCCTGATCTATTGCCTCGACATGGGGCTGTATGGCAGCTGGGGATTCAGGCTCGACATGACCCCGCTATTCTACTTGACCACCTCACCGACTGCGGCGATGGCCAGCATCGAGTGGTGGCACTGGATTGCCGGCGCGATAGGGATCGCCGTCATCTCGGGTGGCATGTGGATGCTCTATCGCCACACCGCTGCAAACATAACTGTGACACCCGCCACCGTCATAGGGCGTCGTCTATGGCAACCCGCCGTGATGCTGCTCGTCACCGGTCTGCTCATCATACCCATCCGCGGCAGTGTCACCGTCTCGACCATGAATCTCAGCCGGGCATATTTCTCTCCCAACCCGCGACTCAATCACGCCGCGCTCAACCCCGCCTTCACACTCCTCTACTCGGCCACCCATCAGAGCGACTTCGGTTCACAATACGACTTTATGCCCGACGATGAGGCGGCCGCCATCGTCGACCGCCTGCTCCGGCTCCCCGACACAATCGCTGCAGACAGCGTCTCGGCGGTCATCGGTCAGGACGGTCACCCCCTCCCCGCCGGCACCGCAATCCTCACCACCGATCGTCCCGACATCGTCATGGTGATCCTCGAGAGCTTCTCGGCACACCTGCTACCCTCGCTCGGGGGTGAGAATGTCGCCCCCGGGCTCGACTCACTGGCCCGCGAGGGGTTGCTGTTCACAAACTTCTACGCCTCATCATTCCGCACCGACCGCGGACTGGCCGCGATTCTCGGCTCATTCCCCGCACCCCCTACAACCTCGCTGCTCAAATATGTCGAGAAATTTGAGAAACTCCCCACTCTGTCAGGCCAGCTCGTCAAACACGGCGGATATGACGCAGCATATTATTATGGTGGAGATGCCAACTTCACCAACATGATGGCCTATCTCGTGGCCGGAGGCTTTGACCCCGTCATCTCAGACAAAGATTTCGCCGCCCGCGATCTCACCGGCAAATGGGGCGCCAACGATGAGAAACTGTTTGACAGGGCATTCCAAGAGATAAAAGAGCGTGCGACCGCGAGCGACGCCGGCACACCGACACTCTCGGTGGTACAGACCTCAAGTTCACACGAACCGTTCACCGTCCCCTACGCCAACCCCCGTTTTAAGGGGAAACCGCGCCGTAACGCCTTTGCATACACCGACTCATGCCTGACGGTCTTTGTCGATTCGCTCGCCACCCTCCCCAACCGTGACCGCACCCTTATCATACTCGTCGCAGACCATTACGGCTGCTGGCCGCAAAACCTCGACTCACCCCTCGACCGCCACCACATCCCCCTGATACTCTATGGCGGTGCACTCGCTACACCCCGCAGCCGTGTCGACAAACCCGCGTCGCAGACCGACATCAGCGCCACCCTGCTGAGCATGATTGGCCTGCCGCATGAGTCGCTGCGATACTCGCGCGACATCCTCTCACCCTCAACCACCCCCGTGGCGGTCTTCACCGAGCCGTCGCTCATAGGCATAGTCACCCCGTCTGACACACTTGTCTACAACCCCGATGCCGATGCCGTGATATACTCATCTACACCATCAGGTGACACCTCACCTCTGCTCAACTCGGCCCGCGCATTTTTACGCGACCTATACGCCACCCTCGCTCATCTGTGAGAGTTATGCAATAAACGCCGTATAAATACGTTTACCAATTAAACACGATTCTCCTCAGCAAAATGATAGAATACCTTAATAACATAGATACCACTATCTTCCTGGCAATCAATGGCGCCCACAGCACCTTTTTTGACAGTTTCATGACCATGTTTACCGGCCGGTATATCTGGATACCGATGTACCTCATGGCCCTGGTGGTACTCTTTGTACGTTGCCGCTGGCAGACGGCCCTGGCCTACCTGGTAGCCCTGGCCACAGCCATCATCCTCACCGACCAGCTCTGCGCCTCGATCATCCGCCCCGCCGTCGAGCGCCTGCGCCCGTCAAATATCGAGAACGCCCTGTCTGACTACACCTATATCGTCGGCGGCTATCGCGGCGGCAGCTACGGATTCCCCTCATGCCACGCAGCCAACTCCTTTGCCCTGGCCATATTCATGGCCCTCTTTGTCAAACGCCGCACGTTCACCCTCTTTATCTTCGGGTGGGCGATACTCAACTCATACTCACGTCTTTACTTAGGTGTGCACTATCCCGGCGACCTGATGGCAGGTGCCCTCATCGGCACAACCCTCGGCGGTGTCTGCTATACAGGGATGCGCTCACTCACGCGCTATATCGGCGCACGATACCCGGCCCTGGCCTCGGCCGCCACACATCACGGCAACTCGGTATCGCTCACACAGCTCAGCCCGGGATCATCGCTCACCACCCTGACCCCCTCGGCGTCACTCATGCAACAGCTCAACGGCGTGACTATCTACCGCATCGTGTCATCTGACCTGATGATCGCAGCCTTTGCCATAACCCTCGCCGTGATCATCATCAGCGCGGCACTCTCGTGACCCCGCCGGCATACACCCTGCCTCACACCTTACGCGCAACCCCTTACATTATAGCCTGTTTGGTTATTACGTGTAAGTTGCGTAACTTTGCGGTAAAATAGATACCAGGCATTCCCCTATCAGATGGAAAATCTCAGACAATTGCTGCGCCGTGAATGTGACTACATTCCGTCTGACTCCACTCTCGACGAATTTCTCGGAGCGGCAACCCTGACATACCTCCATCGCTCAGAGATCCTGGTCAGCGTAGGCGAGGTCGCCGACTCGATGTATATCGTCAAAGAGGGAATCCTGCGTCTGACGGATATGAACGGCGACCGCGAGCGCACATTCGCTTTCGGCTTGCCCGGCACGGTGTTTGTCTCTAAATATTCATTTGTCAGACATCTGCCGTCATATTATCAGGTAGAGGCGTGTTGTGACTCGGTGGTGCTTTGCGTCCCCCGCAGCGCCTATGACAGACTTGTGGCGTCAAATCACGACTTCACCCGCTGGATGCTGGCCATGTCGCAGACCGAGCTCTTCTATCAGGAATATAAAAATTCGAGCGTCAACAACGGCAGTGCCGCCGAGAGGTTTGAGGCATTGGTGCGTCTGCGCCCCGAAATACCTATGAACGTCTCAGGGCGCACCGTCGCGTCTTATCTCGGCATCTCCCCTGAATATTATTGCAGATTAAAAAAACGGTTTCTGAAACATTGACCGCACCGCCATATTTATTGACTTGTGTCAATCTTTGCACCATTTTTTTGGCATATATTTGCAAAATCGCATTTTTAACTTATTTCGTGACAGCTAAAACAACCTAACCGGTTACATCTGTCCAAAATCACGACAAAGAGCATCGCCACTCTGTATGCTATTCGCTAAAACTATTGACAACTAATTAAATACATAATAATCCAGTCACTCATTCCAACGTCATTCTATGAGAAAATCTTTTCTTAAAACACTGTCGGTCGGTCTGACTCTGATGATAGTGTCAGGCGCAAGTGCAGCTCCGCTGCTGCCGCGAGCGACCTCTTCAGGCCAGTCTGCGTCTGCCGCAGCCGTGCCCATAGATCAGATGCCGCAACAGTTGCCCGTGACATTCCCGCAACCGTTGATGACCCGCGCCCTCGATGCCGCGCAACTCGAGGGGTTACGTCCGCTGACCTCAGATGTCGTGGTGCAGAACCGCCGCGCAGTAATGTCGGCCACCGCTGCTAACCGCGCCATCTCTAAAGCCGTAGGCCTCGAGGCATACGTCTTCTACGGTAAGTACCCCAAGGGTGTCTACACCATACCCCGCACGCCAACCGAGGATTTTGAGATCGTGCTCGAACCCACATATTCATACAGCTGCAACTTTGGCTGCGTTTTTGACGGCAATGTCATCCACATGGGCGTCGTTGAGAACGGCTACTACGGTGCCACCTACTATTATGTAGAGGTAGACGCCAACACCGGCTCGCAGCTCAAGAAGACCAAACTCAGCTCAGGCCAGTATGACATCCTGGCCCAGGCCTGCGCCCTCGACCCCACCACCGGCGACGTCTATGGTGTATTCATGTCAAAAGATTTCAACACCAAAAACTGGGCCAAGGCCAATTACGCCGCGATCGGGTCGACCGTCATCAAGGCCGACTTTGATCAGACCATCATGGGTCTGGGCTGTGATGACAGCGGCCAGTTCTATGGTCTGACCATCGAGGGTTCACTCCTCAAAATCGACAAGACCACCGGTGATTATGAAGTAATCGCACAGACCGACGTTGTCAGCGGCTCGACATACGCTGTCAGCGGCTGCGTCAATTCAAAGGATAATACCTTTATCCAGTCGACCATGACAAGTTCGTCAGCCTCGGCACTCTATGAGGTTGACCTCGCCACCGGCGCAACCACCAAGCTGCTCGACTTCGGTACCGGCTATCAGTTCGGCGGCCTCCACACATGGGCCTACCCCGAGAAAGCACCCGAGGCACCCGAGGTAAACCTCGCCTGCGAGATGGGGTCACTCGATGCCACCGTGACCCTCACCATGCCTACCACCCTCTTTGACGGCACACCCGTCGGTGACCAGGAGCTGACATACTATATCAAGTATGGTAGCAGCTCAACGGATGTCCGCGAGGGCACTGCAGCCGGTGGCGTCACCGTCACCGAGACCATCACATTCCCCTTCCCGGGGATGAAGGAAATCACCGTCTATTGCCACAACGATGGCGGCGATTCACCCAAAGTCAAAAGCTCGATATTTGTTGGCAAGGGCACACCCAAAGCCCCCCAGAATGTTGTGCTTACATGGGCTGACAACGTGGCCACCCTGACATGGGAGCCCGTCACCGAAGGCTCTGACCTTGGATATTTCAACCCCGACGATATCCGCTATGATATCACAGATCTCAGCGGCACGCTCGTCAAGGAGGATGTCGAGGGCACAACCGCCACCTTTGAGGTATCCGAGCCTGCCACCGGCGTGATCTCTGTCGGCTATAAGGTAAAGGCTAAAAACGGTGACCGCAAGTCAGGTGAAACGGCCTCAAACAGTATCTCTCTGGGCCATTACAGTGCCCCGGTGACTATCGAGTTCTCGTCAAAAGATATCTTTAACCAGCACACAGTCGTTGACGCCAATGCCGACGGCAAGACCTGGAGTTACAGCACCTCAAAGGTGGCCGAATATGCCTACCACTCATCTAACAACGCCGATGACTGGCTGTTTACACCCGGCATCGAGCTGACCGAGGGTAAAGCATACTCGGTGAAAGCCACCGCAGTGGGCAGTTCATCTTATCCCGAGAAGATGGAGATCAAGGCCGGACAGGGTGTTACACCCGAGGCGATGACCATCAATGTAGCCGACGTGATGTTGTTTAACACCGGCAGCAATATGGTACAGGAGGGATTCTTCCTCTGCACCCAATCGGGTCTTTACAATATCGGTTTCCATGCTGTGTCAGATGCCAACATGAACCGTCTGAAGATCTCTAAATATGAGGTTGAGGAACTCTCGTCATGCCTCATCCCCGCCGCCGTAACCGACCTGACCGTCAATCCCAGCACCATCGGAGACCTGACCGCCACCATCACCTTCACCCTCCCCGTCAAGAGTATTCTCGACGATGACCTCGACGGTGAAGTTACTTACACCCTGCTCTGCGGCGACCGCACCGTCAAGACCGCCACCGCGGCTGTCGGCGAGGCAGTCACAGTCGATGACACCGTGACCGCCGAGGGTGATTATACCTACTCGGTTGTCTGCGCAAACGCTACCGGCACAGGGCCTAAGGCCACAGCCACTGCGTTTATCGGCCCGCTGGCCGCCACTCCCCCCACCTCATTCACCGTGAGCAAGGCCGGCGACAACACCCTGCATTTCACCTGGAGCGCCGTAACCTCTGACGTGGCCGGCCATCAGCTTCCCGCCGAAAACATCACATACACTCTGTTTGCCATCGAGGACGGCTATGCCACCGGTATCCTCGCCGACGGTATCACCGCTTGCGAATATGATCTCGATATAGTTATGCCTGCCAACCAAGAGGTAGTGGTGTACGGTCTGGCCGCCTTTAACCGCGGCAAGAACAGTAGCCTTGTCGGCGCGCAGATTCTGCTCGGTGACGACTACCAGCTGCCGGTGGTTTACACCAACCCCGCGTCGCTCGATGATTACGCGCTCTTCATCCAGGGCTCGGCTAACGTAGGCTTCGGCTCAGCCTCAACGATAGGCATCTCCGCCGCTGACGGAGATGACTCTTACTTTGTCATCCAAAACTCCAATGCCGGCGGTATAGGTGCATTATTCACCGGTAACATCGCGATCACCGGCGAATCACCCATGCTGAGCTTCTATGTCTATCGCCTGGTGGGTGAAAACGACCTCCCCGATATGAACAAGACCACCGTGCAGATACTGACCGCTGACGGTGAGCTCGTCACTCTCGATGAATTTGCTCACTATGAGAAACTACCCGAGGGTAATGCCTGGAACCGCGTGCGCTATTCGTTAGAGCAGTTTGCCGGACAGACCATCCGCGTCCGCATCCTCGGCGAGGCCGTGGGCTTTGTCTACAACTTATATGACGCTATCTCGATCTACAACGAGGTGCCTTATGACCTGGCTGTCACTATGGCCGCACCCAAGAAGGTGGCCACCGGCGAGACATTCCCGCTCACGATAGACGTCGTCAACACAGGTGCCCGCGCTGTCGATGCGTTCACTGTCAACATCCTGCGCAACGGTGAGATGATTGACAGCTACACCTTTGACAACGGCCTTGGTTTTGAGGAAACCGAGCACATGGAGCTCACCTCGAGCATAGGCCTGCATGATGAGGCTTCAGCCGTCTATACCGCTGTCGTTGAATATGCGGCTGACGGCAACGCCGATAACAATCAGGCCTCGGCCACGGTCAACCGTATCATCGTCGATTATCCCGTGCCCACAAACCTCGCCGGCGAGAATGTCGCCGAGGGGCTGAGCCTCACCTGGGCGGCCCCCGAGATGCCTGAGCAGACTGTCATAGAGACAACCGAGACCTTTGAGTCAGCCGAAAGTTTTGCCGACGACTATGACGGATGGCTCTTTATCGACAACGATCAGACCCCCATCGGCGGTTTCACCGGCCTGGAGATACCCGGTCATCCCTCACGCTCAAACAGCTCGTTCTTTATCTTTGACACCGATCTGCTTGATGACACCGACTCCACAAAGGCGACATTCGAGGCCCGCAGCGGCAACAAGTATCTCGCTTGTATCTATGCCATGCAGGGCGCTCTCGACGACTGGGCCGTTTCACCCCGTCTGACCGGCGAGCAGCAGGAGATTTCATTCTATGCACGCAGCTACAGCAGCTCTTACCCGGAGAAGATCGAGGTATATGTGACCATGTCTGACGATGCCGCCAATCTCGAGGCATACGAGTGCGTTATGCAAGCCGTCATGGTACCTAAGGATTGGACCGAATACAAGGTAACTCTCCCTGCCGGTGCCCGTCATTTCGCCATCAGGTCTTGCGCCGAAGATTCGTTCATGCTCCTTGTCGATGACGTGACATTCAAGCGTCTTGAGGGCTTTGACGGCAACCTGTTAGGTTACAACGTATATTGTGACGGCGCGCAGATCAATGACGCAACCGTTGAGGATGCCGCCCATATCCACACCGACGTAGCCGAGGGTCCGCACACCTATCACGTTACAGCAGTCTATGACAAGGGTGAGTCTGAGCTCTCAGAACCGTTGCTGCTCGAGAAGTCTGACATCGAGATGATCGCAGCATCGGCTCAGCCGACAGTTAAAGCCGACGGACGTATCATCACCGTCAGCAACGCCGACGGCCTTAAGGTCGACATCTACACCACCGACGGCCGCACGATACACTCTACGCTGGGTAATACACGCAAGGAGGTTGCCCCGGCCATCTACATGGTGCGTGTCGGCACTGTCACCTCTAAAGTTATTGTCCGCTGACAATTGATAATCCACTGAAATATTCTCAAGCAGGTCACCATCACCACACTGACTGACCTTGACGCTCTCAAGTTACGGCCGATCCTCACACAACGGGATCGGCCGTTTTTACGTGGCATGGCATATTTGCCGAATTTGGTTATTACGTGGAAGTTGCGTAACTTTGCAGTAAATTAAAAATTTGACCGTAAAATGAATCTTTTTGACCGCGTGTCGGAGGACATCAAGAAGGCGATGCTCGCCCGCGACGCCCAGACGCTTGACGCTCTCCGCGGAATTAAGAAGGAGTTCCTCGAGGCTAAGACAGCCAAGGGAGCTGACGGCGAACTCTCTGACGAAAAGGCCGTCACTATCCTCGCCAAGATGATAAAGCAGCGCAAGGAAAGCGCCGAAATCTACACACAGCAAAATCGCCCCGAACTCGCCGCCACCGAGATGGCCCAGGCCGAGGTGATCAGTCGTTATATGCCCGCATCTCTCTCAGATCAGGAACTCACCGACAAGCTGCGCGAGATCATCGCCCGCGTCGGTGCCACATCACCCCGCGAGATGGGCAAGGTGATGGGCGTCGCCTCTAAGGAGCTCGCCGGCCGTGCCGAGGGTAAAGCTATCTCGGCCAAAGTTAAAGAGCTGCTCTCATAACCGACAATAACAACCACTCAGATGCTTACACTACAACAGATAAAGGCCGACCCCGCCCGCACCGTGGCACGTCTGGCCATCAAGGGCTTTGACGGCAAAGAGCCCGTCGCTAACGTCCTCGCTCTCGACGATCGCCGCCGTCAGCTGCAACTCGACAATGATAACAAAGCCGCCGAGCTCAACCGCCTGGCCGCATCGATCGGCCGCCTCATGAAAGAGGGTAAGAAAGATGACGCCGAGCAGGCAAAGGCTCAGGTAGCGACCCTCAAGGAGGCGCAGAAAGAGATCGCCGCAAAGCTCTCTGACACCGAGCAAGAGCTGCATGATCTGCTCTGCACAATCCCCAACCTCCCCTGTGACATGGTGCCCGAGGGGAAGACCGCCGAAGACAATGTAGTCGAGAAGACCGGTGGCCCTATGCCCCAGCTCCCCGATGACGCGCTCCCCCACTGGGAACTCGCTCGCAAGTATAACCTCATCGACTTTGACCTCGGCGTCAAGATTACCGGCGCCGGTTTCCCCGTATATATTGGCAAGGGTGCACGCCTGCAGCGCGCCCTGATACAGTTCTTCCTCGATCAGGCCAACCAGGCCGGCTATGTCGAGATCGAGCCCCCATACGTTGTCAACGAGGCATCAGCCTACGGCACCGGGCAGCTCCCCGACAAGGAGGGTCAGATGTATCACTGTCAGCTCGACAACCTATACCTCATCCCTACTGCCGAGGTGCCCGTGACCAACATCTACCGCGACGTCATCCTCAGCGAGGACGCGCTCCCCAAAAAGAACTGCGCATACTCGGCCTGTTTCCGCCGCGAGGCCGGCAGCTACGGCAAGGATGTGCGCGGTCTCAACCGCCTGCACCAGTTCGACAAGGTCGAGATCGTCCGCATCGAGCGTCCCGAAGATTCATACGCCGCTCTCGAGGAGATGAAAGACCACGTGCAGAGTCTGCTCGACAAGCTCGGTCTCCCCTGGCACATCCTGCGCCTGTGTGGCGGCGACATGAGCTTCACCTCGGCCATCACCTTTGACTTTGAGGTATGGTCAGGCGCACAGAAACGCTGGCTCGAGGTGTCGTCGGTGTCTAACTTTGAGACATATCAGGCCAACCGCCTCAAATGCCGCTACCGCGGCGGTGACAAAAAGACACACCTGTGTCACACCCTCAACGGGTCGGCCCTGGCGCTCCCCCGCATCGTGGCCGCTCTGCTCGAGAATAACCAGACCCCCGAGGGCATCATCGTGCCCGAGTGCCTGCGTCGCTACACCGGTTTTGACATCATCAACTGAGCCACCCTATCTATTGACTCGATCAAGTCACTAAAGACACTATATCAGCCTCTATTGACTTTAACAACATTCAGTAATTATGAAAATCAAGCACTTAATCGCTGCCGGCATACTTATGGCAGCCGGGTTACCCGCGATGGCCGCCATCCCCGGTAAGTTTATCATCACACCGGGTGAGAACGCCGTGGTCGAGCAGATCACCACCATCGAGATCTATGGTAAGACAGTATCAGAGATCTACTCTTACCCACACCCCGACATCCGCATCAACGATCAGGCTGTCGAGGTGACATCACGCACCACCGGCGATGAGGATGACCTGCTGATCTATACGCTGGCTCAGCCTATCACCGAGACCGGCAACTACACCATCGTCATCGGCGAGGAATCGTTTTATTATGACTGGTATGAGACCGACAATGAGGAGATTTCATGGAGCGTGACTGTCGAGGCCGTGCAGACGCCCGACCCCGAGGAGCCCCAGCCCTTTGTCAACCCCTCGTCGATCACCATCGATCCGGCCCAGGGTAAAGTCAAAGCCCTCTCATCGTTTGTCATCACATTCGGTGACCTTTGGATGGCTGACTACAACTCTTATAAGAGCGTCACCCTCAAGGATTATTACACCGATGCCGTGGTCACCACAGCCACCATCGGCGACGGCCCCAATCTCAACGACGGCCTGATCACTCTTAGCGAGACCGTCTCGACACCCGGCACATACGTTCTCGATGTTCCCGAGGGAGCATTTTACGACTACATGGATGACGATGACTGCCCCGCCACCAAGTGGCTCTATATCGTCGAGGGCGGCGACATCGTCGAGACTCCCGACAATATCATCTCGACACCTGCCAACGGCGACATCGTCGAGAAGTTTGAGACCATCACCGTCACCTTTGTCGACTATGACGTGGTATACCTGCGCCAGAACCCCGAGGTAAAGGTCATCGACAACTCAGGCGAGACCGTGGCAACCGCCACACTTACCCACGCCACTGCATCAAACGCCGTGACAGCAACCTTTGATACCCCTATCACCGACAAGGGTAAATATACATTCGTCATCCCCAACAATGTCATCATCCTCGGTGAGGACGGCAACAACGCCCAGTATAACGCGACGGTCAACGTCAAGTTTGCCGTGCAGCCCTTTGAGATGCCCGACATCTTTGACAACCCCGGCGTGAGCATCTATCCTCCCCAGGGTCGCTACGGATCGCTCGTCGACTTCACCCTGACATTCACCTCGATCCAGCTCCCCGACATCAACTACACCAAGACCATCACCCTGGTCAACAACAACACCAACGAGGTGGTGGCCACAGGTAAGGCTCAGACCGGCTCTGTAATCAACCAGCTCGTCATCGACCTCAGCACCCCCGTGCTCGAGGCCGGCGAATACACCCTGATCTGCCCCGAGGGCGCATTCTACAACGCAGGGTCGTATGACGAGGAGGATATGCCAGAGTATAAGTTCCTCTATGTCCTCGACGGGTCTGGCGACATTGTCGAGCCTACCCCCGACAATGTCTATGCCGATCCCGAGAGCGGCGAGACTGTCGGCGCACTTGAGGAGATCACCCTTACATACGCCGACTATGACGTCATCTACCGCCACGACGACTCTGGCATAAAGGTTGTCGCCGATGACGGCGAGACCGTCACCACCGGTAAATTCTCTTACGGCAACACCGCCGCCAACCAGATGCTCATCAAGTTTAACGAGGCAGTCACCGAGAACGGTCACTACACAGTGGTTATCCCCAAACGTGCCCTCATCCTCGGTGACATGAAATTTGCCGTATTCTCGGCACCCCTCCACCTCGAGTACACCGTCCAGACCTCGGGCGTCGAGTCAATCGCCGTTGACGGCGAGCTGACCCTCGACGGTGTCTACAACCTGCAGGGTATCCGCGTAGCCGACACCCCCGAGACTCTCCCCGCCGGCCTCTATATCTACGGCGGCAAGAAGATCCTCGTGAAGTAATTTGATGCTGCGCGAGGTCAATTGACCCTCAAAAAAGTTACATAACGTCAGCGGCACATGACACTGACAACCCCTGACAGCCCCCGACGGACAGCCCCACAGGCCGGCCGCCGGGGGCTCGCTTTAATCAGCCCTGTCAGCTTGCTTGCGTGATGGCTATTAAACTTAATTAACTGCAAATTAATATCAAATTACTGTTTAGGTTTGCGGGTGTCAAGAATAATATGTAACTTTGAGGCCTGTATGAGGGATCGGGTCACACGATCTGTCAGGCATCCCCTCGGCGACGAGGGGGCGACCCCCAATCCGATATGATCTCTTGATTGCCATCTATAACATTAACAAACTTAATTATAATATTCTGTTTAATTATTACGGATTGTCGTAACCCTGAATCCCTTAAAATAACAACATCCAACACCATCTAAATTAAAATCTTACTACCTTACCTGTTTATGGAAACTATCGATCCCAAGAAGCCTAAACGCCCACGCATCGGTCAGATCCCCGGCGCTGCCGACAACGCCTCTGCCCAGACCGACTACAACAGCAACAACAGTTTCGAGAAAAAGACATTTGACACAACATCGGCTCAGGGCTCAACATCGACCACCACTGAGGGTGGCGAGCGTCAGCCCCGCCCATACGGCGACCGTCAGAACAACGGTTATCAGCCACGCAACAATTACCAACGCAACAACTACAACCAGGGCGGTTACAACCGTCAGGGCGGTTACAATAACAACCGTCAGGGCGGTTACAACAA
>CAMWLR010000050.1 GCA_947175215.1 uncultured Porphyromonadaceae bacterium
GGGCTCGAACCCGCGACCCTCAGCTTGGGAAGCTGATGCTCTACCAACTGAGCTACTTCCGCATTGTCTCAATTATTTATTTTCACCAAAGTTGTCTTTAGTCTCGATCGTTGATGCAAAGTTATGTCTTTTTTTTGAAGTATTCAAGATTTTAAGTGTATTTTTTTAGAAGACCTTAAAATTTGGTTTTTACTGTGAACAAAATTGCGGTTAGATTGTTGTGGGGTTATAGTCATCATTATACTTATGAATAAAAGGGCTGTTTCTGCAAAGAGTAAGTTTCTATGTTTATTCCTTTTTTGTTGCATCTCGTCATTAACATCGGCAACATCAGCCGATGTGAAGATTGTCTCTGATACACTTTCAGAGGCACGTACCCTTTCTTCACGGTATTGTCCGGTAGATGTCCATATAGACTCAATTGTCAGGACAGTTAAGATTATCGGGATTGACGGTACGCCGATGACTAAAATTGAGCGTGACTCGATATATAATGTTGTGAGTACGTTTTATTACGACCAATTCAGACATACCCAAGATCCTGATGCGCCATATTTTATGTTTATGTCAAAAGATGCCGGTATGATGCTCGGTATAGGCGGCGTCGTGAGAATGAGGGGATGGTATGACTGGGGCGGTGCAATACCTGTCAATGGCTTTGCTCCGTCATTAATACCAATTCCGGCAGATCCGGCATCGATGAGAAAATTCGGAACAACCCCTGCAGGTACGGCTATTTTCATGCGTATGATAGGGCAGAACCGTATATTGAGTAATTATCAACTCTATATTGAGGCAAACTTTAACGGTTATCAGCAGCGGGGATTCAAACTAAAAAAAGCCTACGCTCAGATCAGAGAGTTTACCGTAGGTCTTGCGCCATCGACTTTTTCAGACCCGGCAGCTGTCGCACCTACTGTTGATGCCCAGGGGCCGACAAATAAGGTCTCACCGACATCAGTACTCGTTAGATATATGCCGACTTTCGGGAAGTTTTCATTCGGCGTTTCACTTGAGACACCGGATGCAAGCATCGGAGCGGACGGACAGGAGACGACCGCCACATCTACATGGCTACCTGATGCAGCCGCTTTGTTACAATATGAGTGGGCTCGTGGCCAACATATCCGTCTCGCCGGAATAGTCAGAGAACTTGGTTACCGTAATCTGCTAATCCATAAGAACGTCACCAAGGCAGGCTGGGGAGTACAGCTAAGTTCGGTCGCTCGACCTATCGCACCTGTTACGACTTATCTGACATTTAATTGCGGGGCAGGGTACGGGTCGTTGTGCAATGATATGATGGCTGTCACAAGTGATCTCATCGCTGATCCCGACCGTCCCGGTGATCTGTATGCACCATTTTCGTTTGGCTATTGTGTGGGTGTGCAATATAATTTCACCCCCAATCTGTTTTCGACCGTACAGTTCTCACAATCACGTTTTCTGACGTCAAAAGAGATCTCGCCCGACAATTATAAATATGGTTATTGCCTGACGGTAAATATCTTTTGGAATCCGATAGACCGTATGCAGGTCGGTGCTGAATTTGATTTGGGTAAACGTCAGAATTTCTCACGGGTACACCGGTTTGCTCGCCGCATAGGGGCGCTCGTCCAGTTCTCCTTCTGATATTTATTCCATCTCGCTAAGCCTTTCGGCGAGGTAGAGGGCTGCATCTGATACGCATAGATTGCATGGTCTGAGCGATTGTCCGGCGATAGTGTGACCTGACTGTGGATCAATCTTTATACCTTTGAGCTGTCGGCAAATGGTTGCACCATTGTTTGATTCAAACCGTTTCAATACGTCAGCCATACACTTCATTGCTTTGACCCTGTCGCCTGTGGCAAGGCCAATAATCACGCCGGCGCCCGTGAGAGCGCCACAAGTTGCCTCCATACATCCCATTCCACGGCCGAATGCATTTGTAGCATTATAAATAAACTGCTCGTCAGACCCAATCGCCTGAGCAAAGGCACACGCCACAGCCTGAGCGCAATTATAATTACCTGAGGCTTTTAACTCCATAGCCTTTCGGGCCATTTCCTCGGGGTTGATTTCGGTAAGGTTCATTACATCGTGGTTAAGTCTGCGCGACATTATTTCTGATCTTCGAGTTTCTTTATCTCGGCCGTGATACGCGAAGCATCTTCGTATTCTTCATTCTCGATAGCCTTAGTTAAAGCCTCTTTGAGTTCTGATAATCTTGACTTGGGATCTGCCGGACTATTTTTGTCTGGTGATTCTTCTGAGCTTTCATCCTCAGCAGGATGATTAATTGCAGTCTCCATCGTGAATCCTGTCTCATCAAGTATTTTACGGGTAGTGAAGATAGGAGCATTTGTACGCATCGCAATTGCAATTGCGTCAGATGTCCGGGCGTCAAGTGTTACCTCCTGACCATTTGTGTCCATAAAAATTAGCTCTGATGAGAAGATCCCTTCCTCAAATTTATATATGAATACCTCGATCAGGCTCAGGCCAAATGCCTGCATAAGCGAGGCAATAAGATCGTGAGTCAACGGACGGGGTGGGATTATCCCTTCAAGTCTTATGGCTATCGCCTGAGCCTCCATGCCTCCGACCACAACCGGCAGTCTCATAGGGCCGTCAGCTTCGGCAAGGACAAGAGCATAAGCGCCTGATTGTATCTGGCTGTAACTTATACCGAGGACTTTGAGTTCGACACGTTGGTTATCGCGGGGTATATTATTAAGGTTGTTATCCATGAATTTTCAGAATCTGATGAGATATAAGGTTGCAAGCGTCATAGCCTGCCGGGTTATACATATATAACGCAGATTTGACGATTTTATTTGACATTAAGAGTAATGATGCCTGAACCGTGACAAATCCGGGCATCCTTGTCATATATTACGCCGAACTGGCCCGGGGCGATACCCTGCACAGGTGTCTCGGTCTCGATAAGATAGCAATCACTCTCGGCATCAGGCCCTGCTACACGCGTGATGGTCGCGTTGAAAAAGCCGGGTGAGTGACGATTCTTAAACATGATCGGCTCGTGATCACACACTATATCTGCCCAGGGATTACGGGTGATAAACAATGGCTCGGTCAACAAGATCTGACGACCGTATTGTTTCTCAGTGTCATATCCACGTGAAACATATACGGCATTATCACGGATATTCTTTCTGACCACATACCACGGGCCCCCACTCAGACCGAGGCCTTTGCGTTGTCCTATAGTGTGAAACCAGTATCCGTTATGCTCTCCGATTTTTCGACCTGTCTCAATCTCGATAATCGGGCCTTTGCGCTCACCGAGATGTCGTCTGAGGAAGTCGTTGTAATTAATTTTACCTAAAAAGCAGATCCCTTGTGAGTCCTTGCGGTATGCGTTAGGGAGATGTTCTCTGACTGCGATCTCCCTAACTTCTGATTTGGGAATGTCTCCGATTGGAAATATCAGATGACTTAGCTGGGGATAGGTGATGCGGGCGAGGAAATCAGTCTGGTCTTTGACCGGATCAACGGCTGTCGCGAGATATTTGAGACCATCATCACCGATAATCGTTGTTGCGTAGTGACCTGTGGCAGTGAGATCAAACTCATGTCCCCAGCGCTCTTCAAAGTAGCCAAACTTGATCATGCGGTTGCACATCATATCGGGGTTGGGCGTAAGGCCATCCTTGACCGTGCGCAATGCATACTCCATCACATTCTCCCAATATTCTTCGTGCAGAGAGACCTGCTCGAGCGGTAAGTTATAGCGTCGGGCGATTGCCTGACACATCTCGATATCCTCCTCGGCCGAGCAATCGCCACGGCCATCGTCAAGACCGATACGGATATAAAATAATGTAAGATCATGACCCTGCTCTACAAGCCTGTGCACGGCCACTGCCGAGTCAACGCCTCCTGAAATCAAAGCTGCAATTTTCATGCCGGTAAATTCGCATTAACTATACTACAAAATTAACAAAACGGGCTCGCTTACGCAAGCCCGTTTCATATTTTTAGCAGGTTTCTCTAAGGAGACTCTGTATTTACTTGACAGCTACTTTGTAAGTTTCACCGTCAACACGCACGATATAGAGACCGGCGGGAACCTCAAGAGAGCTCATCATGCGGCCCTGAATATCATAGACCTCGACGTTGTTATACTCGCCGACGATCACGATTTCACCGGTAGCACCATATACATGTGCTTTTGAAGCAACTGCATCGGTGAAAACCTCATCCACACCTGCTACATTGGTTGTGGCGAAGACTGCAAAGCTGTTAGGTTCGATAGATACACTAACAGTGCCACTGCCTGTGAGGGTGGGGTTTGTGCTATAACCGGCTGTGATAACCTGATAGTTGGTGGCCGAGAGCTGCTGCACGGGCACATTGATTGTCATCGCGCTACCACTGACAGCGGGGTTGAATACACCAAGAATCTCCTTGGTGCCGAAGTTTAGACGAATCCAACGGGGGGTCGTCAGTGAGTTTGTGAAACCGCTGGGGGTATAAGTTGCCTGGCCGTTAAACATCTCGGGATTGTCGAGACGCAGGTGGCAGAGGGCTTTATAGTTGTCGTGGAGGCCGGCACGAACAGGGACATCAAGGTAATCCCACATCGGTGCGATAGCACGCAGTTTCTCAAGATCTGAGCCCATCTTGTAGTCTGCACCAACTTCCTCAAACTCCCAGATCATCTGAGCACCGGGTGAGAGAAGCATCTGAGCGGCCACAGCACCGAGACGGCGCACGGTAGTGGTCTTAGGGTTAGCGCTTGAGTATTTCAATGCAGTTGCACCATACTCCTTAACCTTCCAGGCTACACGTGGTTCGTCGTGGCTCTCAGCGTATGAGAGAGCACCACCGAATGTGCGGCTCCAGTTAGGGCCATAGAAACCTTTGGTATCACCGTTCTGATCGGCAAAGCCCATAGCATACTGGCAAGCACCATTGTTGACATTGTTCCAGCCCATCTCACCGTTGGCTGCATTAGAATTCTCTTCTTGAGCGGTACCCAGAAGCTCGTTGATGTGGATGCCGTCAGCTTTGACAGAGACGATAACATCATGCAGATCTTTCATGCGGGCGACACGGTTGGCATTGTAAGCATTGGTGGCAGCATCGCCGGCATTAGCGTATGAGCTGTTGTCACCGAGTCCCTTGACAAGGTCAAAACGATAACCGTCGACTTTGTATGCCTCCATCCAGTAACGGAGAACCTGATGCCAGTATTCCTGAACAAGGGGATAACCCTGATTGAAGTCGTTGAGTACGCTGTATGCGTGGGGAGCGGTCTTGTTGAAGAAAGGGTTTGAACCGACAGGGTACATCTGATACCAAGGCATCAGACCGTCAGCCTGGTTGAACACGATGTCGAGGATTACGGCGATACCGTTGCGGTGACACTCGGCCACGAAATCACGCATATCTTTGGGAGAACCGTAAACCTTGTCAAGGGCCATGTAGCCGTTGGTGTTGTAACCCCATGATGAGTTGCCGTTGAACTCCATTACGGGAAGCACCTCTACGGCATTAATGCCGAGGCTTTTGAGGTAGGGGATTTTAGCTTTTGCCGAGCTGAATGTACCGAAACGTTTGCCACCCTGGTCGCTGCCGTCGCCTGAGAAGTCACGGAGAAGCAGCTCATAAACGACCATTGATTTTTTATCGGGGGTCTTGAAGTTGAGTGTAGCACTATCCCAGTTGTAGTTGTCGATATCACCACGATAAACCGCAAGCATGGTGTCCTCAAATTTGTCGTAGGGATAAGCGGGCATATCAGTGGTAGTCCATACACCGGCGGGCATCCACTTGTCACTGTAATTGTCAAGCATCAGCTTGGCGCAGGGATCAGCAACTTTGATAGTGCCGTCAACGAGGTAATAATAGGGATAATATTCGTTATCCTTAAGACCGGTAACCTTTGTCCAGAAATAACGATAGCCGTTATAGTCTTGATAAGACATCACATTCTTGTTGAGCGTCTGATAGTCATCCCAAGATCCGACGAGAATAACGCTCTGTTTCTGCGGAGCTGCCAGACAGAAGATAACTGATCCGTCTGATTGTTTTACAGCACCCATAACGGGGCGTCCGCCGGGATAGTTTGCCTGGCCCGAAGGTGAGGGATAAGCGACAGTCACTTTCTGGGTTTTGACATCTGAACCCTTTGTGGCGGTAGCTACAACCTCACTGAACTTGCCGAGAGTAGAGAATGTGTAAGAGGCAGTAAGTACAGTATTGTTAGACACCGTAGCAACCTCGTTACCGTCAACTTTGATTGACAGATTTGCAGCCTGTGTAGTGGTAATAGTAAACTTAAAGGTTGTGGCAGAGTTGATTACCAGATTAGAGGGTGAGTGGCTAAACTCCATGTAGAAACCTTCGGGAAACACATCGATAAACTGGTCAGAGGTCTGGACCGAACCGGTGCCGTTGAGTGCAATGATAGCGATTTTTGCTACCTTTGTGCCTGCCGGGAGACCGAAATATGAGTCGATTGTACCAATATTCAGCTCCCAACGGCCGTCAGCCAGTTTGGTGAATTTTTTCTTCTCCATCTTATCTGCCCAGCTGCCGACAACGTTTGTCCAGGTGCTGGGGGCTGATTCGAGAGTGACACCGATATGAGCGTAGATCTCGGTTGCGGTTTTGAGCCCGGCAACATCACACTGTGAAGGGTCAAAATAAATTTTTACATTCTGGCTTGATTGCTGTAACGGACTGGGTGAGGTCGTGAACATCTGGGCGTTCACTCCCAAAACAGCCATACAGACACAAGCCACCAATAACAGTAGTTGTTTTTTCATGGGTTGTTTTTGAAAATTATTTAGTTAAAATTATTCAATCATGGTCTTATGACGACAAAGGTATAAAAAAATCCCCACAATTATATAATAATCGGGGGATAAATATAGCTGCAAAGAGCTCTTGATACTATACTTTTTTAGAATACAATGGATTAAGCCGATTCTTTAACAAGAGAAGTCCATCCTCTCAGACGTGTCTCGGTCAATTCGGGGTGGTTTACTTCATCGAGCAACAGGCCGTATGCTTCAAGGGCATCGTCAGGCTTGGCAGCCGAGTGCTCAAAGGTATATCCAATTGTGTCATAGGGAGCTATAAATTCTGCATCTGTCTTGATAAGACGGTCGTGAAGCTCACCGACAGCCGAGCAGAATGTATCTGCCATTGTCTCATCGCCACATCCAAAGAGGGCTATCTTTTTACCTTTTAACTCAAGTTCTTCGAGACCGGCGATATAATCATACCAGTCATCTTCGAGATTCCCTGAGCCCCATGTCGATGTGCCGAGAATCAACACTTCATACTCACCGACTTTATAGGGGGCGACTGATGCGACATCCATGATATCGGCTGAGTCCACGCCCAGAAGTTCACCTATGCGTCGCGCAATTTTTTCAGTAGTTCCGGTGGCAGAACCATAGAATATGCCGTATTTTTTCATCTTACTGTTGAATAATGTTTTTAGGTTGTTTTTATAACTTTAACAACCCGAGGCATTTTATGGTTCAAAACTGTCACAGCGTATTGTTTATGATGGTGAGTGTTTTGCCGTTAGGCTGGGTTATCAACTTGTCGACGTATTCAATTGTGACATATTCCTCGCCAAGCATCGCCTTACCGTAATGTTTGATCATAAACGCCTCATCGTCGGGATTGTAGTTTGAACCCTTTACGACCAATACTCTCATGTAACCGAGTTTATCCTGCACATATTGGATTGCCTCAAACGACATTTGACGCTCATCGTGAATCTCAAAAGCAGTGGCGACCGTGTGGGTACCGTCATGACGGTATATAATACTCTTATCCCGTCGCCCCGAGATATAGGCAACTAAGGGCTTCTCAATGCCGTCGACTGTGATTTTACGTCCGGTAGGCCGGGTATAATCACCGGTGCGATAGCGCAATAATGGCATCACGCGGTTATAGAATGTCGAGCCTACAAGTTCACCCTCCTCACCGGCAGCGACCTCGTTGCCGTCTTCACCGATAATCTCGGTATAACCGTATCCCGGTTCAATAGCTAACGTGTCACGATCATATAGTCCGATGAGGATCAGTTTTTCGGTATGACCATAGTAGGCTATTACCTTTAATCCTAATCTATCTTCAATGAAACTGTATTGAGCTTTGGTGACGGGTTCGGATGTGAGGATAACTCTTTTAAGAAAGCTGACATCAAAACCGTTGTCAACCATTAGATGCAGAATCTGAGTGACCGAAGAGGCGTAACCATATAAGGTCTTGACACCGTGTTTCTTTATGAGCTTGTACATTTTACCGATGTAGTCGCGATCGGTGCGGTATCCGTCAAAAATAATCTCTTTTGTTACCGGATTAACCATAAAATCGCGTTTATCGGGCAATTGTTTACGACGTATCGATGCCTTAATCCCGTAATCCCAACCACAGCTCTCCATGAATCTTCCCAAAAAAGACATCTCGGTCACGTATCTGTCGGCCGGCATCAACAATCTTAACGGTTGTCCGGAAGTCCCTGATGTGGACAAGGTTACGTGAGGAATCTTATCTGCCTCGTCTGAGATAAAATCATCAAAATGACTCATAACCTCGGCTTTATCCAGAAAACCAAAAGTCGACTTAAAGTCATCGACGCTTTTTATCACGCTATCTTTATATCGGTTTCTATAATAGGGCACGTGAGCGATCGCGTAGTTTGCCATATCGACCAGCATCTTGTCTGGGTCGAGATCCGGGATCGAATGTTTGAATGCGACTGCTTTGTGTCCATACACCTTGTCACCTAACTTATTAAGATGCAGTAGCGGCAACATCAGGCAGTTGGGAGCAACCTGTATCCTGTTTTTTATGAAGTCTGCTAATCCCATCGTGTCAATGATCAGTTATCAGGCGATTATAAATATCTACCAGTTTCTTTATCTCTGTGTAGACATTATGATTAATTCTTATTTGCCGGACAGCCTTATCCGACATTTCATCAAAGCCGCTATCAGCACAGCACGCTATTTTTTTTGCATACTCTTTGCCTGAAGCGGTAATCGGCAGGACATACCCGGCGTCGGCAACGACATCCTGCGAGAAACCGTTGTCTGAAGCAACCGGCACCAGGCCTGCGCCCATCGCTTCGATTAGTGAGTTTGACTGTCCCTCGCCGCTCCATTTTGACGGAAAGAGAAAGAATCCCATCCGGGGCAACTTGGCGGCGAGTTCTTCAGGAGATAGTGACCCGAAATGTGTGATTTTGGGAGAGTCAGGAATAACGATACCGTCTGAGATGTTGCCGGCGAGGTAGAGATGAAACCTGTCGTCAAGGCTGTTGATGGCATCGAGCATCTCGCTGTATCCTTTGGAATATGATATGCGGCCGAAATAGAAGATATTGTAACGCCGATTAGAGCTGTCAATCTCTCTATCCGTGGCTTTCTCTTTTACGATGTTTGGGAAATAATGAGGTGTAACCTTATTATCGGTAAGTTTCCTGATATACTCGACATATGCTTTCCCTTCGACAGTGACAGCATCTGCAAAGTTAAGCATATTGCGCACGGCCCATCGGTATGCTCTCCCGCGGTTTTCATAAAATCTTATGAACGAGCCCGCACGGATGTCAACAACGGTTTTTAAGCCCAGCCGTTTTGCCAACCATACGCAGAAAAGTGACGGATACCACAGCATCCGGGGTAACGGTGTGATATGTACGATGGTCTCTTTTTTTCCGGCTGACCTGAGCATCCCAAACGGATTAACAAGCAGTTTGAGGTAGACAATCGCCCCTCCCGGGATTTTGGGTTTAACAGGATTGGGATGCTCGGTTACATTAACTCCAAGAGCTCTCAGGGTATCGATATTCTTACGGTTTGCCGCTTCATACCCGCCTATACTCGGTTTACCGACCGATGCAATCGGACCGTAATAGTGACAATGTATTTTCGGGGTAGGATGCTTATCCATTATCTGTCTCCTGATTAGATTTAGATGCTGTAATATAAATAATTGCGGGCGTAACCCTTTTATGGAAGGTTAGCGCCCGCAAAGTTAATAATTTAATCGGAGATATAACTTACAATGTTGATTATTTGCGCTGGAGAATATAGGTGCGATGGGGGGCAGCAGCGCCTTTAAGGTGGCCGTTTTTAACTTTGAACTCGATACCGTATACGTTGTCTTTGTATGTGCCGTTGGGAAGACCGGTTGGCAGATCTATAAAGTTGGCCGAGTCTGAGATGTTGACGATGGCTGCTCCTTTATTGCCACGGTTAACTAAAAGTACCTGCCCGTTTTCGCTGATCCGGATGTCCTCTTTTTGTCCGTCCATGTCATGACGGAACTTGTTTACGGCAACCACCTCGGGATGGAAGAACTCATCGTTACCTCTTGCACCGATAATGTTGTCACCCCAATAGTTTTGCCGTGATGAGTTCATGGGGCGAGAGAAAAAGAGGGGTACACCATTCTGTCGTGCGGTAAGAAATACCCAGCCTGTGCGGATCTCATCGTCGGTGAGCCCGGCACTCTCATGGGCATTGCAATATGTGTCATGGCTCTCGACCCATGTTGTCAGGAACTCGGGAGCTGCCTGATGATCCCAATTGACGAGGTTGATACCCTTTGCCGATTTTTTCTCAAGTGCTTCTCTGAGATGATAGCCATAACCTGATGCGGTCTGTCCGAAATAATCGGCATACTCAGCTTCGGGTACGTTGCGGTCTTGTAAAACTTCGCCATACACAAAGAGCGAATCGTAGGGGAGGGCAAGTTTGACACCTTTGACGGCTTTACGGCCGGTGGCTACGTCCCAGAAGTCATTTTCTTTTACTCCCGATGCCGTGTCGACAGGGTCTGAGTGAACGCCGATATGTTTGGCTGTGTCGTAACGAAAACCTCTCACACCCATGTTGAGGAGCTCGTTGACAAACTCCATATAATATTTCTGGAAGTCGGGGTTTTCGGTATTCACGTCGGGGAGACCGCCTGATCCTTGCAGTGTGCACTGATAACGGTCGTTATAGTCACGCACGGGGGTGAGTCCCGTCGAGTGATACATTTTATCGCGGCCACCGACAGCTGCATAAAACTCAGGGCTGACGGCGTCAATGTCAAAAGCGGTATGATTGGGCAAAACGTCAACGATGACCTTGACATTATATTTGGCAGCAGAGTCGAGCATCTGCTTCATCTCCTCCTTGGTGCCGACAATAGCGTTGCCTATCTTCCAGTCGGTGGGTTGGTAATAATAGTACCAGTTACCCTCCGTTCCATCCTGATCAAACAGTTTTTTTGTATTGCCGTAAGGATCATAGCAATGCTGCACAGGGGATGTTTGTACCATCGTGTAGCCAGATTTGGCTATCAATGCCATATTCTCGGCAATCGAGGGGAAATTCCAGCTCCAGGCATGGAGAATGGTCTCGGTGTTAGTCGCGTCAGGATTATGTGTGACACGGTCTTTCGCTCCCATAGGGAAAACGAGCAGAGCCGATGCCGCGGCAAGGGCGAATGTAAGTTTTTTCATGATGCAGGTAAGTGTATCTACTTAGTTTGTGGTAATTATATTTGCAAAAGTACACAAAAATATCCGATACCTGAAATACGGGCATCGGATATTTTATATGTTTTAAGCATTTTCTTTTACCTCGGGAGCGATGAGTTTGTATCCCTTGCCGTGGATATTGATAATCTCGATAGAGGGATCGGCTTTGAGGTGCTTGCGCAGCTTGGTGATATAAACATCCATCGAACGAGCATTGAAATAATTGTCATCGATCCAGATGGTCTTCAACGCATAGTTGCGCTCGAGAATCTCGTTGACGTGTGCGCACAGCAGACTCAATAACTCAGACTCCTTTGTGGTGAGCTTTGTGACCTTATCGTCAATCATAAGTACCTGTTTCTGGGTATCGAAGGTAAACATACCGATCTTATACATGGTCACCTCCTTACCTTTCTTTCCGCGGACACGACGCAAGATAGCCTCGATACGGAACACGAGTTCCTCCATAGAGAAAGGCTTGGTGATATAGTCATCTGCCCCGATCTTGAATCCCTCGAGGATATCCTCTTTGATGGTCTTGGCAGTCAGGAAGATAATGGGTACTTCGCTGTTGACGGCACGGATCTCCTGAGCGAGCGTAAAACCGTCTTTTTTGGGCATCATCACGTCGAGCACACAGATATCATATTTCCCTTTGAGGAAAGCACGATACCCGGCTTCGCCATCAGAATACAGGTCGGCGTTGAAACCTTTGGCCTGCAGGTATTCCCTGAGGAGCATCCCCAGGTTTTCGTCATCCTCACAAAGGAGGATTCTCATACGGTCGTCCATAGTCTTAAAAGTTTTATTATAATTATATAAGATTTAACTATTGTGAATTGTTCACGTTAAAATGAGATTTTTATCGTGAACGGTGTAAGTCTCATTCTTCGGTTTGGACATCTTCATCAGATGAGAGTAGCGGTAGGGTGATTATAAAACGTGTACCTTTGCCTAACTCGCTCTCGGCAGTGATGTTGCCGCCCATAAGACCGAGCATCTTATAGACATAAGCCAGTCCGAGGCCAAAGCCCTTGACATCGTGGCGGTTGCCGGTCGACACTCTGTAAAACTTCTCAAATATTTTTTTCAGATCCTCTTTCTTGATACCGATACCATTGTCGGCTATAATTATCCGCAACTTGTCACCTGGGATATTTTTTGTCGAAACAGTGAGGTCGAGCGGAGTGTCTTCTTTACGGTATTTTACGGCATTGTCAAGGAGATTGAATATCACATTGGTAAAATGCATCTCGTCAATATTGACGATCGCGTCCTCGGCATCAAAGTTTGCGGTGATATGACCGCCGTATTTCTCTACTTTCAGGCGGAATGTGTTGACAACATTCGATATGAGAGTGTTGGCATCAACATCCTGTAGACGCAGTGTCCCTTTCTTTTTATCAAACATCGACATCTGTAGCACTTTCTCAACCTGGAATCTTAGACGTTTGGTCTCGTCATTGATTACACCTGAGATATGTTGTAACATTGTCGGTGACTTTCTCACCGAGGGGTCATTGAGCATTTGGGCCGCCAGTGATATGGTCGAGATGGGCGTCTTGAACTCATGGGTCATGTTGTTAATGAAGTCATTCTTCATCTCAGTTAGTTTCTTCTGTCTGAACGCCAGAATTATCGTGTAAAGAAAGACGATCAGCAGGATAAATGTAAAGAGAAATGACGGTATCATGAACTTGAGTGAGCTCAGGATATATTTGTCTTTAGAGGGGAAAAAGACTTTGAGGTAATTCTTTTTCAGCGCCGGGTCATTGTGAAAAAGTGACTGGACAAACACTGTATTGTCAGGCGAAACATTCATGTTGCCGAAGCCTCCCGAGTGATAAAAGACATGACCGTTATGGCTGACAACAGCAAATTCAAACGGTAGGTCGAGCCCATTGTTAGAAAGTTCTTTCTGGAGGTATCTTCGCACAGATGCCGAGTCAGCTCTCTCTTGAATAGGGCGTTCGGCTGCTTTGTTCATAATATTTATTATGACGTCATCCATAATGCTCTTTTGATAGAGGTATTGCCCCTTTAGCTCTTCACGCATTGAGTTATAGCTGGCGGCTACATTGTTCTGATCGCTTTGCAGTTTGTAGATTTTGTCTGCATCAGCTTTCAGCGTGACGTCTCCCACCAATCCGCTATGAGTGGTGAATGAGTATTTGATGCCTCCTAAGTGGGGGATACCACCATATTGGGTATAAACAGACGATGATTTTACGTCGGCCACGTCTTCTTCAAGGAAGTATTTTGTCTCATCCTGCTCAAGGAGTGATGACACGCCGTAAAGACTGCGCCTTACACCCTCGGCAAACTGGTCATTACGCATCTTTACCATACTCTCGAGATAGATGATCTGTATATAAAGCAAACCCATGAATGTCAGGGCCATGAGCACGGTAAGCAACCAGATGGTGGATTTCTTCATATTATTTTAACCCGGATCGGGGAATGAATGGATTAGTAATGACTTTTTACATTTTAACAATTAAATCGGCTGATAAGTTGAGTTTTCAGGCAGATTAATTCATTCTGAGCTATTATGCAGACCTATTAGTCGTTTTAACATTAAACGTGAAAATTAACATATTATTCTTAAAACAGAGGGTTAAAGGAGGTTAATATCTCAATAACTACCATAATTCCCCAATATTTGCATTTCTGTAGAAAAAATTGTAATTTTGCACGTCAATCACGGCTTGCCGGATCGGCAAGTCACATACACAAGAATTTTCAATTCAAAAAACACCATACTGATTTTATGGCAACTACAGCTGATTTCAAAAACGGCATGTGCCTCGATATCGACGGCAACTATTTCTTTATTGTTGAATTCCTCCATGTAAAACCCGGTAAAGGCCCTGCTTTCGTCCGTACAAAACTGCGTAACGTCAAGACAGGTCGCATCCTCGACAAGACCTGGAACTCTGGTGTCAAAGTTAACGAGGTACGCATCGAGCGTCGTCCTTACCAGTACTCATACAAGGATGAGATGGGTTACCACTTCCTCCATACAGAGACATGGGAGGAGATCATTCTTCCCGGCGAGAGCATCGAGGGTGTGCAGTTCCTCAAAGATGGTGACACCGTCGAGGCCATGGTACACGCCGAATCTGAGACTGTGTTGACTTGCGAAATGCCTGCCAACGTTGTTCTCGAAATCAAATACACCGAGCCCGGCATTAAGGGTGATACTGCGACTAACACCCTCAAACCCGCAGAGGTTGAGACCGGTGCTACTGTCCGCGTTCCTCTCTTCTGCAACATCGGTGACAAGATCCGTGTCGACACCCGTTCGGGCGACTATCTCGAGCGCGTAAAAGCCTGATAAAGCTATTCTTTTTAATATAAAATTAAGGAGGCAGCCATCTCTAAGAGTGGCTGCCTCCTTAATTAATATTTTGAGAAGAATAAATTATTCGATTGATTTGGCGTTACGGCTGTTTGAGATGACAGACCAGCAAAGTACTGCCAATATCGCACCTACCACCGGACCTACGACCATGATCCAGAAGTCAGGCCAAGCTGCGCTATCCCAAAGTGCGGGACCGAAGCTGCGGGCAGGGTTGACAGAGCAGTTGTCAACGGGGATACCTACGATATTTACCAGACCGAGGGCAAGACCGATGGCAAGACCGCCGAATTTGCCAAAACCAAGTTTAGAGTCTGTTACGCCTAAAATAACGAGGATAAAGAAGAAGGTTAAGAGGCACTCGGCGAGAAGGGCCATACCTGAGTTAGCACCTACTTGTATTACATTAGTGGCCAGCTGGCAAGCGTCATGTGTTCCGTAAGCAGGCGTTGTACCGCCGAAATTAAAGTCGGGTGCCATATTTACAAACCAATAGAGGAATCCGGCACCGATGGCAGCACCGATCAGCTGAGCCACTACATAACCGATAAATTCACCGAATTTCATGCGTCCGCTGAGCCACATAGCCAGCGAAACGGCGGGGTTAACGTGGCAACCTGAGATGTTACCGATACAATAGACAAGGCAGAGCAATACGAGCCCAAAGCAGAGTCCGATACCAAGAACACCGATCGACGGACCGGCCAGTACTGCGCTACCGCAGGCTAAGAGTACAAGGAACATCGTTCCCACGCACTCGGCGACTAATTTTTTCATTGTGTTGAGAAATAATTGGATATAAAGTGTTGTTATTAATATGACACTGGATACCCCCTGATTGTTTAATCTGAGGTAATATTTTTTCACAATCATTCAATTTTATTATGGCCAAAGAATATATCGACTCCAGATTACCTCTTGAATACCATCCATGGCCACCGTTTATCCCCGTCGGAGCCAAAGTGCTGATTATGGGCACATTCCCACCGGGTAATCATCGCTGGAGTATGGATTTCTATTACCCAAACCGCACAAATGATTTCTGGAAGATTTGCGGTCTGCTGTTTCTCGGGAATCCCGACGCGCTATATGACAACGAGCGTAAATGCTATAAGGTAGATGAGATCAAGGCATTGATGACCGACAGACATATCGCCCTTAATGATACGGCGCGCGTTGTAAGACGCCTTAAAGGTAATGCTTCGGATAAATTCCTCGAGATAGTTGAGCCCGTCCCTCTGTTTGAACTGCTTTCTCAGATGCCTGACTGTCATGCCGTAGCAACCACCGGTGAGAAAGCGGCCGGAGTCATAGCGTCACTGACCGATACCGAGATCCCCAAAATGGGGACTATGGTCACTGCCGACGGGCTTGAGATATGGCGAATGCCTTCAACGAGCCGGGCATACCCGCTCGCCATTGACCTTAAGGCTGAGTATTACGCGCGGATGTTCAGACATATCGGGATTTTATGAAAACTTACATCAGAGGGTTAGCCGTTATATTATTGTGTCTCTTTGGGCTCACACCTGTGTATGGTGAACATCAGTTATTGCTGTCAGAACTTGCAGAGTATGTGAGTGATAAGGATGCAGACATAGGCATTGCCATAATTATCAATGGCGAGGACACGATAGACATAAATGGGAATAGATATTATCCTATGTTGAGTGTGTATAAATTCCCGATTGCACTGTCAGTAGGGGAGGAGTGTCGCCGGCGTGGTGTTGATTTTACTGAGTCTGTGACAGTAATGGCCGACGATCTCCTCGAAGATACCTGGAGTCCCATGCGCGATAGATACGCTAAGCATGATTCGGTATCACTTTCCATATATCAATTACTGACATACGCTCTGCAGCAAAGTGATAACAATGCCTCTGACATCCTTCTGCGATATTCCGGCGGGCCGGCAATTGTAGATCACTATATTAAATATCTGATTAATAGTGGCATAGATATTAAAAGCAGTGAGGATGATATGCATCGAGACATATTAAATTGTTATGAAAATTGTGCAACTCCGATAGCGATGGCCCGATTGATAGACGCGTTCCGCAAGGAGTATAATGACACACTCTCGGCAGAAATAAAATCAATAATGTCTCAATGTCAGACCGGACTTGACCGGCTCGCCGCACCGTTAATTAACACCGATGCCAAACTATATCATAAGACCGGCACAGGCGACACATTGCCAAATTCACGCTTGTTGGCCATAAATGATGTCGGTTATGTCGACTTACCCGATGGCAACTCATACACTATCGTTGTATTTATAACTGACTCCGCTGCAGATTATCCGACCACTCAATCATATATCGCCGACATCTCCACAATCACATATCGCCATCTCAATCCGGCGCACACATTGCCATAAAGTCTCCAAACAAAATATAAAAGAAATTCACACATGATGCAATAGGGCACTATGTCATTTAATCCTATTTGACATAATCCCCATTATGTAACA
>CAMWLR010000051.1 GCA_947175215.1 uncultured Porphyromonadaceae bacterium
TATTTGAATCGCCAGGTGATTGTGCCTGAGGCGGTGGGGGCGCCCTCCTTGACCGAGAAGCGGCACTCGAGGGATTTCTGTCGGCAACGCTCACGCATCCGGGTGTCGCCGGCTACGGCGCCGTTTGAGCGGGTGGGATCGTAGGTGGCAGAGACTACTTTCCCCTGTGAGTCTACTTTGACACGGATGGCGATTTCGCCTGTCTTTGTCGATGACACCCTGTCCCAATGCTCGAGTGTGCGACCTGACACTCCGTTACCCGGGGTGCCGGATACCGCCCCTGTGGCAGAGTTACCGTCGGCCTGTCCGGCCTGACCTTTACCCTTACCGCCAAATGCCTTGCGGGTGGCGTCATCGGCGGTTTTCTTGGCTTCTTGGCGTCGCTGTGCCTCCTGCCGTGCTTTTTCGGCCTCGATCTCCTCTTTGGTCGGCCCTTTGGGCGTCTTGTCAACTTTCATCGGCGAGGGTCGGTCAGAGCTGACGGTTTTAGAGGGGTTCCCCTTTTGCCCGGCGTCACTTTGGTCCGGGGCATCCTGAGTGGGTAACGGCTGATCGGCATCAGACGGCGCGGGCTCATCTGCGAGAGTCTCGTCGGGGGTGTCACCCGTCCTGACAAATTCGCCCGAGGCATAGAGATCCTCGACGCGGTCAAATACGATCTCACGCTGCGGCTCGGGAGGCCATTGCGTCACCCCCTCGGGCGGGTATCTCAGGAAACAGAAAAAGAGACACAGCAACAGCAGCGCGTGAAACAGCACTGTGCCGACAATTCCCCATATCCGGGCCGAACGGTCGGTGTGGCGGGCCGTGTCGTGATTATTGCGCATTGTCGGTAATCTGAACGGTTTCGGCGACCTGATCTACGGCCACCACCTCGTCACCCGTCATCTCGGGTGCAGTCTCGGGGCGTTGCCGCGGGTTTGAGACAGGCTGAGTGGCAAGCACCATCTTTAGGTTATTCTCTGCGCCAATCGAGAGCACCTCGACGATACGGCCATATCTTACCGACTCATCGGCATATAGGGCGACAAAGCCGGTGGAATCTTGCTCGTTAGCCATCTTGAGGAATACCGGCAGGGCCGACAGAGTCAGCGGCTGGGGATTCTCGTCTGCTGTCGAGGCAAAGATAGAGTCGTTGGCATCGATATAGACCCGCGTGACGGGCTTGATGGCGCTCTGCTCTGTCCCCTGGGGGAGATTTACCTCAAGCCCCGTCGGGAAGACGAATGTAGAGGTCACCATAAAGAAGATAAGCAGCAGGAAGATGACATCGGTCATCGAAGCCATCGAGAAAGCTGCCATCAGATTGTTGTGACGTTTGAGCATGGGCTGAAACGGTTAAAGGGTTCTGACAGGTAGGATATCTTGACAGTCGGGTAATCAGACGGTCGCGGGTATCCTGAGGGGGGGAGATCAGCGGGCCGGCTCGTTGAGCAGATCCATAAACTCCATGGTCTTGGCCTCCATACGGTTCATGACGGCGTTGACGCGCGCCACAAGATAGTTGTAGGCAAAGAGGGCGGCGACACCCACCACCAGACCTGCCACGGTAGTGACAAGGGCGGTGTAAATACCGTCTGAGAATGTCGATATGTTGGCCGAGTTACCTTGCGAAGCGATCGAGTAGAATGCCTCGACCATACCGATGACCGTGCCGAGGAAGCCGAGCATCGGCGCACCCGAGGCGGTGGTGGCCAGCCAGGGGAGACCTTTCGAGAGGTTGGCGACCTCGATGTTACCGGTATTCTCGATAGCCGACATAATATCGTTGACGGGGCGACCGATACGGCTGATACCTTTCTCGATAAGACGGCCGTAGGGGGTGTCGGTCTTGCGGCATAGATTATATGCGCTCTCGATCTCACCCTCGTGTATGTAGTCGCGGATACGCTTCATAAACGAGTCATCGAGCTTGTCGGCGCGTGCCAGCACTATCAGGCGATCGATAAACACATACACGCAAATTAATGACAATAATGCCAGAGGTATCATCAGGGGGCCTCCGCGCAGACAGAGATCCCAGAGCGAGAGCTGAGCCACATCGGCGGCAGTCTGAGGTGCGCCGGTCAAGGCGGCATCAACAAGTATCATAGTCTTCAGAAATTAACTTTGGTTATTGTGACTGTTTGGTTTACCAAGTTTTTAATTACACCGGTATAAATCAGTTGTTTGAGTCGAGAGCCTCTTTATAACGCTTTATCGTCTCGTGCAACCCCAGATAGAGGGCGTCGCAGATCAGCGCGTGGCCTATCGACACCTCATTGAGATAAGGCAGGCTTTTATGAAAAAATGCGAGGTTCTCGAGGCTGAGATCATGGCCGGCATTGACGCCGAGCCCGGCTTTGTGAGCGGTGCGTGACGCCTCGACATACGGAGTCACAGCTTTCTCGGGGTCAACGGGGTAGAGATCGGCGTAGGGCTTGGTATAAAGTTCGACGCGGTCGGCACCGGTCTTGGCAGCCTCACGGATGTTGGCGGGGTCGGTGTCGACAAATATCGACGAGCGTATCCCGGCGTCACGCAGACGGTCGATGATCCCGGTGAGAAACTCGGCGTTGGCGGCCACATCCCACCCGGCTGATGATGTCAGCGCCCCGGGTGCATCGGGCACGAGAGTGACCTGCTCGGGTTTGACTTTGAGTACGAGATCCATAAATTCATCGGTGGGATATCCCTCGATGTTAAACTCTGTCTTGACCAACTGACGCAGCCTGAAGACATCGTCACGGCGGATGTGACGCTCATCAGGGCGCGGATGCACCGTGATGCCGTCAGCACCAAACGCCTCGCAGTCGATTGCCACCCGCTCTACGTCGGGGACATTCTCCCCGCGGGCATTGCGCAGGGTCGCAACTTTATTGATATTGACGCTAAGGTTTGTAACCATTATCGCAGAAAGAATGTTATTATATATAAAATCGTTTAGAAAACGAGGATTTTTTGCTAACTTTGCCTTTGGATATCATTACTCTGATACCAAGCCACAAAATTAAAAATAATATTTCTAACCCACAAATAAAGTAAGTGAAAATGGGCAGCGACAGACTCAGCGATTTTATCGCCGGCAACCTCTCTAACCATGAGAAGGCTCTGGCGATGATGCCTCCCCTGACCGGCGAGGCGAGTGAGCTGCTGTTGTCTTGCCGTCCCGATGACTACTCGGCATCGGCCATCGCTCGGGCCATCGAGGATTGCGATGCACGTCTGCTGGCCCTGACGGTGACCGATATGCGCGACGATGCCGGCCTGCCGGTCATCGCCCTGCGCGTCAATGTGCGTGATGCCTCGGGGGTGGCCCGCTCGCTGCGCCGTTATGGCTACGATCCTTTCTATGTGGGCCTTGCTCCCGACTCGGCCGATACCGCCCGGGCTCGCGAGCGGATAAACGAACTGATCCATTATCTCGAACTGTAGCCCACGATTGCCATGATTGTCGCCATCAACGGAAACCGCCATCAAGAGAACCATCTGGCCGATATACAGCGGCTTGTCGACACACTGCTGCGCAACGATCACCGGGTGGTGATGTCTGACCGTTTTCTCGATTACCTTGTCGACAAGTTAGGGTCGCGGTTTGCCTTGGGAATTCACCATATACGTCTGACCGAGCAACCCGAGGCCGACCTGGCTATCGCTATCGGCGGTGACGGCGCATTCCTCAAGACAGCAGCTTGGGTGGGTGAATCAGAGATACCGGTGGCGGGCATCAACACGGGGCATCTGGGCTTCCTGGCCGCGTTCTCTTTTGACCGCCCTGACGAGATAGCCCGCTATCTCGTCACCGGCGGGTATGCCGTCGAACCGCGCGCTCTGATCTGTGTCGAGACCCCCGCTGGCGACTATTACGCCCTTAACGAAGTGGCGCTGCTGCGCGGCGACAACGCCTCGATGATTATTGTCGACACCGATATTAACGGCCACCACTCACTATCTTACAAAGGCGACGGACTCATCATCGCCACCCCCACGGGGTCGACAGCCTATAACCTCTCGGTAGGTGGCCCGATCCTTGACCCCTCGGTCAACTGTTGGGTAATCTCGCCCATCGCCGCCCACTCACTGTCGATACGACCGCTGGTCATCAACGACTCATCGACAGTCACAGCCACGGTCAAACTCCGAGCCCCGTCATTCAGACTCGCCGTTGACGGCAAGAACATATCGCTCCCCGACGGTTGCCGCCTGACCATACGCAAAGCCCCCTATTGCCTCAATGTCGTCACCCTGCCGGGGCACAGCTTTACCGACACCATACGCAACAAGCTCGGCCTGGGCGAATAACCCCGACGACCTTAAACCTGACACCTCAAGCTTACACCTTAAGCTACACCACCCCACTCATGCCGGTAACCGGAGAGATCAACCATCCCCGTCTCGGACGGGTAATCATAATCCGCCGCCCCAACAACCGTCGCGCAACCGCCCGCTGGCGCAACGGAGCGGTCTATCTCAACGTACCCCTGCACACGACACCGAGCGACATCATCAGACTGCTTGACGGATTTGCCGACCGGCTGCTTGCCGTCCGCCCCAATCTCATCTATACCATCCCCTCACAGCTCAGTTTCCCGGGCATAGACATCTTGCTCAGGCCACAGAGTGTCGCCCCTGACAGAATCCTCGCCAAGGCAGCTCTGCCGACCAGTACCGTCGAGGTCGGGTCACGACTCAACCCCGACGACCCCGCCACTGTCAAGGCCATCAGCAACACACTGTGCGCGATCGCGCGCCGCGTTGCCCCCGACATCCTTATCCCTCGCGCACGTCAACTGGCCGACAGCATAGGACGGCATCCCTCGGCCTGGACTATTTCACGCGGATACCGCACCCTGGGCAGCTGCTCATCGGCGGGGATAATCTCGCTGAGCCACGTGCTGGTCTTTCTGACCCAACCTCTGCGCGATTACGTCATCTGCCACGAACTGGCCCATCTGTCAGAGATGAACCATTCACCACGCTTCCACGCCCTGCTCAACCGCTATCTCGGCGGTCACGAGGCCGCCCTCACATCGCAACTTCGCCACTACTCCTGGCCCATCCTGCGCAAATAATCCACCCAGCCATAAACGATCTGCTTCCCCGCCCCGGCAACTACAAATCCCTGCTTATTGAGATTTTTTGGTTTGATTTGGTTTATTAATATTTTTTTGCGTATCTTTACACGCTGAATCTGTCGGGCCGCGCCGCGAGGTCGCGCCGACGGCTCTCTTTAACCGTGAAAACTATACAATAACATAAATCATAGGCAAATATGAAATTTAAGCTGTTTCTAATGATGCTGCTTGCGGCAGCTTTACCCTCCGTGGCTCAGACCGCGGCGGTCTCAGGAACGGTGATCGACGCCGGCACCGGCTCTCCGGTGGCGGGAGCGGTCATTTCTATCCCTGATCAGGGAATCACTGTCACTACCGGCCCTGCCGGAGACTTCAGCATCTCTACGGCACGCCCGGGCGAAGCCGTGCTGACGATCATCGCTCCGGGATATTCTGACGGCGCCACCCAGGTGCGCCTCTATAACGACCAGACGGTCAACACCGGCAACGTGATACTGATGGCCGAGGATGACAACGAGTTTGTCGTCTTTGCCCAGGACTCTAACGAGGAGCTGCTGTTTGACGAGTCACTCCTTGAGGATGAGGAGGGTAACGGTCAGAATGTCACCGCCCTGACCGGTGCGAGTGACAACATCTACTATAAGTTTACCCGTTATGGCTACTCGCCCCTTTACAGCAACTACCGCGGTATCGGGTCGCGCTATCAAGAGACATACATCAACGCCCTGCCGATGAACGACCTCATCCGCGGCGGCTTCTCATTCGCGCAGCTCGGCGGTATGACCTCACGCGCATTCCGCAACAACACCTCGACCGTTGGTCTGGGAGCGGCAGCCTACGGTTTCGGCGGCATTGCCGGGTCACAGAACTTCAACACCATCACCGACACATACGCCCCCGGCTTCAACGGTTCGCTGAGCTATACCAACTCAAACTATAACTACCGCGCGATGGCCACCTACTCGTCAGGCCTGACCGAAAACGGCTTCGCGATGACCCTCTCGGCTATCGGCCGTTACTCTAAAGAGGGTATCGTGCCCGGCACATTCTATAACTCGGGCGGCCTCTTCCTCTCGCTTGAGAAGACCTTTGGCACACGCAACTCGCTGACCCTCTCGATGTGGGGCGCACCCACCCAGTATGCCAACGGTAAAGCCACCGTGCAAGAGGTCTATGACCTGGTGGGCGACAACCTCTATAACCCCACCTGGGGATGGCAGGCCGGCAAGAAACGCTCTGACAACATCCGCGTGAAATTTGACCCTACCGCCATGCTCACATGGCTGCACAAGGGTGAGAAGAGCACCCTGACTACCTCGGCGGCTTTCCGCTGGACACACTTTGCCCGCACCCGCCTCAACTACTATAAGGGTAACGACCCCAAACCCGATTACTACAAGAATCTCCCCTCATACGCGCTCTACGGCCAGGACACCCCCGACTATACCCTCGCCGAATACTATACCTATCTTTGGGAAAACAATATCGGTGACATACAGCAGATCGACTGGGACGCCATGTATCTGGCCAACCACCTCAACAATCTCGAGAATGAGTCACTGCCCGCCGATCAGAAGAAAGGTTCGAGCTACATTCAGCAGATGGAGCATTCAAACCAGTTTAACTTCATCCTCGGCACGACGCTCAACCACCGCTTTAACGACCACATCTCACTGCAAGCCGGCCTTAACTACAACTACACACTGTCATCTGAGTTTATGACCGTCAAAGACCTGCTCGGCGGCGAGTTCTGGGTCGACGTCGATCCTTTCTCAGACCGCGATATGTTTGACCCCACAGCCAGCACCGACATCCTGCAGAACAACCTCGACGACCCCAACCGTCACGTTGTCGTGGGCGACCGCTTCGGCTATGACTACAATATCCATGCCATGAAACTGCAGGCCTGGGTGCAGAACCAGCATAACTACGCCCACTGGGACATCAACTACGGCGTCACCTTCTCATGGGAGGAATTTTACCGCTACGGCCACATGCGCAACGGTCGTGCTCCCGAGAACTCGCTCGGCAAGTCAAAGACACTCGACTTTGAGGACTACGCCGTCAAGGCCGGCATCACCTACAAGCTCAACGGTCGCAACTACTTCACCGTCCAGGCTCAATATGGCACCGAGGCCCCGCTGATCTCAGACGTCTACATCTCGCCCCGTATCAAAGACACCACCATCAAAGATCCCAAATCACAGAAGACCCTGTCGGTAGACGCCCAGTACACCTGGAACTACCGTCGTTTCCGCGGGTCAATCGGCGCATACTTCATCAACATGGATGACGCCGTCGAGCGCATGGGATTCTATGACGAGTCACTCAACACATTCTGCAACTTCGCCCTCAGCGGCGTGAAACGTCAGTATAAGGGTATCGAGTTGGGCATGGCCTACAAGATCCTCCCCTCGCTGACAGCATCGTTTGCCGGCACATACGCCAAATTCCAGTACAAAAACAACCCCATGGGTCTCCGCTCGGTCGAGAACGGTCTCTATCCCGACGCCGAGAAACAGGTTTACCTCAAGAACTATACCTGCACCTCGACCCCGCAGTTGGCGTTTAATATCGCACTCGACTGGAAAGCCCCCAAAATGTTCTTTGTCAACGTCAACGCATCTTACCTGGCCGACTACTACGTCAAGCTTGCTTATCCCTATCACGAACAGATGCCCGGCATGTGGGACGTATGCCAGTCAGAGCAGCAGGTGCAGGATCTGATCGATGCCTATGCCGATCAGCCCAAGCTCGACAACCAGTGGGTGCTCAACGCCTCGGTCGGCAAAATCCTCTATATCAACCGCAAACTCTCGCTCAACCTCAACCTGTCACTGTCAAACATCCTCAACAACAAGGATCTGGTGATTAACGCATTCCAGCAGAGCCGCGTCGACACCAAGCGCTACAACGTCAACGCCTACCCCACCAAGCTGCAATATGCACAGGGTATCAAGGTTTACTTTAACGTCGGTGTACGCTTCTGACGGTAATCTATCAACGCAACCGATTAAAACCAAGAACTGAAATGAAAAAGTCAATTCTATATATCGCGTCTCTGCTGATCGCCGCCGCCGGCTTCACCGCCTGTGACGACGACAAGGCGCTCCCCCCCATGCCGGTGCCCGGTGCGGACGTCGACATCCCCGAGGTCACCACAACGATCCTCGAGCTCAAAGAGGCATTCAACAAACCCACCGAATTTAGCTACGCCACACTCATCGGCGAGAAAGAGGACGGATCACATTATATCATCTCGGGCCGTATCGTCTCATCTGACGAAGCCGGCAATATCTATAAAAACCTGATGATCGAGGATGAGACCGCCGGCCTGACCATCGCCGTCGATATGACCAAACTCTATCAGACATATAAGATCGGCCAGACACTCACCATCGACTGCACCGGACTCTATATCGGCGCTTACGGCAACTGTATGCAGCTCGGCACCGAGCCTCAGCCCGGTAAAGATCAGCCGGCACGTATCGCCGAAGAGGATTTTACCGCCCACGCCTTTGTCTACGGTTTCCCCGAGGCTGTCAAGCCGCTCGTGGTCACCGTGCCCGAGGTTGATGCCGCCAAGAGTATCAACACCGAGTTCCTGGCGATGCAGAGCCGTCTGGTGAAATTTGAGAACATGGAGTTTGAGAATCCCGGCGAACCGCTCGCCAATCAGGGTCAGTCGACATCACGTTACGCCTTTGACGAGAGCGGCAACCGCATCCAGCTCTATAACTCAGGCCAGTCTACGATCTGGACCAACACCCTCCCCTCAGGTAAAGGCAGCATCATCGGTATCCTCTCATATTATAATAAAGAGTGGCAGATACTGCTCAACAACATCGACGGTTTTGAGGGCTTCTCGGGCTCGACCTCACCTATTGAGTATATCTTCTCTGAGAGCTTCGCCCAGGATATGGGTGACTTCACCATCGAGAACGTCAACATGCCCGACGGTCTGCAATATATCTGGGCCTCAGACACCCGCTATTCTTGCGTCAAGGCATCGGCATTTGCCAACAACACCAACTACGTCTCATCGTCATATCTCATCTCACCCGAGATAGACCTGACCGGTTACACCGAGGTCAAGGCTTCGTTTGAGCAGGCCCTCAACTACTATGCAAGCATCGAGGCCGCCCGCAAGGAGTCGACATTTGAGGTACGTGTCGCCGGCGGCGAATGGGAAGTGATGGAGATCCCCACCTACCCCTCGTCTCTGTCATGGACATTCCTCTCGACGGGTCAGATCGACCTGTCGAAGTACGCCGGACAGAAGGTGCAGGTGGCATTCCACTACTCATCTGACGCCAAGGCCGGTACATGGGAGGTAAAGAACCTCAAAATCAACGGATTCAAGTAAACCCCGCTCTTAAAGAACACTCATCATGAAATCCATTATAAAAAATCTATCGTTAGCGTTGGCCGCCTTGGGCACCCTGTCGGGATTCACCGCCTGCCAGGATGACATCAACACCCCAGAGATTGTCAAGGAGGCTCCCGTGGCTACGCTCAAGCCCAACTCGACGATTCTCGAAGTCAAGCAGATCTACTGGGAGGAGACAACCCCTTACTGCACACAGATCGGCACCAAAGATAACGGCGACCACTACATCGTCAAGGGGCGCGTGATCTCGAGTGACTATTCGGGCAACATCTTCAAGTCTCTCTACATCCAGGATGAGACCGCCGCCCTGCCTCTGTCGATCAACCAGTATAACCTCTATCTCGGTTATCGCGTCGGCCAGGAGGTAGTCATTGACCTGACCGGCCTCTATATCGGCCGTTACTCAGGTCTCGAGCAGCTCGGTTATCCCCAGTGGAGCGCGAGCTACAACGCATATCAGCCCACATTCATGCAGCCCGGTATCCTCGACGGTCATATCGAGCTTAACGGCTGGCCCGAGCCCGAGAAGGTCGACACCCTCCTGATCTCGTCGCTTGCCGAACTCTCGACCAATGCCACCAGTGCCGCTTATCTCCAAAAGATGCAGGGACAGCTCGTGCGCATCAACAACGTCAAATTCGTGCCTCAGAATGGCCTCGACGTTCTCGGCATCTATCATGAGAATGTCAACCAGGCTATCGAGGATAATGACGGCAACCAGCTGACCGTCCGCACCTCGGGTTACTCAAACTTCTGGAACACCAAGCTCCCCGAAGAGAAGGGTGACATCGTCGGTATCCTCGGTTATTACTACTCATCATCCGATCCCTCAAGCTCATGGCAGCTCACACTCATCGACAAAGAGGGTATGATGAACTTCGGCAACCCGACTCTGCCGCTTGGCAGCATCGAGCGCCCCTACACCGTCGAGGAGGCCGTCAAGGCCGAGACCGCCGGCACCGCTCCCACCGGCTGGACCGAGGGTTATATCGTCGGCACCATCGCCCCCGAGGTTGAGAATATCACCTCTGCATCTCAGATCGAGTGGGGCGCCAACGCCACACTCCCCTCTTCGGTCGTTATCGGTCTCACCCCCGACAGCCGCAGCCTCGACGAGTGTCTGGTGATGGCTCTCCCCCAGAACTCTGTCATGCGCGCATATGTCGCCCTGGCCAACCATCCCGAGAACCTCGGCAAGAAACTCACCGTCTATGGCCGTCTTGAGAAGTATATGGGTACTTACGGCATTATCGACAATAACGGCACAGCCGACGAGTTTATGCTCGAGGGTGTCGAGATTATCGTCGGCGGCACCGGCACTGAGGAAGATCCCTATGACGTCAACAAGGTGATCGGTTTCAATCCCCAGTCGACCACCGACACCGAATATCCCGGCGTATGGGTCAAGGGTTATATCGTCGGAACGTATCACGACTACGACGCTCACTTCGAGACAGCCAATGCCTCTAACAACAACATACTGCTGGCCGACAGCCCCAACGTGACCGACAAGAGCAAATGTATCGACGTACAGCTGCCTTTTGGTGATGTCCGCACCGCCATCAACCTGGCCAACAACCCCGGGATGCTCGGCGCTGAGGTGATGCTCTATGGTGACGTGCTCAAATATAACACAATGCCCGGTCTCAAGAACACCACCAAGTACAAAATCCTGTCTCAAGGCTCAGGTGGCGGCGATGACCCCACACCTCCGGGCAACGCCGGTCTCGACGAAACATTTGATGCCTCGACCTCACTTCCCTCGGGATGGTCGGCAATCAAAGTCGAGGGTAACAAGGCATGGTACGTTGCCACCTACTCGGGCAACAATTACGCCTCGATGACCGGCTATAAGGGTACTGCCCCGTTTGACTCATGGCTGGTATCACCCGCCGTCGATCTCTCGCAGGTAACGGCCAAGACCCTCTCGTTTACCTCACAGGTAAACGGCTACGGCTCGACCACCTCACAGATCGAGGTCTACGTGCTCTCGTCGGCCGACCCCGCCACGGCGACCAAGACCAAGCTCAACGCCGCATGGCCCTCAGCCCCCTCATCGGGCTACTCGTCATGGCTCTCGTCAGGCAGCCTCGACCTGTCGCAATTCTCAGGTACGGTCTACATCGGATTCCGCTACACCGCCACCGAGGATGCAAACTACGCGACATGGTGTATCGACAATGTCGCCATTCCCGCGAAATAATCACCGTTAAGAAATAATCAAGGCGGGGCGCGCCTCAATACCGGCGCGCCCCGCTGTTATTATCCCCGACTCGCGTTATCTGATATGTCCACCAACCCCAAGGATAAGAGAGCGGAAAATCACTCACTGCGGATAGTCTCGATCTGTCACCGCATCCTCTCGCCGGTGACCGGTAACTCGCGATTCTTCACTGCGGCGTTGCTGATTTGCTGCGCCGTCCCCTGGGTGTTTGCCCTCACGCAGGGGGCCAAGATCCTTTGGCTGATCGCCATGACTACCTTGCAGGGGGTTGCGCTCGCCTATATCCTGTCGCTGATCTCGCTGCTGCTCTCTCAACTTCTCTCTCATCTCTTTACCTCACCGAGCGGGCGTCGCGCTACCTCCCGGGTGATCAACACCCTGTTGCTGCTGATCCCCGCCACGCTGCTGCTGACCGATGTCGGCTCGATCGCGATGACCGGCCAACCTGTCGACATCGACTCGGTCAACCTGATGCTCGAGACCACAACGCGCGAAGCCGGCGGATTTTTCACCCAGTATCTGACAGTCAAGGCCACACTGATCATACTCTCTGTATTACTCATCATCAGCGCCATCTCGCTAATTGTCCCGACAGCCGTCAGACACTTGCGCCGACACGCATCCAAGCACACTTTAATGAGGTCTTACCTCCCGGCCGCGGCCATTGCGATGGCTGTCATCGGGGGCTTGTCGCTGCTCATACCGCAACTACGGTCGGTCACATTCAACAATTACAACGACCTGCTTATCTGGGCCTCTCAGACCCCCGATAATCCGGTGCTGATACGCACAAACCGCCTGAGACTCGGCGATCCCCTCTCGAAATGGCTCTATATCTATAAAGATATATCCCTGCAAAATCAGAATATCGCGGCATGGGAGGAGTGTCAGGCCAAAGCATTATCCATCCCCGTCACATCACCCGCCGAGAACGATTTCGACATCATCATCGTCATCGGCGAGTCGTTTATACGACAACACTCACCCCTCTACGGCTATTATCTCAACACCACACCGCGGCTTAAAGAGCAATGCGACAGCGGGCGTCTGGTGGTCTTCTCAGATATGATAACGGCCGCAAACTTCACCACCGCGTCACTGCGTAATTTTCTTAATCTCAACGATCTCTCTGAGGATGAGACATGGTATAACAGTGTTTACTTCCCGCTGCTTATCAAGAAAGCCGGATGGAACGTTTATCACTATGACAACCAGACCGTATCACGTACATCTGATGCCGGGATCGGACGGATGATCTACTCACCGGTCAACCTCTCTGAGGTTTATGACGGCGTCTCTGACTCTACCTTTAACTATGACGGCGACTACCTCTCATATATCGGCCGCAAGCTCATCCCGCGCGAAAAATCCGGTCGTAAATTGGTGATTTATCATCTGTGGGGGCAGCATTTTCCCGCCTCAGACCGTTTCCCAGGCACGCCGCGTTTTGACATCTCAGATATCACCTCTGATCACCCATGGCTCAATGACGACCGCCGCCGCGAGATAGCCGCATATGACAGCGCCACATATTATAACGACTCAATCGTTAACGCCATCATCGACTCGCGCCGCGACCGCCCCACGATATTGATATACTTCTCAGACCACGGCGAGGATTCATGGGAACTCGCGCCCGTCGAGGCCCGCAACCGCCCCATGCCTCAAGACCGCGCGTGGCTCGACCGCCAGTATCACATACCCTTTATGGTGTGGATGTCAGACTCGCTGAGACAGCAGTATCCGGCCATCGAGCAGAGGATACGCTCGGCAGCCGACCGCAGCGCGATGCTCGACAACTTAGGGCAGATGATACTCGGCATAGCCGGCATCACTACCCCCCTCTACCGCCCCGAGCGCGACATCACCTCACCCCACTGGCATCCCCGCCCGAGAGTCACCGCCGAGGGGTATCATTATGATGACAGCCCTGCGAAATGATTACCCACCGGCACATTGATGACTAAACCTGCAAATTATCCGTTATGACCGATCAAGCATATATCTGTGACGACAGCGTCAGCTGCCCGATAACCGCCACCGACAGCGTGACTGACTCATGCCGCGATTTCCGCGAGAAACTCGAGTTTCTGAGCGAGTACACCGCGTGGCTGTGGGGATGCGGCGCTACCTGCATACGCATCGACAAGAACCTCACCCGCATGTCGCGGGCGTTCGGCATTGAGGTCGACGTGACCGTCATGCCACGCCACGTCGAACTGTATGCACACTCACCCCAGGGTAACGCCGAGATGCCCGTTGTGATAAGACAGGCCTCTCGCTGCGGCATAAACTTCACAATCAACACCCTGCTGAGTCGTCTGAGCTGGGAGGTGGCCGACGGTAAACTCGATTATGACCAAGCCGTCAGACGTTTCCACGAGATAATCTCGACACCGCGCACCGCCCCCAATGAGGTGTGGCTGTTGGCCTCGATGGCCAATGCCGCATTCTGCCGACTGTTTGGCGGCGATCTTATCGCCATCGCCGTGGTGTTTGTGTCGACACTGGCCGGATTCAAACTCAAACAGATTATGGCGGCCCATAAACGCGACGCCCGCGTGATATTTCTATGCTGCGCCTTTGTGTCATCGATGCTCTGTGCCGGAGCTCACTTCTTTCACTGGGGGACAACCCCCGAAATAGCCTTAGGTACCAGTGTGCTGTATCTCATCCCCGGCGTGCCGTATATCAACGCCGTCAGCGATCTCATCGCCTCGCGATATCTCTGCGCCTTCAGCCGATTTGTCGATGCGTTGGTGCTGACGGCCTGCCTGTCGGTGGGGCTGTGTGCCGGTATGTACCTGTTAGGCCTACGTGTAATCTGACCTCCGCCCTCTCACATCTGACTTCTGACCTCTATCGACATGATTGCACTGACAATACTCAAGATACTCGAAGACGGATTCCTGGCAGCGATCGCCGCCATCGGTTTCTCATCGATCTCAAATACCCCCCGCCGAGCCTACCTCTGCTGCGGCATCACCGCCGCCGTGGGTCACGCCCTGCGCTACATCCTGATGTCACCCGACATTCTGGGGATGAACATCATCTGGGCCTCGACCATCGCTGCCTTTGTCATCGGCATAGTCGGCGTGCTGCTCGCCCCCACGGTGAAATGTCCGGCCGAGGTGTGCCTCGCCCCTGCGCTGCTGCCGATGATCCCCGGCATGTATGCCTACCGCACGGTGGCCGCCCTCATCGGCTGTCTGTCAGCCCACGGCGAGGCCGATTTTGACCACTACATCTATCTGCTCAACTACAATGGCCTGACCTGTCTGTTTATCATCATCGGCATGGTTGTGGCGGTCAACATACCTGTATTCATGCTCAAGCACATCGCCTTCAGGGCCACGAGATAACAGCCGGCAGGTCGGCATGATTCCCGACTATGTTTTATAACATACTGACGTTGTTAAACCTATTTTAACAACTCTTGTTAAGTTAGTATCTGATAAATCAAACCAAATTTCAGGAATCATGAAAAACTCCTCAACCCATCTGCTCCGCACAGCAGCCCTCGCATTGGGTCTGCTGGTTGCCTCATCAGCATCGTTTGCTCAGGATGCACCTGCTAAAAAAATCAAAGATCACCGCACCAATCCCGAGCTCTTCTTCCTACAGGAGGGTGACCTGCCCGACAGCTATCTGCTGCTGCCTCCCCCACCCGACGGTGCATCCATCACATTCCTCAATGACCAGGCCCGCTATAACTGGGGTAAGACGATGCGCAACACCGAGCGCGGCGCTCAGGCTTTCCGCGACGCACGTGTCAGCGGCAACGGCGTGCCGATGGCGTTCTCAGAGTCTTTTGGCATAACTATCGACAGCATCAATACACCCGAACTGCTCAAACTCATAATCGGCATGCGCGAAGACGCCGGTGACCTGGGCACACGCGAGGCCAAAGATTACTATAACCGCACACGCCCGTTTGCATTCTATGACGAAGACACCTGCAACCCCGAGCAGCAAGAGGAACTCTCGACCAACGGGTCTTACCCCTCGGGTCACACTTCGATAGGCTGGGCAACAGCGCTTGTACTCGCCGAGATCAACCCTGAGCGTCAGAATGACATCCTCAAACGCGGATATGAGATGGGCGAGAGCCGCGTCATCTGCGGTTACCACTTCCAGAGCGACGTCGATGCCGGCCGTATCACCGGAGCCGTGACAGTGGCCCGTCTGCATGCCGACCCCGGATTCCAGGCTCAGCTCGAGAAAGCCAAGAAAGAGTTCAAAGCCCTCAAGAAAGCAGGTAAAGTGGCCACCGGCAAACCCGTGCCTACACCCACGACCACAGACTGACCTTACTGACAGTTCTGACCTGACCGACACATATCTGACAGTCACACACCTCCCCCCTTAAACTATAATTCAAGTCTAACCCCCATCATCCGACAGCTATGAAACCTATAATCATCGCTCTGGCCTGCGCGGCCCTGGCTACCATGTCGGCTGCGGCAGATGACTCCGCAGAACCTAAATTCACCGTCCGCCCTACCGGTCGTATCCTGATGGACGGCGCCGTATATCTCGGCGGTAACGATAACCTCGATCCCGAAACCTCATCTGACAAGAAATTTGTCGACGGCGTGGCCATACCCGACCTGCGTCTGGGTGTCAAGGCCGGCTACGGCAAGTGGAAAGCCAAAGTCGACGTCGGCTTCGGTTACGGCAAAGTCAGCCTCAAGGATGTATATATCGAGTATGACTTCAACGAGCATAACCTTATCAAAGGTGGATACTTCTGCCCGCAGTTCGGCCTCAACTCAGAGACATCGTCGTCGATGAAACCGTCATACGAAGAACCCACCTCAAACGAGTTCTTCTACTCAAATCCCCGACTCCTCGCCCTGTCATATATCTTTGACAAAGGTCAGTATTTTGCCGCCGTCACCGCATACGCCGAGGCTGCCGCAATGACCAACAACGCCACCGATATGGGTAAACAGGCATGGGGCGGCGAGACCCGCCTGGTATGGCGTCCGCGCCACGCCGACGGCGATGCCCTGCAGATCGGCTACTCGTTTAACTACGCCACACCGACGGCCAACGACCACTCGGCATTCAGTTTCACCTCAAACTTCCCCAGCCGTGTCTCTAAGGTCAACCTGCTCAACGCCAGCATCGACCATGCCCGCGGGATGATAAAGATGAGCCCCGAGTTACTGCTTATCAAAAACAACTTTGCTCTCGAGGCTCAGTATTATTACATGAATGTTGCCCGCAAAGACGGATTCGGCAACTATCGCGCCCAAGGCGCCTACGGCCTCTTCCGTGCACTGATTCTCGGCGGCATCTACGGTTATAACCACGCCGACTGCGGCATGGCCACCCCGGCCCCCAAGTCGCTTGAGGTAGTGTTAGGCTATAACTACACCAACGCCAACGACTCACACGCCGGCATATTCGGCGGCATCAGCCAGGATGCGAGCTGCACATTCAACTACTACATCAACCAGTATATGATCGCGCGTCTGCGCTATTCATACACCAACGTGCGTGACCGTCACGTCGCTGACCTGCTCTCGTCACGCCACGTCAACACCATCGAGGCGCGTCTGCAGATCATCTTCTGACCACCACCGACATCAGATTTCTACAACTCCCCGAAAAGATTCTTTTAGAATCTCTCGCCTCTCCCTTTTACCGGAGGCTGTGTCGTAATTA
>CAMWLR010000052.1 GCA_947175215.1 uncultured Porphyromonadaceae bacterium
AGCGGAGGGCGTCACCTCTGACTGTTCTCTATTATCATTCATGGCAGCGTTATTTTGACTTCATGGCAGCGTTATTTAGCGTTCATGCCGTGTTATTTTGAGCCGTTTTCGCGATAGGCGTGCACGGTCTCGCGTATGCCGTCGCGCAGCGAGAAGCGGGTCTTGAACCCGAAGTCTCGCTGAGCATCAGAGACATCGGCATTCCAGTTGCGCTGTTTCATTATCTTGAACTTGTCGCGGTTTAGAGTAGAGGGGCGTGCACGCAGATGCCCGATTTTCTCGGCCACGTATGAGGCCACCCAGGTCATCCACAGGGGCAACCTGACGGGTATGACCCATTTCGCTCCGAGTTCATCGGCCACGATCTGCCTGAACTCTTTCTGAGTGTAAGATCTCTCCTCAGAGATGATATATTTCTTGCCGACCTTACCCGACACCAGGGCGTCAAACATCGCCGTCACCAGATCATCGACATATATAAATGTCAGCATCTGGGGCTTGAATCCCACACCGAAGTCAAAGTGAGAGTCGATCGATTTGACCATCATCAGATAATCCTTTTCGTGCGGGCCGTACACCCCCGTGGGGCGAAAGATTATGTATGGCATCCCGCTCTGATACTCGAGATACTGCTCGGCCTTGACCTTTGATAGCCCGTATCGCGTATTGGGATTAGGGACTGTCGACGAGTCAAGCGGCGTATATCCTTTCTCATCTCCCGGGCCGAGGGCCGAGAGCGAACTCATATAGAGAAACCTCTCGGGCACGTGGTCAGTCTTTTTCAACGCCTCGACAAACCGGCGCAGATACTCATAGTTTATCAGATTGAACTCTGGGAATGTAGCCGCCTTGGTCGCCCCGAGATTATATATAATGTAATCCCAGCGCGGTGACTCGCTTACAGCGTGCTCCATCGCGGCAGGGTCATCATAGTCAAGTACCAGGAAGTCAAGAGCCGTGTCGGTCAGATAGCGACGCGATGTCGATTGCCTGACCCCGGCAGTCACCTGCATACCGCGACGGATACCCTCGGTGCAGATAAAACCGCCGATAAAGCCACCGGCACCGACCACCAGCAACCGTTTGCCGGCAAGCACACTCTGCTGATTATCTTTCTTATCCATTGTCACCCGGCATTATTTGCGGTGATACTCGTCGATCGCACGGCGATAGGTCTCCATCGTGCGCTCGGCCATATCCTCGTTACTGAATCGTTTGACATACTCCATACCCTGACGGGCGAGTTTGGCGCGGGTCGCGGGATAGTTGATCAACTCCTTGACTGTGTTGAGCCACTCCTCGACATCATCAGGATCTACCGCCGGAGCCGAGGGCCCTGCTGCCTCCTCAAGACACGAACCCGTGGCAACAATCACCGGCGTGCCCACACCGAGACTCTCGATAACCGGAATACCGAAACCCTCGTAGCGCGAGGTATATGATGAGCAGAATGCCCCTGCATAAAGTGCCGGCAGGTCGGCAAACGGTGCATCCTCTATAAACTTCACCCTCGACTCAAGCGCCTCCCGGTCGATATAATCTTTGAGAACCCGTGCATAAGGTGTATGCTTCCCCACGATCACGAGATCGAGTTCATCGGGCAGCGACTTGAGTCCCATCAGTGCCAGCGCCTGATTCTTACGTGTCTCGACCGTGCCGACCGTGATTATATAGGGGCGGTCGAGACCATATCTCTTCTTGACCTGCGCGATCTCATCATCTGAGGGACGGGTATGAAACTGACTGTCACATCCCTGATACACCACATCAATCTTATCGGAGTCTATACCGTAAAATTCGATGATGTCCTTTTTGGTCCGTTGCGAGATGGCTATGACACGTGTCGCGTCATGCACGGCGCGACCAAACTTATAATCATATATCCTGCGGTCGATCGGACTGTAAACCTCGGGGAAGCGGCGGAAGATAACATCATGCACCGTCACCACCGTCGGGCCGTCAAACTCATCAATATTGAGCGGCAGTTCACCCGACAGACCGTGATAGAGATCTACCTTGTCGCGTTTGAGCTGAGAGGTTATCCCATTTGAACGCCACGCCGAGCAGGCCATTCTCCCCCACAGTGACCCGGGGGTGACGATATTGACATTGGTATGCTCGAGCAACGGACGCAGGCGAGGATTCTCCCTGAGCCGTGGGGCATACAGCAGGTAATTGTTGTCAGCGTAGCGGTCGGCAAGCACCTCGACAAGTAGGCGCGAATAGTTGCCGAGACCGGTATTGTTCTCGACAGCACGTTTGCCGTCATATCCGATTATCATGGTACAGCAGGTGTGGCAGAGTGTCACACCATCCCGGTCGGTGACCCTCGGGGTCAATCTTTATGCAAGGGGATGGTGCGGTAAATTGAATTGTCGAGAGAGATAAGAGTCTCTGTGCCCGTCACTCCGGGGATCATCTGTATCTTCTTGTTTAGCAGCTCCATCAGATGCTCATTATCACGAACAAACAGTTTGATGAGCATCGTGTAAGGGCCGGTGGTGAAGTGGCACTCGATCACCTCGGGAATCTTCTCGAGCTCGGGCACCACATCTTTATACATCGCGCCACGCTCGAGATTGACACCGATATAGGTGCAGGTCGAGTAGCCCAGTAGTTTGGGATTTACCGTATATCCCGAGCCGGTGATGATCCCGAGCTCGATCATGCGCTGTATGCGCTGATGTATGGCCGCGCGTGATACGCCGCATTCAAGAGCAATATCTTTAGAGGGGATGCGGGCATTATGCATGACGATCGACAATATCTGTCGGTCGAGATTATCTATTGAGGCAGTCTTGTCCATATAGTGGATTTGATACTTATTCTTTCTGCAAAATTACAAAATATTTCGGAATTATTGACATTTTGACAGAACAATCCCCCGTTTTTATCCACAAATGACTATAACCTGAGCAATTTACAGGTCACTGATTATTTTTATGAACACCTTGCAGTATGGCGCGGGCGGCATTGCCCGGCGCATCTGACTCTGTCAGACGAGACCGCATACGATCATATCCCTCAAGCATCTCGCGACGCCCCGGGCGACCGGGGAGTATCTTCTCGAGATTGGCGGCCAACTCGTCAGGATTGCAATGATGCATCAGCAACTCAGGCACGACCTCATTGGCAAACCGCTCGCCGTCAAGGCCGTTAGCGATAAGGTTGGGGAGCGTCACATGCGGACATTTGAGCACGTGACTCATTATATTATAGAATATCTTTGACCCCGACGAGCGGTAGCAGACCACCTGCGGCGTCCCCAGCAACGCACACTCCAACGTGGCAGTCCCCGATGTAACAAATGCCTCCTCGGCCAGCCCCATCAACTCAAATGTCGCATCGGTCACAATCGGTATATGGGCTAATTTGGGCACACCGAGCGAACGGTAAAACTCAAGAGGTACTGAGGGGGCAGCGGCCACCACCGGCTGTAACCCGGGGAATCTCAGGGCAGCCTCAACCATTATCGGCAGATTGCCCCTGATCTCACCGCGACGGCTACCCGGCACGAGAGCAAGCAACGGCAGGTTAGGGTCGAGACCGTGACGCAGGTTAAACTCGGCGCACGTCGGCATATCAGCCTTTTTACGGGCGACCTCAGCCACCGACGGGTTACCCACATATTCGACATCAAGCCCTTTGCCCCTGAAGTAATCTACCTCAAAGGGAAGTATCGAGAGTATCTTGTCGCAATAACGGCGCATATCCTTGACACGCCACTCCTTCCATGCCCATACTTTCGGCGATATGTAAAAAAACACCGGTATACCGAGCGTCTTGGCGTGACGCGCCAGCTTGAGGTTAAACGACGGATAATCTATCAGCACAAGTGCATCGGGGCGCATCTCGCTTATCGCCTCAGTGGCTTTCTTGAGGTTGGCGGCTATCGCCGGCAGATGACGCAGCACCTCGGCAAACCCCATATACGCCATATCGCGGTAATGTATCAACGGCTCATGCCCGGCCTCGCGGGTCATCATGTCTCCGCCGAGAAAACGGATCTCGCTCCCCGGGGCATCGCGTCGCAGCGCCGCCACAAGGTCAGCGCCATGCAGATCACCTGACGCCTCACCGGCCGAAATAAATATCTTCAGATTGTCACTTGTCATCGGTTGCTTGTCAGTTGTCATCGGCTCTATCTGTTATATCGACATCCTCTGTCCTTATCATCTCCCCGGCGCGGAATCTCATCAACAGCGGCAGGTTATCCCACACACAGGCGTCTGTCTCGAATAGAGATCCGTGATCTATACCCACCGTCCACCCTGAGGGTAACTCACCGCACACGCGCCGATATGCCGCCATATTGGGGTCGTCAGCCTCGGACACTCCGTCACAGGGATAGACTGCGATTATCGTTGCCTGACCGGCTGCGACAGAGTCAGCAAGCTGACTGTCAGCCATCAGACTCTGCTCAAGGGCATGACACTCACCGCAGTCAGGATCAAAAAGCAGCAAGACGACAGCTGCATCGGGCGAAACTGCGCGCAATTCACCAAGCAGTGTCGTCTGACGACCCTCGCGTGTCTCGAATGAGAAGTCACACGATGGGGTCTCGCCACGCGCCTCTGTCACCGCCACTAACGCGACCACGGCCACAAGCGTCCGCAACAGGCTTGATATGTATGAGATTAAGCTCATATAGGCAGTTTGAGACCTTCGTAAGCAAGTATAGTGTCAGGGAATATCGTTTTCGCCTCGGCAAGGTGTCGTGCCTCGTCTGGATAGGCCTTTGAGTAATGGCCCAACAGCAATTTCCCGACACCGGCATCACGGGCAATGACGGCTGCCTGCGAGGCCGTTGAGTGAAACCGCTCGCGGGCCTTGACTGTCGCATCATCGGCATATGTGGCCTCATGATAGAGCAGGTCTACCCCCTTGACCACATCGACAAGCGTGCGGTCAAACAGGGTGTCTGAGCAGTAGGCATAGCTCGCAGACCGGTCGGCATCGCGCGTCAGACGGTTATTGGCTATAATCCGGCCGTCGGGGGTGACAAAGTCTGCCCCCTCCTTAATCTCCTTGAGCTTGCTCACCGGTACATCAAAAAATTTCACCGCATCGGCGATTATATGGCGCACCTTGGGTTTCTCGCGCAGCAGATAACCGACGGTCGGCACACGGTGACGCAGCGGGAAACTCTCGACCGTCAGGCTCTTGGTCTCGAGAGCGATACCGCGTCGGGTCGGATCGAGTATGTTAAACTGCAGGTCAAACGAGCGTTCGCGGCAAAAGAAATCAACGATCTTGCTGAAAATCTCAGCCCCCTCCTCAAAGGTATGCACCGTCAGCGTGCCCCCCATCTGATGCAGCGACAGGGTCGACAGCAGCCCGGGCAGTCCCAGGCAATGGTCGCCGTGCAGGTGCGAGATGAAGATATGGCGCAGGCGCGCAAAATTGAGCCCCTGCATCATCATGCTGCGCTGGGCACCCTCGCCACAGTCGATCATCAACAGTTCGCGGTTATGCTCTATCACCTGGCACGCAGGCAGATGACGGCGTGAGGGTGTGGCCGAGCCACACCCTAAGATATTCAATGTCAGATTACTTTGCGCTGCCACTATTTTACTGTCTCGGTGTCGGTGAGAGATAACAGTCGACCGAGTCCGGGTCAGCGAGCGCCTGCTCGAGAGTCATCGGCGCAGTGATGGCGATAGTGACCCTTGAGCCGGGAATGACGGCCTTGAGGATCTCCTCGGGGGTCGGGGTCTCCTTGAGGTTGCGATACTCGTCGTATGTATAGGTGGTGAATACCGTCTGCTTACCCACGCCGACCGGACTGATAAGCCAGCCGCTCTTGAGTTTTATCGGTGTGGCGTTTGCCGGTATATCGGTAGGCGCGGGGAAACTCAGCAGCGTACCGTCGGCATTGAGCTGCACCGGCACATTATTGAGGTAGTCACCCGAGGTCTTGTAGAGGATAACCTTCGGCATGACTTCGAGCGGACCTTGCGAGGGGATAGGATTCTGTTTCATATCGTCAATTTTTACGGGAGTAGCGACAGGGGGTAGCTCGTCAGCCTCGGCTGCACGCTTTGACGTGCAGCCGACAGTGAGAGCCAGAGTGGCGGCTGCCGAGAGCAGGTATGAGAATGTCGGAGACATCGTGACTAAATTATGGTTTAATATATTGCTGTATGACGTTTAATATATTAAGGTATAAGTGAGCGTAATGGTTGACGTTACTTGACAAATTTCTCGACCGCAATGCTGCCGTCAGCCATAGTCACCTTGACGATAGCCACCCCCGAGGGGAGAGCGCTGACCGACACGCCGGCGTTCTCGCCGTCGATCGAGACAGGGAGAGACTGCATACGGCCATCGAGAGTGTAAATATCAACCGTGCTTATCGGAGCGGTTGCCATAACGGTCAGCACACCGGTCTGACGGTCGCAGACAAAGAATGCCTTTGCACCCTCCTCCTCATCCTCGGTCACGCTCTCTACACCGGCAACCACTGTGCCGACGGTGAAATACTGGTAGTTATTGTAATTGCCCAATTGCGTTGTCCCGGTAGCCGGCATGGCAAAGTATTTAGTGTTGATCTTACCCTGGGGGAAAGCTCCGCTGATGACCGTACTCTCTGACTGGTTGGCAGACAGGAATACATCATCTGATGTGAGATGGGCCAGATTGCTACCACCCCCGGTAGAGAATATCCATACACCGAGCGGAGCGGCCTGATAGCCCGACTTACAAGTCACGTTGATATTAAACTCAAGATTATTGGCATCGGCATGGTCGCTGTCGCCGTCAAAGCTGAATGAGTTGAGTGCCAGTGACGCAGCTGCGGGTTTGTTGCCGAGCGTGATCGGTTTTTCGACAAGGATCTCACCCGAGCCTGCTGAACGTAAACCGAGATATATCTGACCTGAGGGAACAGTACCGGTATAACAGGTCATTCCCGTCACCTGAGTTGTCGGCTGGCTCTCACCGGGGGTGAGGTCGTAGAGTACACCGTCACCCACGGCCACCATATTTGTACCGGCGGTTGTGGGGACTTTGGCCGGAGCTGCCGATGACTTTGTATAGAAGTATGGCTGTATGCCGTCGAGTATCTCTATATCACTGTTATTGGATACTGTATAAGAGAGCTTGAAGTCTGTGAAGAGATAAAACGGTGTCAGCAATTTAACATCGGTGATCTCTAATTTGGGCGCGGGTACGTCGCTGACCGTCCACTCGCCGTCGTTCACAGTCACAGTGACATAGTTGACAGCACCGACAGGGCCGTAGACATTCTGATACTCCGTGTCATCCTCACCCATTGCCACAGGATAGAGTTTATATGTGCCGTCTGCAAGTGTGGGCAACCATATATCTATCGTATGAAAATAATACCCTGTGGGGAGATTACTTGCCGCATAGATCCATCTCTTATATGTGGCCGTACCATCCTCGGCGACAATCTTTATACCGCCGGTGACGTTGGTGGTCGCAAGATTGTTTTTAAGCATCAGACTCGAGGTGGTGGTCATTGTGAACTTATCATCCGCCACGCTGCCGGTGACATTGCCACCGAATGTAAACTGATGGGTGTCGAGCTCGATGGTGGCGCCGGTGGGTCGTGTGATATTGAATGCAGCATTCTGATCAAAGCTGTAATCTCCCGACCCGTTGCCGCCGATACCTTCGCCCGCAGGTGTCAGGGCTGTCAACTTAAACCAGCCGTCGTATGAGCCGCCCCAACCCCAATTGAAGTGAAAGTAACCGCCGTCATAGGCATCACAGACAAAGGCGTGACCGGCCGAGGTAAGGTTAAATCCCGAATAAAGCACCGGACCGACGGTCTTGATGTTATTATACACCATATCCTCCCACACATCGCGGGCGTAAGCCTGACGGTCGAGCACGGCAGCCTTTGAGTTATATCCGAAATATTGCTGCATACCGTTGACACATGTCGCCGTCGAGGCACCTGATGAGCCGGTACCGTAGTTCATCTCAGCGACATAACCGACGGCCTTCATCAGCGTCGCCACGGCGGTTGTCTGAGCCGTTGTGGCGGTATTGTCATAAGTCATGAGCATATTGTCCCAGTCAAAGGTCACCGTCGACATATCGAGGGTCAACTGGTTTTTATAGAGCGTAGCCCCTGTCTGATTTACATTCGGAGTGTAAGTCTTGACACCTGTGCCGTGCTCGGGATAGTTGAAGTGCTTCATCACCTGAGCTGCGGCGGTGGCCGTACACCCGGTCATGCAATGTTTACCGCTGACTGTCGGGCATAGATCATTATAGGGAGAGTCCTGATTCCAGCGGGTATAGACAAACCGTGACACCGGCGGACGGATGGCCCTCGGTGCAACGTAAGGATGAGCCTGATTGACGTTGGGGGCTGCCGGGCTCTGCGCCTTGGCGCCTGAGGCGGCACAACTATTTACATACTCGATCTCACGGGCATACTCTGACAGCCACCACTCGAGCTGAGGGGGCATCTCGCCGGTGGCAGAGGAGTCGATATAACCAACTATCGGTTCGGCCAGGTCATCGCCGCCGACCAGTAGCAGACGGTCATCACCCTGCGCGAAGATATACACCGCGGGTGCGTCAGATTGTGTCTTTATAGTACGCAACAGTTGCGGATGCTCCTTACCGGGGAGCATACGTGCACCCTGCGGATCTGATGACAGACGGGCGAGGGCCTCGCCGGGAGTCAGAGGTGACGCCGTCATACCCATCACAGCGGCTGTCATAGCCATAGCGCAAAAAACTCTTTTCATATCACAAATTCAAGGTTGTAATATAGTAATGTAGTAATAAGGTTGTAATTAAGACTATTCTTATCAATTGACCGTCTTGACGGTGGCGGTGTTGCCGTCGGCAAGGGTCACCCTGACGATCAGCACACCGCGGGGCAATGCGGTGGTATCGACTGTGGCGGTTGTGCCGTTGACCCCTGCGGCGGCATTGAGCCGGCGCCCGTCGATACCCCATACCTCCACGTCAGCGATCGCTGTAGGAGCGATGGCTGTCATCACCCCGCCGTTGCGGTCAATCGTTACCTTAACCTGTGAGGCATCACTGTCAGCCGTGACATCCTCGACACCCGAGTAGGGTATGCCGATCTTAAAGTTGACTGGACTGCCGAACATGTCGTAGTCGGTGTCTGTCATGTAGCCGAAGTACGCCGAGTATCTGCTACCGACAGTCGCATCGGGGAGCGTCCCGGATACGATGGTCGTTGCCGACTGAGCCATTGAGAGGAAGAATGTCTGGGCCGACTTGAATGTCGTCACGTAATAACCGGCGTTGTCAAAGACCAGAACCGAGGCCGGATAGCACCAGTATCCGCCCGTAACCCTGAATCCGCAGTTAAACTGCAGGTTGTTGGCATCGGCATTGTTGCTGTCTCCGATAAACGAATACCCCGTTGTCGCTACCTTTAGCTCACCGGGTGTTTTTAAGATTGTGACAGGCACATAGGCCTCTATCGCATTCCCGTCATAACGCATTACTCCGAGATACGCCGAGCCGCTGAAACTCTCATAACCCGACTGAGGTGTCATCGTCACTATGGTCTCTATCTCAGACGAAGCCCCCGGGGTCATATTTACGGCATAAATATCGCCGGTAGCGATAAGGGTGGCGCTCTGACCCGAAAGAGTGAAGAATATAGGTCTCAAGCCGGTATAGATCTCAAGATCTGAATCGTTAGACAGGCGATAGGCGAGCTTAAGCGGTTTTGACATATATGCCCTGCTTTCGACCGACAGTGAAGTGATCGATAATTCTGCGGCCGGCAGATTACCCACGGCACTTATCTCGCCGTTGATAATGCTTACATACACATAATCATATTTAGATATCGGATGACGGGGCAGAGTCCAGTCTCCTGCTCCATATTCGCGGTAGACCATATACATCCGGTAGTCACCATCGGCAAGATTCGCGGGTATCTCAAGCGATAGCTCTGCGAATCCATAGTAGCTGGCGAGATTAAAGTATTCGTTGTTTCCCCTGACCGACTCCTCGCCGGTCGTCATATTGACGGCTTTTACCCCCATATCGATTCTGACAGTGTGGTCAGAGGAGTTGGCAAAGAATACGCCACCATCGTCTGATGAGAATCGCAACGCAAAGTCACCATCAGCCACAGCCTGCAGATTGCCGTAGAGCGAGCATGAGGGGAGGTCGACATCAACCGTCGGAGCTCCCGGCTTTGTAAAGTTGACTGTTATACCTTGATCAAAATTAAAGCCGCCGACATTTCCGCCTATCCCCTGCCCCTCGGGCACGAGATCAAGGAGCTTGAAGTAGCCGTCGTATGCGCCGCCCCAACCCCAGTTGAAGTGGAAAAATCCGTCGGATGAATATCCGTCGCAAACAAAGGCGTGACCGGCATATACAGCGTCTGTACCTGCATAATAGACCGGGCCGACATTTTTCAGCTGGTTATACAGCAGGTCTTCCCAGTCAGACAATGTATAGTTGTCACGATAGATATATTCCATCTTGTCGTTATAGCCAAAGTATTGCTTGACCCCGACAACCATCTCCTCGGAGGTAGCTCCGGAGGCACTTGGCGAGTAACCCATGTGAGAAGCATAACCCACGGCCTGCATCAGATATGCCACGGCATCGCGCTGCTTAGAGCTATAGGTGGCGTTATAACTGTCGAGCATATTTGCCCAATCAAATTTCTTACCGTCATAATTGAGTGTACGTTTCACTCCGTTATCGGTATAAGTCACAGTCCCCTTCCCCGACTCGGGGTAATTGTGATATTTCATCACCTGGGCGGCCGCGGTGGCCACACACCCGGTGACAGATTTATCACCCGACACTGTCGGGCACAGATAATTATAAGGTGATGCCTGATTCCACTTAGTCGACACCAGAGGTGAGATAGGGGCACGGGCAGCCTGTGACTTCACAGCAGTTGCGATATATACACCGCTTCCACTCTGAGGTTGAGACACCAGATACTCTATCTCTCTTACATACTCAGAGAGCCACCACTCGAGCTGTGGCGGCATCTCGCCCTGTGAGCTGCTGTCGAGATAGCCCAGCACCGGGGGGATGCGGTCATCTGCCGGCACAACGAGCATATTGCCGGCACCCTCAAAGAGATAGAGGGCAGGGCGCTCATCAGACATATTCAACACAGACTTAATCTTCATCTCACCGACAGCGGCAGATTTAGCCACCCCCGCGCCATCATTGGCCATCGCGCGCGAAAGCGCCTCGCCGGGTGTCAGATCTTTAGCCGAAAGGGTGCTGACGGCCATTGCGGCAAGCGCGAGCACCGGTATTCTCATCTTCATTAATCTTCGTTTTAATAATAAGTTTAGGCGCGCCACGCGCCTGTGACCCCCAAAGTTAGCGAATATTTGTCACCCGCGCAACTTAACACCCGCGGTTTTATCCCCACTGCCCTGATTTTAACTCTCGACATGACTCTCAACACCTCTCTCCACCTATTACTCGCAACCGATAAATTTGAGATTTATTAGCGAAAAAATTCGTTAATTGTTGTAAACATGGCGAAGAATCATTAATTTTGTCGGATAATCAGAGCCTTTATGTAAGGAGTTGTCGGCCCGTCACAACCGCGCAAATTCAGCATCTTAAGGCTTACGTCACTGTTCGCTAAGAATAATAATAAATCAACCTTAATAACAACACAACTCTAAATCAAAAACACTTATGTGGTTAACATCCTCATCCATAGGCAGGAAGTTGGTCATGTCTCTGACAGGTGCCTTCCTGATCCTATTCGTGACGTTCCATGCGTTGATGAACGGAGTGGCGATCTTCTGGCCGACCGCCTACAATGTCATCTGTGAGTTTCTCGGCGCCAACTGGTATGCGCTCGTAGGCTCGCTCGTGCTCGCCCTCGGCTTCATCCTCCACATCGTTTACGCCACCTGGCTCACAGTGCAGAATCGCAAGGCACGCGGCAACGCCCGCTATGAAGTGACCTCGCGTCCTCCTCAGGTAGAGTGGTCATCAAAGAATATGCTCGTGCTCGGTATCGTGGTGCTGGCATTCCTGGTGCTCCACCTCATCCAGTTCTGGACCAAGATGCAGTTTGCCGAGATCCTCGGCCGTCACGCCGTTGACAGCGTCAGCGGTGCAGAGGTACCCCCTGCCGCCGGTACATGGTTCCTCGAGATGGCATTCTCTAACGGCCTCGTGCTCGCCTGCTACCTCGTGGGCTTCATCGCCCTGTGGTTTCACATGACCCACGGTTTCTGGTCAATGTTCCAGAGCTGCGGTTGGAACGGCAAGATCTGGATGTCACGCCTCAAGTGCATCGGTAACGTCTGGACAACAGCCGTCATCGCCCTCTTCATCGCCGAGGCTATCGTCTTCACCGTGCAGGCTCACCGCCACTATTACACCACCAACGAAGACCTCGTCGAGCAGTATGTCGAGATGTATCAGCTCTCTGACGGCGCCGCCGATGCCCCCTACTTCGAGGCATCAAAGGGCGCTTGCGACAACGCTACCCCTTGCCACGGCGAGAAAGGCTGCAAGGCTGCCACTCCCTGTGACAACCCCGCCTGTGGCGACGCTACCTGCGTCGGCGCTAACTGCACCTGTCCCGCCGGCACCTGCGGTCAGGAGGGTGTATGTCAGGAGAATAACTGCAACGGCTGCCCCTCTCAGGTAGCTGCCGCAGAGATTGAAACCGTAACCGTAAACGAATAAACCACACTCAGATATGGCAGATCTCAAGAAACTGGAGGGAATGATCGACTCAACCCCCATCATGAAGGATTACGCCGACATCGAGTCGTCGAAACTTCCTGAATTCCAGATTGACAGCAAAATCCCCGAAGGTCCCGTAGCTGACAAGTGGACCAACTATAAGGCTCATCAGAAACTGGTCAACCCCGCCAACAAACGTCACCTCGACATCATCGTTGTCGGCACCGGTCTGGCCGGCGCATCAGCCGCCTCGACACTCGGCGAGCTCGGCTTCAACGTGATGAACTTCTGCATCCAGGACTCACCCCGCCGCGCCCACTCGATCGCCGCTCAGGGTGGTATCAATGCAGCCAAAGATTATCAGAACGACGGTGACTCGGTCTACCGCCTCTTCTACGACACAGTCAAGGGTGGTGACTTCCGCTCACGCGAAGCCAACGTATACCGTCTGGCCGAAGTGTCAAACAACATCATCGACCAGTGTGTCGCTCAGGGTGTACCCTTTGCACGCGAATACGGCGGCCTGCTGGCCAACCGTTCATTCGGCGGCGCACAGGTGTCACGTACATTCTATGCCAAAGGCCAGACCGGCCAGCAGCTTCTGCTGGGCGCATACGCCTCACTCAACCGTCAGATCGAGAAAGGCACCGTCAAGAGCTATAACCGTCGCGAGATGCTCGACATCGTGCTCATCGACGGTCGCGCACGCGGCGTCATCATGCGCAACCTTGTCACCGGCGAGCTCGAGCGCTATGCCGCACACGCCGTTGTGCTCGCCACCGGCGGATATGGCCGCGCATTCTTCCTGTCGACCAACGCCATGGGCTGCAACGGTTCGGCCGCTATTCAGGCATTCCGCAAGGGTGCATACCTGGCCAACCTCGCTTTCACCCAGATCCACCCCACATGTATCCCCGTCCACGGCGAAGACCAGTCTAAGCTCACCCTTATGAGCGAGTCGCTCCGCAACGACGGCCGCATCTGGGTACCCAAGAAGAAAGAAGACGCCGAGGCAATCCGCGCCGGCAAGAAGAAACCCACCGACATCCCCGACGAAGACCGCGACTTCTATCTCGAGCGCCGCTACCCCGCATTCGGTAACCTCTGCCCCCGTGACATCGCGTCACGCGCCGCCAAGGAGCGCTGCGACGCCGGCTATGGTGTCGGCACAGGCAATGCCGTATACCTCGACTTCAAATACGCCATCGACCGTCTGGGTAAGGCAGCTGTGGCCGACCGCTACGGCAACCTCTTTGACATGTACCAGATGATCTCTGATGACAACCCCTACGAGACCCCGATGATGATCTTCCCCGCCTCACACTACACAATGGGCGGTATCTGGGTTGACTATGAGTTGCAGACCTCGATCAAGGGCCTCTTTGCCATCGGCGAATGTAACTTCTCAGACCACGGCGCAAACCGTCTGGGCGCATCGGCCCTCATGCAGGGTCTCGCCGACGGTTACTTCGTGCTCCCCTACACAATGCAAAACTATCTGAGCGACCAGATCAAGGTGCCCCGCTTCAAGACCGACACCAAAGAATTTGACGAGGCTCAGAAAGCTGTCGAGGACCGTATCGCACGCCTGATGGCAATCAAGGGTAAGCAGAGCCCCGACCAGCTCCACAAAAAGCTCGGTCACGTGATGTGGAATCTCGTCGGCATGGGCCGCACCCTGCAGTCGCTCGTCAAGGCCGTCGACGAAATCGCCGCCATCAAGAAAGAATTCTACTCAGATCTCCGCATCGTCGGAGAGGTCAACTCGCTCAATACCGAGCTCGAGAAAGCCCTCCGCCTCGAAGACTTCCTCGAGATCGCACGCATGATGGCTATCGACGCCCTCCACCGCAACGAATCTTGCGGCGCGCACTTCCGCGAGGAATATCAGACAGCCGACGGCGAAGCCGCCCGTAACGACAAAGACTACATGTATGTAGGCTGCTGGAAGTTTACAGGCGACAACGAGAAACCCGTACTGCTCAAAGAGCCCCTCAACTATGAGGCCATCAAGGTGCAGACCCGTAACTATAAGTCGTAATCTCCCACGTCGAACCCAGATAATCCCGTAATCAATTATGGAAACTACAATTAGCGTAAACCTCAAGATTTGGCGTCAGCGTGGGCCCAAAGAACCCGGGCAGTTCGTCAAATATCATCTCGATAACGTCTCTACCGGCTCATCATTCCTCGAAATGCTCGACATGCTCAACCAGCAGCTCGTAGACAAAGGCGAGGAGCCCGTGGTCTTTGACAACGACTGCCGCGAAGGCATCTGCGGTATGTGCTCGCTGTATATCAACGGCCATCCCCACGGCCCCGTGCAAGGTATCACCACCTGCCAGCTGCACATGCGCAAATTCAAAGACGGCGACGAAATCACCATCGAGCCCTGGCGCTCAGCCGCATTCCCCGTCATCCGCGACCTCATGGTTGACCGTCACGCATTCGACAAGATCCAGCAGGCCGGCGGCTACGTATCATTCAACTGCGGCGGTGCCCCCGACGCCAACAACCTCCCCATCTCTAAAGAGGTGGCTGACGAGGCAATGGACTCGGCAACCTGCATCGGCTGCGGCGCCTGCGTGGCAGCCTGCAAAAACGGCTCGGCAATGCTCTTCGTCTCAGCCAAAGTAAGCCAGTTTGCCCTCCTCCCCCAGGGTCAGGTAGAGCGCGCCCGTCGCGCCCGCGCAATGGTACGCAAGATGGACGAGCTCGGCTTCGGCAACTGCACCAACACCGGTGCCTGCGCCGCCGAGTGTCCCAAAAACATCTCGCTGAGCAACATCGCCCGCCTCAACCGCGAGTTTATCAAAGCCAAACTCGCCGACTGATCACCATACAGATGACAAAGAGGGCAGCACCAGGCCGCCCCCGCATCAATACCACCAAGGCAGTGTGTCACCCCCGACACACTGCCTTTTTCTGTCACCTCCCATCCCCGCCTCACCATCCATCCCCGCCTCACCATCTCACCCTTGCTGTCAATAAACAAAAACCTGAAAATCGATTAACACTATTTAACTACAATACCCCAATAATATTAAGATTAAAGCCATACCTTTACGCAATACAATCACCCTGCTGAAGCCACGTGCGGGTAAGCGGGTGGGTATAATGACATAATAAGCGTAAATACGCTTTGTTCTTGACCTCTTGAAACTTCGCAAACTTCAAATCTCAGTCAAGGATGAAGCAACGTTGATTGTCCGTGGGATACTTGGACTCATTGCCAAATGTATCTGAGTTCTTATCGCGCACTGGCGTCAAAAAGCAGTCTTACATCAGAGGAGCGTCAGCTGATGTCTGAACTAAAATCATACCTCAATGAATATGAGCGCGAGATACGAAATGACTGGGGCATGATAATGGTGTCGGCAGAGGTGAGCGGTGTCGGCAGTGCCGTACTTACAAAAAAACGCTTTCTCTGATTTCTAAATTCTCCCACCAATAATTTCATACTTAAAAAAACTTCTAACATCTTTAATTATGACGACCACAAAATTTTGGCGCATCATGATGATGCTGCTCGTAGTTGCGACTTTATCTGTTTCGCTTACCTCTTGCGGTGATGACGATGATAAAGACGAGCCCAATGATACCGCTTCGCTTCTTCTTGGCAGCTGGAATGAGATCGGCGATGATGATTGTCTCCAATTCAATGCCGACGGCACCGGGTTATTATTCTTTATCCCCGCCTATCCCGAGGATAACGAAATGTTTAGGTATCAACTCTCAAACACTACACTCCAGATCTTTTGGGCAGACGGTGAAACAACTGTTTGCAGGGTATCTTTCCCCACCTCATCCACTATGATACTGACTTATGAGTCTGGCTATGGAGCTACCTACGTAAGACTCAATTGATAAAATAACCCCTCTTCTGAAGAAATAACCCTCTCATTAACTCTACCCCCCTTAAAAAGCATCTCCCACAGGGCTGCCACGCCACCCTGCGGGAGATGCTTTTTAAGGGGTAAGTAGGGCAATGTTGGTAAACTTATAAGAGTGGGAGTCACTCAGAGCTGTTCGGTTGAGCATATTCCCGGGGAGTGGCGGGGAACTTTAGGGAGATGGCGGGTGTTATAATAGTGTAGGGATCGGTGAGCGATCCAGGTTGACGCGCCATGACGCAGGTAAATCTAAGGGTGACAATGAGAGCAACTCAGTGGTGACTCTTTGGGTGATACTGTGAGCGTTATTTAAGTATTTTTTGATAAAATTGTTAACTCAGTTACGGATTTTCGCGTAACTTTGCACCATGAAGTCTGTCGGGTTGCCGACAGACCTCACAAACAACCTAAAACTATGGACGAACAGAAATTAGACCGTATCAGCTACGCGCTGGGATTGAGCATGGGCAACAACTTCCGTGCTT
>CAMWLR010000053.1 GCA_947175215.1 uncultured Porphyromonadaceae bacterium
CCCGTCGAGGTATTGGCGCACATCGACTTCCGCGTTAACGGTGTCACCTCATCTGTCCCCGTCAAAGCCAACGGCCAGGATGTCGTGCGTCTCAGCGGCGACACCCGTTTCGCCTCAGATACCGCCATGGACTCTCCCAAACCTTATCTGGTGAGCGACTCGCTCGTGGTCGAACCGGGTGCGACCCTGACCATCCCTGCCGGCGCACGCCTGATGATGCATGATGATGCCGCCATCATCGTCTACGGCACACTCGCCATCGAGGGTACTGTCGATAATCCTGTCGAAATCACCGGTGACCGCACCGGTTACGTGGCAGCCACCATCCCATATGAGGTGATGTCAGGCCAATGGCGCGGCATAACATTCAAACCCGGATCGACCGCAAACCTCATCAGCCACGCATCTATACGTAACTCTGAGAAAGGTATCATACTTGACCACTGCGGTGGCACAGTCGACGCTCCGGCCCTCAAGATCGTCAACTCGGTGGTGCGCAACACCAAGAGCTATATCATCGAGGCAATACACTCGGCGCTCGTCGCCTCGGGTTGCGAACTCACCGACGCGTCACGCGGACTGCTGCGCCTTGTCGGCTCAGAGCACCTCATCACCCAATGCACACTGAGCAACAACTACCTCTTCACCGCCATCGGTGGCCCCGCCCTGCAGTTTGAGCATCTCGACCCGACTGACCCTGACGACACAGAGTCTGACAACCCCGACGACGCCAACCTGCCGTGGCTCACTGCCCGCATCCACAACACCATCATCTACGGCCTCGGTCCTGACCTCTCGCACGGCGACCTCACCGGCCTGCCCGTCACCCTCATCAACTGCCTGATCAAATCATCGGGCAGCGATGACGAGAACTTCATCAACTGCCTGTGGGCAACCGACCCCCTCTTTGACGTCTCGCGTCAGGAGTACCGCTTTGACTACCGCGTCGCCCCCGACTCCCCTGCCCTAAACGCCGGCGATGCCACCCTCCTCATCCCCGAGGCCCAAACCGACATCTACGGCGCTCCCCGACTCCCCCTCCCCACCCTCGGCGCATACCAGCAACCCCGCGGTTAACTCCGCCACACCCCGGCGTGCAATACCGGGTAAACCCGCATCACCAATCTGTCATCCGAGGTGAAGATAAGGGATCGAGAAGATGTGGAGGTGTGGAAAACTATTTGACTGATAGAGGTGTTATGGTTATAAAACATTACTATGACAAGAAAAGAACTTACTGACATTATTGTCGAAAAGGTGACCGAGGTCATCAATCAACCCGGTGTCTGGGGTGAGGATCCTCAGATTAGTATTATACCGACTACGTTGCTGGTCGGAATAGAGAGGCATCATGACGCTGAACGCGATATTGCGTTCAGTGACTACGCTATCGAGGCTGACGCTGTTGAGGATGGCGACTATTCTGAGGATGCGGCTGATTTCCAATCAGCGTCTGACCCTGACCTCTATCCTGTGGGCCTGTTGATTGACTATGCCAATAAGAAGCCTGATCTGAAAAAGATCAGCGAGCTGGTTGAGAAATATATTCCTCAGCAGTCAGAAAACCTTTATGCCGAGTAATTTTAGGTAAATCTGACGTTTTCTCTCTTTCGCCACTTTATTTATTCATCTGTTTTTTAGATAAATAAGGCAGTAAATGGCATGTGTGACTCTCTCTAAGTCAGAGAGGAGTCGCCTCGGCAGAGGTATAAAACCGCAGGAGGCCGACCGAAGATAGTATCTTCGACCGGCCTCGCGTGATTTTGATCTGACTAGCTATCGTTACTTGCAGTCACATCCGCAACCGACTTTGCTTTTTACCTCGTGCTTGAATGTCTCAAACTGTGAGGCAAACTGAGCGAAGATGGGGTTGTCGGAGTTTTTCTTGATCACATGGTGCATAAACCGCATGGCCAGCACAAATTCCTTGGTATGCTTGTCTTTGGCGAAGCCAAGAACTTTTGCCTTCTCGACCATGTCGGCGATGTCGTGATGACCGCCAAAATTAAAGTTCAACACTTCGGCCATTTTACCATCTTTGGCCTCAATCATGTTTACGTAATACGATTTCTTTTCTTTGTCCATAGTTGTCTAAGTTTTTTGGTTATGTTCACTCTTATAACAACCTCCACAAAGATTCTGATTATTAACGAAGTATAAAGAATCCTTTGATAATTAAAATGACTGATATAACCATCAAGGGCCAGCTCACGGGGGTGAGCTGGCCCTTGATGGTTAGAGTATTTGAGCCGAGATAAATATCTTGATGAAAGGGGATTGAGAGCGACCCTGGGGTCAGTCTTTGGTGCCGTAGGCGAGGTCACCGGCGTCGCCGAGACCGGGGAGGATATAGGAGTGGGAGTTGATACGGGGATCGATCGCTCCCATCCAGAGGGTGGTTTTCTCGGCGGGGAAGCGCGAGGTGATGAAGTCTACGGCTTGCTGTGAGGCTATCACCGAGGCGACGTGGATGTGGGCCGGGGTGCCTTTGGTGAGCAGAGCGCGATAGCTGAGTTCCATCGACGAGCCGGTGGCGAGCATGGGGTCGGCCAGGATGAGGGTTTTCCCTTCGATCGAGGGTGAGGCGAGGTATTCGATGCAGACCTCAAAGTCATCGTGGTCTTTATATGTCTTCTCTTTATAGCGGCGGTAGGCTGACACAAAGGCGTTCTCTGCGTGGTCAAAGTAGTTGAGGAAGCCCTGGTGAAATGGGACACCTGCGCGGAATATGGTGGCGAGCACCAGCGGTGTGTCGAGCTCAAGACCGGTGGTCTTCTCAAGGGGGGTCTGCACCTCGCGCTCGCGATAGCTCAGGGTCTTTGAGATCTCATAGGCCATGATTTCTCCGATGCGCTCGAGGTTGCGGCGAAATCTGAGCATATCGCCTTGAATGTCAACGTCCCTGAGCTCTGACATATATTGGCTGACGAGCGATGGGGTCTCGGCAAAATTGATTACTTTCATGATACTTTTACTGGTTAGCGTTTCAAAGTTAGCGATTTTTTCGCGGAATTTTACTATTTTTGTGGAAATTCCTCGAAAATCAGTCGCAGATATGTCGCACGATAATAATCTCCCCGCCATGCCGGCGCCCGCGCCGGCAGCCAAAAGTTTCACTACGCCCGAAGAGGACCGCATGATTGACGCGGCCTTCAAAGAGGTGCTTGACGGGTATCTCGCCTCAAATCACCGTAAGAAGGTCGAGATCATCGAGCGTGCCTATAAGTTTGCCAAAGAGGCCCACAGCGGCATACGGCGGCGCTCGGGCGAGCCTTATATCCTGCACCCGATCGCCGTAGCCAAGATTGCCAGTCAGGAGATCGGTCTGGGATCGACATCGATATGCGCGGCCCTGCTGCATGATGTGGTCGAGGACACCGACTACACCGTCGAGGATATTGAGCAGAATTTCGGCAAGAAGATCGCCCAGCTCGTGGCCGGGCTGACCAAGATCTCGGGGGGAATCTTCGGCGACAAAGCCTCGGCTCAGGCCGAGAATTTCCGCAAGTTGCTGCTGACCATGAGCGAGGATATCAGGGTGGTTCTTATCAAGATGGCCGACCGCCTGCACAATATGCGCACCCTGGGCTCGATGGCCCCCAACAAGCAGTATAAGATCGCCGGCGAGACACTTTATATCTATGCCCCGCTGGCCCATCGCCTGGGACTGTTTGCCATCAAGACCGAGCTTGAGAACCTCAGCTTCAAATATGAGCATCCCGAGGCGTTTGAGCGCATCTCGCGCCAGATCGCCGAGAGCGAGAAACACCGCACTGACATCTATAACGACTTTGTCGCCCCCATCCGCAAACGCCTCGACGCCATGGGGCTGAAATATGAGGCCAAGGCGCGCGTCAAATCGGTCTACTCTATCTGGAATAAGATGGAGACCAAGCATATCCCCTTTGAGGAGGTCTATGATCTCTATGCGGCGCGCATCATCTTTGACTGCGACGACCCTGCCAAAGAGAAAAGCATCTGCTGGCAGATATACTCGGCTATCACCGACATATACCGCCTGCATCCCGACCGCACCCGTGACTGGATCTCAAACCCCAAGGCCAACGGCTATCAGGCTCTACACCTGACGGTGATGGGCCCCGACGGCAACTGGGTCGAGGTGCAGATACGTTCGCGCCGCATGGATGAGATCGCCGAGAAAGGGTTTGCCGCCCACTGGAAATATAAGGTAGGCGAGGGTGACGAGGAGTCAGAGCTCAACGCCTGGCTGCACACCATCAAGGATATACTGGCCGACCCCGAACCCAACGCCCTCGATTTTCTCGACACGCTCAAGCTTAACCTCTTCTCGTCAGAGATCGTGGTGTTTACACCCAAAGGTGAACTACTGACGCTCCCCAACAACTCTACCGTGCTCGATGTGGCCTTTAACCTGCACTCTCAGATCGGTTGCCACTGCATCGCCGGTAAAGTCAACCATAAACTGGTGCCGCTGAGCCACCGTCTCAACTCGGGCGATCAGGTCGAGGTGCTCACCTCGCAGTCTCAGCAACCCAAGCCCGAGTGGGTAGACTTCCTGGCCACCGCCAAAGGTAAGACCCGTCTGCGTCAGGCCCTGCGCAAGCTCCAGCAACCCGCCGTGGCCAAGGGGAAACTGCTCTTTGAGCAATTTCTACACGACAACGGCATCAAGGATGACAACGTCGCCATCACCAAGGTGATGGGTCTGTATAAAGCCGCCACCCGTGAGGAGTTTTATTACCTGCTGGGCAATGACGAGATCGTCCTCAACGAATACGTCATCAAGACCCTGCGCAAAGAGAGCTCAAAGACCAAACGACTGCTGCTCAAGCTCATCGGCATGGCCGACAAAGATGAGGATAAGAATCCCCCCGAGATCGCCGGCAAGAAGCGCATCAACACCAAGGAGACCTATGTACTGCGATATGACGAGAACGGCGCCGGTAACTTCCGCTTTGCCGACTGCTGCAGTCCCATCCCCGGCGACGACGTGCTGGGATTTATCGATGATGACGGCCAGGTGGTGGTGCACAACCTCGACTGCCCGCGGGCATCAGTGCTAAAGGCCTCATTCGGCCCGCGCATCCTGGCTGCGCGCTGGGAGGTCAACGGCGGACGGTTCATGGCTCATATCCGCATCGAGGGTATTGACCGCCACGGCATACTGCACGAACTGATCTCACTGATTTCTACCCACCTGTCGCTCGACATACGCGCCCTCGACATACGCGCCGACAAGGAGGTGTTTACCTGCGACCTGTCGCTACTGGTCTCTGACGTCGAGGGTGTCAATGACCTCTGTGCCAAAGTCAGGAAAATCCCCGGCATACAGAAGACCACACGTATCAATGTCTGATTCCAATAGGAAAAAGAGGAAAACAGCAAAAGAGGAAAACAGGAATAATAACCGATGAAAACAGGAATAATCGTCGCGATGGAGTCTGAGCTGTCGATGCTCCTCCCGCTGATCGAAAATATGACCCGGACGACAGTCAACGGCTTTGTCATCAGCCACGGACGCATGGGCGCCAACGAGGTGGCCGTCATGCAGACCGGCATCGGCAAGGTCAACGCCGCCGTGGGGGCAATCTCGCTTATCGACTCTTTCAACCCTGACCTGGTAATCAATACCGGCATTGCCGGCGGCACAGGCCGTGGCGCCGATATACTCGACGTGGTGATAGCCGACAGCGTCGCCTATCATGACGTGTACTGCGGCCCGGGCAATGAGCGCGGCCAGGTGCAGGGACTCCCTGCCGAGTTCCCCTGCCTGGGGGTCTCGATGGTCAACCTCGAGGCCGTGGCCGGGCGTGACGACATCCGCCGAGGCCTGATCGCCTCGGGTGACATCTTTGTCACCACACCCCAAGACCTTGCCGGCGTGCTTGACGTGCAGCCCCGCGCTATCGCCGTCGATATGGAGTCAGGTGCAATAGCTCAGGTGTGTCATATGCGCGGTGTGCCGTTCCTGGCCATCCGCGTCGTCTCGGATACACCCGGGGTCGAGAACCATTGCGAGCAGTACAGCGAATTTTTCACTCTCGCCCCCCGGTCGACATTCGGGGTGGTCAAGGCCCTGCTCAGCTGACATCCCCCCTGCCGCGGCCATGAATAAAGACCTCAACGTCATAAGGGGGAAGTATTATATCAACCGCCTGATACAGGAGGGGGAGCATGAGCATCAAGACTTTAAGTTCAAGATCTCTGACGCCCACAAGATAGCCCACTCGATCTCGGCGTTTGCCAACAATGACAGCGGCCGTCTGCTCGTTGGTGTCAAAGATAACGGCGTCATCGCCGGCATAAGGTCAGAGGAGGATCTCCATGTCATCGAGGCTGCCGCCACACTCTACTGCCGCCCGGCGGTCGAGGTCGACATGCAGGCGTTTCTCTGTGAGGGGGGCGCCGTCGTGCTCAGGGCCTCGATACCGAGAGCCTATTCTCGCCCGGTCGAGTGCAAAGAGGCTGACGGCACATGGCGGGCATATTACCGCGTGGCCGACGAGAATATCGTCGCCCATCCCCTGATGGTCAGGGCGTGGCGGATGCTCGACGACCCAGACGCCTCACCGGCGATGGTCTACACCGACGCGGGGGAGGCCTTGCTGGCCGCACTGCACCGCCGCGGCCGCGCATCTGTCGAGCAGCTGATGCTCGATGCCCGTCTGTCGCGCGCCGCCGCCGAGGATATCATTGTGCGGCTGACGGTAATGGGGATAATCAGATTTGAATACCACCATCCCCATTTCATGCTCACTGTCAATAATACATAACCATAATTCAAACCAACCGACTTGGGAAAACATAGTAAAGATAAATCACCCCAGCTCAGAGAGAAGATCTCGATGCTGCCCGAGACCCCCGGCGTATATATGTATTACGATGCCGAGGGGACGGTCATCTATGTGGGTAAGGCCAAAAATCTCAAACGCCGCGTGTCGAGCTACTTTAACCGCACGCATGACGTTTTGCGCACAAATCTCCTTGTCCGCGCCATCGCCGACATGAGCTATATCGTCGTGCCCACCGAGGCCGATGCGCTCAATCTCGAGAACTCGATGATCAAGGAGTACAAACCCCGCTACAACGTGCTTCTCAAGGATGACAAATCATATCCCTGGATATGCGTCACCCGCGAGATGTATCCCCGCGTGTTCATGACACGCCAGCGGCTGCGCGACGGCTCTAAATACTTCGGTCCATACACCGATGCGGGGGCGGCGCGCGTGGTACTCTCGCTCATACGCGAGCTATACCCGATACGCGGCTGCCGCATACCCATCACCCCCACGACCCTGGCCCGCGGCAAAGGTCGGCTCTGTCTCGAGTACCACTTGGGGCGTTGTGCCGGATGCTGCGTCGGCAAAATCTCTGAGGAGGAATACGGGCGGTATATCGACAATGTACGCCAGATACTGCGCGGCGAGACGGGCGAACTGCTCACTCACCTGCGCGGCGAGATGGAGCGTCTCGCCTCTGAGCTGAGGTTTGAGGAAGCTCAGGAACTCAAAGAACAGTACCAGAAGGTAGAACGCTACCAGGCCAAGAGTGTCATCGTCAATCCAACGCTCGACAGCGTCGATGTATTCGGAATCGATGACGATGGCTCAAACGACGTGTATATCAACTATATGCACGTGCGCCGCGGTGCCGTGTCACGGTCATTGACCCTGCAATATAAGCGCCGGTTAGACGAAACCCGCGCCCAGCTGCTGTCATACGCCATGCAGGAGATACGCGAGCGCTTCTCGGTCAGCTTCGACGAGGTGATAGTGTCTGAGCATCCTGATATGGAGTTCCCGGGCATGACGGTCACCATACCGCAGAGGGGTGATAAATTCAAACTCCTTGACGTGTCAGTGCGCAACGCCCGTCAGCAACGCATCGACGCGCTCAAGCATCTCGAGAAAGTCGATCCCGAGAAACGTACCCTCAAGACCCTCGAACGCATCAAGGCTGACTTCCGCCTCTCTGAGCTGCCCCGCCACATCGAGTGCTTTGACAACTCAAACATCCAGGGTACAAACCCCGTGGCGTCGTGCGTGGTGTTCCGCGATGCACGCCCCTCTAAGAAAGATTACCGCCACTTCAACATCAAGACTGTCGAGGGCCCTGACGATTTCGCCTCGATGAAGGAGGTGCTCACCCGCCGCTATACCCGCATGATGGAGGAGGCCCCCGATGACCTGCCTCAGCTTATCGTCGTCGACGGTGGCAAGGGGCAGCTATCGTCAGCCGTCGAGGCTCTCGATGAGATCGGCCTCAGAGGTAAGATCGCCCTGGTCGGCATAGCCAAGAGGCTCGAAGAGATCTACTTCCCCGGCGACTCTGTGCCGCTATATATTGATAAAAATTCTGAATCTCTCAAGGTCGTGCAGCATCTGCGCGACGAGGCACACCGCTTTGGCATCACCCACCACCGTAACCGACGGTCAAAGACTCAGATCGTGAGCGAACTGTCGACCATCCCCGGCGTCGGCCCCGCTACCGAGCAGGCCCTGCTGAGCCACTTCAAGAGCGTCAAGCGCATCGCCGCCGCCACCGTCGACTCGCTCGCCGCTGTGGTCGGCCCTGCCAAAGCCCGCGTGATACGCGACCATTTCACCCACACAGCCATCCGACAATCCCCGTCAGACCAATCTGCGAGTTAAGTTTGGTGATTTGTGGGGATTTGCGTAACTTTGCGGTTATTATTGTCATTACTGACCATGAATATATCTTATAACTGGTTAAAAGATTATATTGACTTCGACCTTTCTCCCGCAGACCTGACTCAGGCGCTCACGTCGCTGGGTCTCGAATGCGACACTTTTGAGGAAGTGGAGTCTGTGCGCGGCGGTCTCCGCGGCATCGTTATAGGCAAGGTGCTCACTTGTGTCGAGCACCCCAACAGTGACCATCTCCATATCACTACGGTTGATCTGGGTGGTGAGGCACCGGCGCAGATCGTGTGCGGTGCGCCCAATGTAGCCGCCGGCCAGACCGTTGTGGTGGCCACCGTTGGCGCTACACTCTATCCCACGGGTGAAGAGAACGGTTTCCAGATCAAGAAGTCAAAGATCCGCGGCGTCGAGTCGTTAGGTATGATTTGCGCCGAGGATGAGATCGGTGTGGGTGAGTCGCACGACGGCATCATCGTGATAAATGAAGATGTCGCCCCGGGAACACCGGCAGCCGAGTACTTCGGCCTCAAGAGCGACTATGTCCTCGAGGTTGACCTGACCCCCAACCGCATCGATGGCGCAAGCCACTATGGCGTGGCACGTGATCTTAACGCATATATGTTGCACCGCAACGAGAACTGCGATCTGCGCCGTCCGTCGGTCGACGGCTTCGCCCTCTATAAGGCCGAGGGTGGAGTCACCGTCGAGGTCGAGGATGAGCAGGGCGCGCCGCGTTATTCGGGCGTCACAATCAAGGGCGTCAAGGTGGCCGAGTCGCCGCAATGGCTGCGCGACCGTCTGACCGCCATCGGGTTGCACCCGATCAACAACGTTGTCGACATCACCAACTATATTCTCCACGGCATGGGCCAGCCCCTCCACTGCTTTGACCTCAACAAGATCAAGGGTGAGAAGATTGTGGTACGCACCTGCCCCGCCGGGACAAAGTTCACGACCCTCGACGGTGTCGAGCGTGAGCTGCATGAGTCAGACCTGATGATCTGCGATGCCGAGAAACCGATGTGCATCGCCGGCGTGTTTGGCGGCCTCGACTCGGGGGTGACCTCAGAGACCACCGACATATTCCTCGAGAGCGCATGCTTTAATCCCACCCGCGTGCGCAAGACAGCACGCCGCCACGGGCTGTCGACCGATGCGTCATTCCGCTATGAGCGCGGTTGCGACATCAACGCCACCCTCTATTGTCTCAAACTGGCTGCCCTGATGGTCAAGGAGCTGGCCGGTGGTGAGATCACCGGGCCTGTCGTTGACATCTATCCCGACCCGGTCTTTGGTTATCCCGTCATACTTAATTATGATTACCTGCGTGGCCTTATCGGCAAGGATATCCCCAACACCGAGGTCAACGCCATACTGCGCTCGCTCGAGATCGAGCTCGAGGCATTGACTGACGCCGACGGCAACCCCACCGATGATGAGGCCAAGGCCGCCGAGGCCGCGTTGCTCGTGCCGACATACAGATTTGACGTGCGCCGCCCCTGTGACATAGTCGAGGAGGTGCTCCGTGTCTATGGATATAATAATGTAGGTTACTCGACCACGGTACACTCATCATTACAGTTCAAGAGCCTCACAGACCGCGCCGATGCACTGCGCGCGATGATTTCAGAGCAACTCACCGCGGCCGGCTTCAACGAGATCCTCAACAACTCGCTGACCGCCTCGGGATACTATGCCGAGCTCAAGAGCTATCCCGCCGAGCATTGCGTCAAACTACTCAATCCCCTGAGTACTGACCTTGACGTGCTGCGTCAGACCCTGCTCTTCGGCGGTCTGGAGTCGATAGCCCATAATGTCAACCGCCGCAGCGCCGATCTGGCAATGTATGAGTTTGGCAACGTATATTATCTCAACCCTCAGGCCGAGTCGACAACCGAGACACCCCTCGCACCCTACTCAGAGAAGAGCCGCCTGGCCCTGTGGATGACCGGAAACCATCGCCGCGCCAACTGGGCCCGTCAGGCCGAGGAGGCTACTTATTACGACCTCAAGGCATATGTGGCCAATATCCTTATCCGACTCGGCCTCTCAGACGACAATCTGCGCCTCGAGACCATCAACGCTGACGAGCTGCCCGATATCTTTGCCGCCGCCCAGGCCCTCAAGACCCGGTCGGGTAAACTGTTAGGTTATCTCGGGATAGTGTCGCACCGCGTCCTGGCCGCCTGTGGCATCAAGCAGGAAGTCGTGTATGCCGAGCTCGAGTGGGGTGAACTGGTCAAGATGTCTGTCAAGACCAAAGTCGAGTTCACACCCCTGCCCAAGACCCAGGCCGTCAAACGCGACCTGGCCCTGCTGGTCGACAACCGCGTGACGATGGCCGACATCGACAAGACAGTGCGACAGACTGAGCGCAAACTGCTGCGCGGCATCGAGCTGTTTGACGTCTATGAGGGTAAGAACCTACCCGCCGGCAAAAAGAGCTATGCCATCACCCTTACCCTGCAAGATTATGACAAGACCCTGCAGGAAAAGCAGATCGACAACACCATGAACCGTGTCATCGCCGCCCTCAACAAAGAGCTCGGCGCCGAGATACGATAACCCCCCTACCTCCGACTTCTCTCCTCTTACCTCTCTCCTCCCCCCTTTCTAAATAATTAAGATAACATTAATCAACGCCGCCCGACGCGGCAACCAAGATAAATACCACCAATGGGAAGAGCATTTGAATACCGCAAGGCCCGTAAGCTCAAACGCTGGGGCAACATGTCGAAGACATTTACTCGTATCGGCAAGGAAATCACCATCGCCGTAAAGGCATCAGGCCCCGACCCCGCCAACAACCCCCGTCTGCGCGCATTGTTGCAGAATGCCCGCTCGGAGAATATGCCCAAAGACACCGTCGAGCGCGCCATCAAGAAAGCCACTGACAAAGACGCCAAGGACTATAAGGAGCTCACCTATGAGGGTTACGGCCCCCACGGAATCGCCATCTTTGTCGAGGCTGCAACCGACAACAACACCCGCACCGTAGCCAACGTCCGCTCATACTTCACAAAGCACGGCGGTAACCTGGGTACCCAGGGGTCACTGACATTCCTCTTTGACCACAAGGCAGTACTCAAGATCCAGGCCAAGCCCGATGTATCGCTCGAAGATCTCGAGCTCGAACTCATCGACTGCGGTGTCGAGGAGCTCGAGGCTGACGATGAGGGCGCAGTAGTGCTCACCGGCGCATTTGAGGATTATGCCAATATCCAGAAATACCTTGAGGAAAACGGCTACGAGATCCTCTCGACCGAGTTTGTGCGTATCCCCAACGACCTCAAGGAGGTTACTCCCGAGCAGCGCGAAGGTATCGAGAAACTCCTCGAGAAACTCGAAGAGGATGACGATGTCACCCAGGTATTCCACAACATGAAGGAAGAGGAGACCGAGGAATAACACCCGCTTCACTGCCATAGGTCAGTCATCTGACCAGCACCCGTAAAACGCCGCCCGCGCCCGGAGAATCATACCGACGCGGGCGGTCGTCTTATTAGACTGCCTTTATTTGGTGGTTTTATTAAATATCGTTAACCTTGTATATGTGTTTTTCACATAACAGATAGCCGCCGTAAGCGGCATTTTTTGTAATTTTGCAGTCCTAAAAACACACGTCAAATATTGACCCGTCATAATCAAAATTACACATAGTACAATATAGGTATAATTTCAGTATATGAACACACTCTCTTTTAACCGTTTGGATGCGGCACTGCGCCGTATCCCGGCCCTCAGACCGTTGCTCATCGTCTTGTTTGCCTGTCTCGGATGGCAGGGAGCACCCCTGCACGCGCAGATCACCGACGACGGCCTGTCGATATACAACGAAGATTACTTCAAAGCCATAACCTACGAGTGGCAGGACAACAACGGCGTGACACGCGTCTCGACGCTGGCCGACCCCGCCACCGAGTACCGCCAGATCGTGGCATTTCTGCGCGAGGTTTACCTTAACCCCGCCGTGCCCGGTTTTACCAAGGATAAAGCCTGGCAGAGCGGTCTCTATGACGAGACAGGGTATGAAAACACCCTGGTGAATGTCCCATACGAGCCATGTCTCGCTCCCGGCAACCCCTACGGGATGACCGCCGAGACTGTCGTGCCGGTACCCGTCGAGGGGGCTACCGCCCTGTTGGTCGAACTTGTCGACGATTACACTTATGACAGCAGCGCGTCATGCGATAACCTGCTGCGCAAGATCAAGCGCATCACCCTGCTTACCCATCAGCGCTATATCGACAACACGGTGTCGGCAAACAATCCCGGCACGCTGTTTAACTATGTCGGCACTCTCAACAACTTCTTCCTTGTCACAAAAGGTAACAACCGCATCCCCCGTGTCAAGGAGGGTGAGGATGAAAACAAGGCATACGGTTTCCCACCGTTCTACAATATGTTCGAGGAGTTTAGCCCATCTAACGGCCACCCCATCTACGGGGCTTTTGCCACAATGGATGCCGGCCACGGTTTTGAGGTCGACCATAACTGTACCTCAATCATGACCCAGAACCATATCATCGTCATGTCGCCCGAACTCGCCCAAGACGGCAGCAACATCGACGAGATACGCGATTATGCGGTCAACTTTATGTTCTTTCTCCCCGACCTGCGCTTTGCCCGCGACACCCGCGTGCACCCCGATCCGTCGGTTACCACCTATGAGGGTGAGTGGTACACCTATTACAGCGCTGACCATCGCCCCTACTTCTTCTACAACAAGCTAAAGGCCGAGATCGGCAAAGACCCCGAGATCATTGATGACACCAAGGCCCGCGTCAAGGTTAGCTGGAAGTCTACTTACAACGACATCGTCAAGTATGAGGCCAACGAAGACTTCTATATCTACCGCGTGGTAAACGATATCATACAGCCCGACCCGATCAAAGACTATGAGATGATCGAGCCCGTTGAGTACACCATCAACGAAGACGGCTCGGTGACCTCAAAGTCTAAAGTCAACTCGGTGTATATCTATGAGGATCGTGGCCGTTTTGCCTATGACGTATCTTATATCGTCATGGGGCGCCGCTACCTCACCGACTTTGAGCTCACCGAGTCTAATATCGTCACAAACACCATTCCCGGCCTTGTTGACCCGCCCGGTGCGCTCAATATCGTCATCGAGGGAGAACGCAAGTCAAAATACAACATCTCAGACCGTCACAACTATTATCAGCACACGATAAAGATGCTCGACTCTGAGAATGATATCGACAACGTGACACTCGCCAAAAAGCACCTGCGCGGCACCGCTGAGGAGGGGATCGAGCGCGGTACTACTTTCAGGCTCATGCGATACACCGACAGTGCACGTGATGAAGCCACCGAGGTCGCAACCCTCGAGATCACCAATATATATAAAGATCAATGGAATCAGTATATCTATGATTATGTCATCAGATATGCCGACGGCACGGAGTATCCGGCCGAACTGCTACCCGAGAAGTGCATCTTCAAGACGCCTGTCAAAGATACCGATGCCGAGACCGAGGAGGCACTTGTCCTGGCAGCTGCTGACGCTCACGGCGTCCTGGCGACGTTCTATGACAACTTTGCCGTAGACACCTCGCTGGGCCAACACCCCGATATGTATCACTATTATCTCGACTATGAGGCCGCCGTGCTCAAAGACACCGATGTCACCATTGACTATAACGCCGACTCAAACGTCATCGAGTTCCTTATCCCCCATAACGAGCTCAAGGCCGGCTATATCCCTTATAGCGAGAATCAGATTCTCGCCGACGGCTACTATGACAACCGTCTCCCCCTCAACAACCCCGGTCTGCAGTTTGGCGTGACCACCAACCCCAATGTCGAGACCTACACCATCTATCGCGTCGACGACAGCTATGCCGCTCCCGCCAAGGTCGTCAAAGTGACCCGCATGCCCACGGGACGTCTCGTCATCGAGCGCGCCACCGGCACTGGTAGCACCCTGGCCTACTATGCGAGCGTCTACAAATCGCCCAACCCCATAGTCGAGATGTTGCCCTCGGCAGCACTGACCGACAGCGAGTATATCCTTGAGGTCAAGTATAGCAACGGCAATACATACGGCAACCGCGTGGCATATCTCTATGATCTCCCGCGCCCCGTTATCGAGTATATAACTCTTGAGGAGAACGGCCCGCGCCCCAATGGCGACAACTCGCTCTACAAAGCCTCGGTGAGCTGGCACTCAGAGGGTTTCGTGGCTGGGGCGCGTACAGTCTCTGCCACCGGTAACGCTGACAACGCAGACCGCTACCGTCATCGCGGATACCGCACCTGGCGTCAGCGTCACGGCGCAGACCTCGATGCCGACCGACACTACACCGTGGTCAACACCGTGGGTGACAGCCGGCCCGATGAGACACCGACACAAGCACCCCGACGCACCAACATCGCCGATGCCAACGACCCCGCTTTGACCATCACTCATGACGAAGAGTTCATCGCCCACGAGGCCTCCGACGCCAACCCCGTCAACTATGACGCCCTGGTACGCCTTTATACCCGTCTCCCCGACGAGATGTGCATATCAGAGAGTGCCGACCCGGGCTACGTCGTGGCTGATGCCACCGACCACCGCCGTCTGACCTCATACCGCGTGATAACCTCAGGGATAGATGAGATTGACAATGACACCGCCGACACCGATGCCCCTGTCGAATACTTCAACCTCCAGGGCCAGGCTGTAAGCACCCCCGAGTCAGGCACCATCGTCATCCGTCGTCAAGGCTCAACCGTCACTAAAATCTTCATCCCCTGACGCAGACCACCCACAGCGTCAGCCACTGCCGCTCTCTCCGTCATCTCTCATCATCATTCCATCAGCTCTCTCCGTCATCTCTCTCTAGCTCCTTCTCCTCTCTCACAACAGCTGATTATCATATCCTCAACACTCAAAGGGGTTGTGCCGTGACCATCATCTACGGCGCAACCCCTTGAGTTTTTACTGTTTAATTCGAGGATATGGGTGCGTTTTCTACAATATAAAAGATTGTCAACCCGTTGTATTATAACAATCAATAATTAATCATCCCTACACCCCTTATCTATTTTTCGATGAAAATTATATCTCTATTTTGCGGAATGGGCTGTATGCTGATTCTCGCTTCTTGCAATTCAAAGACAGAGAGTAACAGTGAGACTGAGGACGCTGACTCTATCGCCACTGAGCAGGTTGCCGAAACTGTCGATACTCAGCAGTCGGCCTCAATATATGGCTCAGATGACCTTAAAAAGTTTGGCCTCAAGGGACAGGTGACTACAGTCACGGTGAAGTATGACAATGACTGGATTCCGGGTCTGGTAGATGACAACCTGCAGTTTGACGCACAAGGCAAGCTCATCTCTAAACTGCCTGATCTGAAACTCACTGTCAATGCCGACGGTTTTATCTCAAAAGTGGTAGATGATATGGGAGCCTCTGACGGCTCAGAGGCTGTTGCCGACTATACTCTCAACGAAAACGGTTGGCCTGTAAAATTAAAACTGCAGATGAGTTCCCCCGATGCAGAAGCATACGCCGATTGCACACTCACTTACCCCGATGTAGATGAGCATGGCAACTGGACAAAATGTGTCATCAAAGGTTCTCTGGTCAATATCGAGGAGGAGACCGGTAATGAATTCGAAGAACCCGTCAACGCCACCATCACCCGAGTCATAACCTACTGATAACCACTCATTTTTCAAACATCCTCACCACTACCCCTCCTCCGTCCCCTCCTTGCAGCGATACACCATCGCTCTCGAGTGGGGACGGAGGAGGGATTGGCGATATTGTTCATTATAACGTTTCTTACCAATTTTGCCGATAAAGCGGCTTCATTTTCGAGCCGAATTATTGTACAAAGATACAAAAAACATTCCGGGCCCGTTATAACCGGCATTAATCAGTTGTCTCATCATTAGTATTATGGATCGCATATTTTTATATTTGACAATGTGCCAAAACCATAATCGCAAATTATCCTTTTTTCAGAAACATACAAGTT
>CAMWLR010000054.1 GCA_947175215.1 uncultured Porphyromonadaceae bacterium
CAAATTAACATTAATAATTCGGTGCTTTTGTAAATAGTAATTTCATAGTTGAATCTAAATATTTACAATTTAGTACCGATGCATCGAATCATATCCCGAAGTTTTTTGAGCTATACTTGATAATCGGCTAAAATTTCAAAATTCTTGTCCCGTCGTCAGGGTATTTGCAAATATAACAATCTCAGGGGATCAAATTGTTTAGATTCACCAGATTTTTAACATTTAAGAGGCTGTATGTGTGGACTTTTGTTGAGTTAAAATCTTAATTTTACCTTTACATTGAGTTTGTTCAGAAAAAAATATTATTCAGTGGGATCAACGATAACCTCTCGTAGAATCGAATCGGCTGTCAGCCACAAGTTTTCGGGTATACGCACTCTACCGTCTGTCTCAATGAGATTATCCTTAGCGATCTCCTTACTTAGGTTGGCAATAAGATAACTTTTTAAGTCGCTCCCTCCTATCGTTTCCGCTTGAGAAAGTGAGAGGCCTGATGAAGTTCTCAGTGAAGTAATAATATAGTCATTAAGTTTATTGACTATTGTCTCCGGCTCGGTGATAAATACAGTGTGTGGGGGGTCACCAAGAATACTTGTAAGATATTGCCTCAGGTTAAGCGGATTAATCCTGCGCATACTGCCGTCAAAGCTATGGGCACTGCATCCCAGACCAAGGTATGGTGTAAGATTCCAATACGAAGAATTGTGAACGGCCTCGTGTCCAGGTAGGGCAAAGTTAGAGATTTCGTAGTGATGATACCCGTATTTACTTGCGATCTCGGTCAATACCTGATACATTCGTGATGCGGTTTCCTCATCGGTCTCATTGACAAGTCCTTTTTCCCTGCGGACATAGAGCTTTGTCCCGGGTTCATAAGAGAGAAGATAAGCCGAGAAATGCGGAGGTGTAAATGACAGCAATGTCTCAAGCTGCTTTTGCCAGTCTTTTATTGATTGGCCGGGTAAACCGTAAATCAGGTCTGCCGAATAATTCACTCCACTATCGTGAAGAATTTTGAGTGCGCCAAGCGATGTCTCAGCATCATGTTTACGACTGATGTAATGCAGTTGCCGTGAGTCAAATGATTGGATTCCAATGCTGATACGGTCGATTCCTGCTTCTTTAAGATTATTGATATATGCAGGTGTTATATCCTCAGGGTTGGCCTCAATTGTAAACTCCCTAAGATGATTGCTGTCTGAGGTTACAAGGGCCTTTACTGAGGATATAAAGGGTAAAAGAATGTCGTCAGGTATAACGGTTGGGGTTCCACCTCCGATATATACGGTTTCAAAATTTTCATTGATTTCATGACGGCGTGACTTAAATTCAGCTAACACTGCCACGCAATATCGGCGCATTATCTCATGTCGGGTCTCTTTAAGAGTCTTGTCGAGAGGCAATGAGAAAAAGTCACAATACGCGCATTTGCTACGACAGAACGGAATATGAATATATAGGCCGGCCACTTGATTTAACTGGTTGATAGGTTTAATAGGTCGAGAGAGTAAATTAGATGTTAAAATAGATGTTATCTACCACCCTTGCGACGGCATATTTCGACAAACTTACAGAACCCACAGGCATGGTCATCTCTTGCCGCCTCAAATGGTTTTTCGGGATTGAACAGATCTTTAAGCGTGTCTATCATAAGGTCATTAAACTCAGTCACGTAATCACGAAAATCTTTGATAATTAACTTTCGCTTTTTACCCTCATCGGTGACGCCTGAGATCTTTATTGGTCCAAACGGCGTGGTTGCGACATGCCGCACGGAATATATCCACGGCTGTATCGGATCATTGATTCCGCTCTGTTGCTCGAGAGCCTGACAATAGAGAAATAGCTGTAACATAGCCTTGGCTCTGACAGATGAGGGTTTATCGACAAACATGTCCTGTATCCTGTTGATCTCGGTGCGGTCAGAGCCGGTTTTATAGTCTATGACCCTGACAGTAGTTTGGCCTGTTGCATCGGTTATACGGTCGACGCGGTCAATTGAATATCTGAAATTGATATTCAGCGTTTCTTCTGATCCTGCCAGAGAGAGCTTGAGCGGAGTGCCAAACTCGCCGGCAATGTATTCAAATTCACCCGCTTCGGTGTCGCGCCTCAGTATCAGCAGTATATATTTCTTGATAATGGCACCGAAAATCTCGGCATCACCCTTAAGTTTAGCGAGTGAATCCTCTCCAAGATTATTATAGTGTCGGTTGATGCGGCGTGTTATGACTTTTTCGATTAGTACTTGATTATTGATAATCGACTCTATCTCACTGCGGGTGAATCTACGAGAAGGCAACGAGGTCGCTCTCTGTCCATAAAGATCTTCCATTATGCCATGAATGATGGTACCGAATGTGCTTTCATCCATGTAGTCGTGAAACTCATCTTCTCGCTTATATCCGGCGATATAACTCAGATAAAATGACAGCGGACAGTTGATATACAGATTGATTGAACTGGCTGACAGGAAACGTGGATTCGCATCATCGGTATATCGCATGATCTCACTCATGATTTCAGGTGTCTTGCGGACACTGAGGTTAAGCTGATCTTGTGATTTAACACTGTATCCGAGTATCCTTGTGGAGAGACCTGCAGGTTTATATAGATGAATCAATTGACTGAGATAACGAGACATCTGTCCTCCACCGACACCCTGAGTGCGTGCGTCATAGAGTAGAAATACCCTGCGAGCCCGTGAGATCATACGGTAGAAATAATATGAATATATGCTCTCTTGGTGTTCCTGAGTAGACATATTGTAAGCAGCCCTCAGATGCGGGGGAATAAAGGACTTCTGATAATGATTGCGAGGAAAAATCTTCTCATTCATTGAGGGAATGATGATATTTTCAAAGTCAAGATTACGGGCCTCAAGTACTCCCATTACCTGTAATCCTTTGAGTGGTCTTCCCTCAAAATTGACAGTCTCACCTCCCACGAGTCTCTCAAGAAGGTGAAACAATGTCGTGTCAGCCAGATATATGTCATTATCATTGAGATAACGTGCAGCCAATATTTTGAGCCTCACTATAGCCTGTAAGTATGCCTCTGTTAACAATCGGTCAATAATAGAGCCTGCGCTTATCTGTTCATGCCCGGTAAGTTCTACTCCGTCAATGTCGAGCGATATGTCAATATTATCATCGCCATTTTCTCTGGATTGTTTAGAAATTACCTTAAGAATCCATTCAAACAGATTCGTGAAATATCCAAATACCTGTTGGGCCGAAGAGGAGTCGTCGACATAATGGAAAATATCTTTTAGTTCAGGGTAGCGGGAGACAAGCCAATGGGCCTCGATATTATACCGACGATTAGCAGTAATGTCGTAAACAATGCGGCTGCATTGGTCAGGATGTGTCTGACGGATTATCGGATGGGTCAGTACAGTCAGGACATCTTCATAATAAAATGTCTGTGTGACTCCCCCCACTTTACGAGATCTCAAATGCATAGACACTATATTTCTTACCAATGTGGCGACCCGGCTGTCTCGCAGTTTATAACCCATTGTGAGATTTACAGGCGAGATATATTCGGGCAGCCCGGCAATCACACCGCGTGCAAGATTTTCCTGCGGCAAAATAATGGCGGTGTGCCTGAGTAACTCCGGGGCAAACGGTTGGTCTGATGGATAGAGCTTAGATGCAATTGCCGCCGCAATTTTGGCTTGGCCGACTTTTGACGCAACTCCGGTGATCTCAATCCTCGGGAAATTTGCAATCGGCTCGATGCAACTATAGATCGCCGGATAGCGGCGGATATATTTTTTTAGGAAAGATGCAGAGGTGTTGCCGGGCATTGAGAACGCCGGTGAGGCATTATCAAAATAGTAGTCGGCCAAGGGATAACCGTCGACCTCGCGTTGCATCAGACTAAATAATTTCTCCTCAGCGGTAGACAACATATTAAAACCGACAAAGATATATCGGCTGAATGGGAAATCGCCGGCCGGCGTCTTGTCAATGCAGTCAATCGCTTGGCGATAAGCCATCCCGGGATAATGGAGTCGTTGGTCAGCGAGCTTCTGACGGAATGTATCATACAGATCTGCCATCACTTGCCATAATCTGAAGAAACTGCGTGCACTTCCCTCAGAGTCGTCATCCTCAGAATTTGAGCCATCGCCCGGATGCATGATGTGATTCCAGAAATTATCGTTAAAATCAGGAATCTTGTCTGCACGCCAGTGTCGCTTTATCTCCTCGATAATCTCAGGGTCGAGATAATTAGCCGAGATCTCGCGGTAACGCTCGAGGTTAGGGAATAATTGGCGGGCATCGACCAAATACATGTCGACGTCATTAAAGTCGCTTAGGATTATGTCTGCCCATCGTTGGAATTTATTGAAATCCACCATTTCAGCAAACTCCTGTGACTCGCGGTTTTCCCCTCCGTGCCGATAAATAACCTCTCGATATGAGCGATACAATATCATTATCATCTCAAGGCGCTCGGCCGCGATGGTGTCGACCCAACTTTCGACAAACTCAGATATAGTCGTCGATGCCGGATGAGGAACAATTATGCCAATTTCTCGCGACACGGCCGCAAAGGCCTGCTGAAAGAATACGATACTGCGTTTGTTAGGAAAAACAAAACAGTATTGAGAAACTCTGTCGGGCTCATTCTCAAGGTATGCCCGTGCTATGCGGTATAAAAAGGGCGTCATCTCTTGAGCAACATTATCACTTTGACAGCCACGTCAAAGAAAATGATTTTGGCATTCCCGTTGGCAATCAGATCTTCACGAGCCTGGGCGAACAAGGTGGCTAACTGCTCGACATTACGCTCATTTATGAATGGAGCGAAATTGCGACTGAAAGACAGTTCGTAGCGATTCATATAATTAAGCTGTGCAATCTTAAGGTTTGCAATGAAATTCTCGCGTATCTGCCTGTGGCAATATGCGCAGAATCGAGAGGCTTGTTCGCGTCCGAGGGCAGCTACATCGACACTCCATTTTTTCAACATCCCGACTTTACGCTGATAGGCCAGCCGCATAAGTTGCTGAAACATCTCGAGAAACTGCTTTGACTCGCTGTTGGCAGCAAGAGATTTAGTAGCTTCGACGAGATTGCCGTTTGCAAGATGCGCGACTGCCATTGCATCGGTGGGATCTATTGACTCGGTATCCATAAGGTAACCCGCAACCTCTATGTCTGACAGTCTCTTCAATTCTATCCGTTGCAGACGCGAGTATATTGTCGGGAGTATCTCAACCGGATTATTAGATACAAAAAGCAATTTAACCCCCTCTAACGGCTCCTCGATAAGTTTGAGCAGCTTGTTAGAGCATTGTACGTTCATTTTCTCTGGCAGCCACATTATAACCACCTTACATGAGGCTGCGTGTGAGGTAAACGATAATTTACGGATTATTTCTTGTGATTCATTGACATATATGATAGGCTTCCCGTCGGGTTTACCGAGCATCTTCTGCCACACACTGAAATCCATGTAAGGATTCCGGGATAAAAAATCACGCCATTCAGCCAGATAATCATCGCTTATCTCATGGCCGCTTGATTTGAGAATCGGGAATGAGTATATCGTATCAATGTGATTAAAAGATTGATGCTGAATACATGATGGACATTCGCCGCAGGAATCGCCGTTATGTCTGTCTGTACAATGTAAATATTGGACTGCAGCGCGGGCAAGGGCAAATTTGCCTATGCCTGCCGGGCCTTCGAGCAGCAGGGCGTGAGGTATCCTGTCGCTGTCTATCATTCCTCTGAGACGATTCTTTACAGATTGATGGCCTATGATGTCCGAAAATTTCATTGGAGATTATATTGCGTAGGATTACAGTATGTTGTTTCTTGGTATCTCATCAATAGGCAGCAGCCCGTTAACGATTGCAAAGATAGTTAACCCGGCGGGTGAATGTATATGTAATTTACCGGTTATATTGCGCCGATGGGTTGCGACGGTATGTACGGATAAGAATAACTTTCCGGCAATTTCTTTATTAGTCAGACCTTTGGCTATAAGACAGACTATTTCTTTCTCGCGTTCAGAGAGCATACTGAGTTTCTCGGCATCGGTTGCCGAGAAACCACTCTCATCTTCTTTAGCGGGAGCATTATCGTCGTGATTCCCTTTATCAGCCTGATCATGTTTTGCGTCCTCAGCCTCGATTTTTTTTTCTAAATCCCTTACCGCGGGGATGAAAAGGTCGTCTTCGGCCTGGCAATGGGTGGTGAGATCCTGTTCGCAGGTTATTATATCAAATAGGGCAGAGGTGAGCAAGTGGTTGCTCTTCTCGGCATAATACCTGACGATAAGATCTTTAAGTTCCTGTAATTTAGAGGCGATATGTTGATGGCAACGTGCATACGAGTCTATAGAGAAGTTCTTGTCAACCGTGCCGTCAAGCAGGGCTTCGACATAAGGAAACACATGATCGTTCTCAACCTCCATGTGATTCCTTACCTCGGCTGCATACTCGTCATAAAATCTCATGATTAGAAAACCAATCGAGTCAATACTTGAGATGTCTATTGCCTCCAATAATTTGCGCCTTATCATAGGCAGTTGGAAGTCAATAAAATAACCGTGCGCTTTACGTAGATATTCCATCAACTGCCCGAGGTTGATCGACTCATGAGAATAGGAGTGGCCTGAGGTATAGTCGGCTATTGTAAGGAAAGTAGAGGTGTCGATTCCGTTTTCTTCGCAGACCTCCATGACAGTCTTGTCGCCGACACCCAGGGGGATACCGAATCGACTCAAATTCATGAGCAGTAATGAGTTATCAGAGATGAGCGATCTCATCTTCTGGGTGGGCAAATATTTGTGGTCAGCGTTCTCCATCTAAATTGTTTCTGAGGATTCTTATTATTATGCCGATTTGACGGTCATATGTGGCCGAGGGATCGAGGCGAGAGATAGTTGCTCCGAATGCGGCCTCCCACCCCATGTCTAAAAACAATGCAATAGGGGAGGTGCGCCGATATGGCAGATAGCCGAGTTTGAGCAATTGCTCCTCGATATTAACGTATACCGCTATTGCCTCGGGGTCTTTGGGGTTGTCAGGCTCTCTTACGAGTCTAACCGGTGTCCCGATACGTAATGATGGCCATGCCTTGTCGGCATCGGCATAGAGTCGACCGGCAATATAGGTATCGAGATAATATGCTCTGTCTCTTTTCATGGATTGAAATAGAAATAATCACGAAATGAAAAATTTTTGTGATTGTTCCCCTTGTCTTTAATATTTGACCTCCAAAATTAGCAAAAATAGCCCTAATAAGCAAATAATTTACAAGATTTGATGATTATTCTTAGCTTTATTTTTTTACCTGATTGGGATTTTTGTGGATAAAAATTGCATTAATACAAAAAAAATCATTACCTTTGCACCCTAAACAGGACAATTTCAAACAATCTGAATTTTGGATATGAAGTTTGACCCCGTGAATCTCGATATGATTTTTGAGACAAGCTGGGAGGTTTGTAATAAAATTGGAGGTATTTATACCGTATTATCTACAAAAGCCCAGACGCTCCAAAATCTATATAAGGATAAAACGATTTTTATCGGCCCTGACGTTTGGACCGCAGATAACCCCTCTCCCTATTTCTCTGAGGTACCTTCGTTACTTAAGCCGTGGCGCGACAAGGCCGTGTTACCCCAAGGGGTATCAGTTAGAGTCGGCCGATGGAACATTCCCGGAAAACCTATTGTGATTCTGGTAAATTTCCAGGGGATGTATCAGCTTAAAGATTATTATTATGGTGAAATGTGGGAGCGTTTCGGCGTAGATTCTCTCCATGCTTACGGCGATTATGACGAAGGGTGTGCCTTTGCGCTTGCTGCCGGAGCTGTCATCGAGAGCATCTGCTCATATAAGAGAATGCGCCACAAAAATGTGCTCGCCCATTTCGATGAGTGGACAACCGGTATGGGGCTTCTTTATACCAAATGGAAAGTTCCCTATATCGGCACTATATTCACCACTCATGCAACCTCAATCGGACGCAGTATCTGTGGTAACGGCAAACCCCTCTATGACTATATGCGCGGGTATAACGGTGATCAGATGGCTCGCGAGCTCAATATGGAGTCTAAGCACTCGCTGGAGAAAGCTGCCGCCCATGCCGCCGACTGTTTCACAACGGTCAGTGATGTTACAGCCATAGAGTGTGAGCAGCTCTTAGACCGCTGTCCGGACATTGTTACCCCCAATGGTTTCCCTGCAGATTGGGCGCCCACCAAGATACGTCAGAAACGTGCCCGTCAGGCAGCCCGCGAAGCGATGCTTAATGTCGGATCAAAGCTGTCGGGCGTAAAACTCCCCGAAGATACTTTTATTATCGCCACATCGGGTCGTTGCGAGTTCCGTAACAAGGGTATAGATGTATTCCTTGATGCTGCAGACAGACTGCGTCAGATGTCGCCCGACCGCAACCTGCTGTTATATATATTAGTGCCGGCTTGGCCCAAAGGGCCGCGCAAGGATCTCGTCAAAGCCATCAGTGAGGGCGATGAGCAGACTACGGGCACACAGTTACCCGAACCGGTTATCACCCATGACCTCAACAATCCTTATGACGATGCAATCATCAATCGCATACGCCAATTAGGATTTGCTTCACAGCCGGCCGACGCTAAGGTTCAGGTTATATATGTACCTTGCTACCTCACCGGTAACGACGGTATCCTTAACCTTAACTATTATGATATGCTTGCGGGTATCGACCTGACGGCATTCCCCTCTTATTACGAGCCATGGGGTTATACACCCCTCGAGAGCGTAGCGTTTGGTGTTCCCACCGTCACGACATCTCTGTCAGGTTTCGGCCAGTGGGTACTCTCTACCGGTAAGAACGGTTTTGATAAGAGCGGGGTAGTGGTTATCCAACGCACAGACTCAAACTACCATCAGGTAGTTGGCTCTCTCGCAGACGCAATGCTCAAGATGTCAAAAGAGTCGCCCGATGAGATCGCTGCTATCAGTGCCGAGGCACATGCCACAGCAGAGAAAGCCGAGTGGAATTACTTCATTACATATTATGTTGAGGCATTCCGCATCGCTTTGGCTGCTGCCGATAAGCGCCGCAGCAGTTGACTTCCGGTCATATTTGTGAGATTACATTCAGCTAAATAAAACAACCAAAAAATTATACATTTTCACTACATGAAACTCCAAGTCAGCAACACTAATGTCCCCGTTTGGCGCGACATTACAGTGAAATCCGACCTCCCCTCAAAGCTCAAACCCCTCGAGGAAATTGCCAAGAATCTTTGGTGGGTATGGAACAGCGAAGCTAAGGCCGTTTTCCATGATCTCGATGTAGAGATATGGCGTGCCACCGGCGAAAATCCCGTCATGCTTCTCCAGCAGTTGTCGTCTGAGCGCCTTGAGCAGGTCATCGCCGACAAGAAAATGATGGAGCGTATCGACCATGTTTATGCTATGTTCAAAGATTACATGGCAAAGCCCATGCGCGATGACCTCCCCTCGGTAGCATACTTCTCGATGGAGTATGGCCTTTGCAATGCCCTGAAAATCTACTCCGGCGGTCTCGGTGTACTCGCCGGCGACTACATCAAGGAGGCTTCAGACTCTCGCGTCCCCATGACTGCCGTCGGTTTCCTTTATCGTTACGGTTACTTCTCGCAGACACTCAGCGTTGACGGTCAGCAGATCGCCAACTATGAGCCCCAGAACTTCAACCAGCTCCCCATCGAGCAGGTTATGGAGGAGTCAGGCCGTCCGATGATTCTCGAAGTACCTTATCACGACCGAATCATTTACAGCCACGTATGGCGTGTAAACGTAGGTCGTATGAACCTCTACCTGATGGATACTGACTTTGAGATGAACTCAGAGTTTGACCGCCCCATCACTCATAAACTCTATGGCGGTGACTGGGAAAACCGTATCAAACAGGAATACCTTCTCGGTATCGGCGGTGTGCTGATGCTTAAGAAACTCGGTATCAAGAGTGACCTCTTCCACTGCAATGAGGGTCACGCCGCCCTGCTCAACCTCCAGCGTCTGGTTGACTATGTGCAGGAAGATCATCTCGATTTCCAGGTAGCTCTTGAGCTCGTCCGCGCTTCGAGCCTCTATACCGTACATACCCCCGTCCCCGCCGGGCACGACTATTTCGATGAGGGTCTCTTCGGCAAATACATGGGTGGTTTCCCTGCCAAACTCGGTATCTCATGGAACGACCTTATGAACATGGGTCGCGAGAATCCCAACACAAACGAGCGTTTCTCGATGAGCGTCTTCGCTCTTAACACCTGCCAGGAAGCCAACGGTGTCAGCTGGCTTCACGGCGAAGTATCCAAGAAGATGTTTGCCGGTGTATGGAAAGGGTACAACTGGCGCGAAAGCCACGTTGGCTATGTTACCAACGGTGTGCACATGCCTACCTGGGCTGCTTCTGAATGGAAAGACTTCTATGGCGACAAACTTGGTCAGGAGGTATTTGAGCATCAGGCAGATCCCGAGAACTGGAAGGGTATCCTCAAGTGCTCAGACCAGGAGATCTGGAATATGCGAATGACGATGAAGAACAAATTCATCAACTTCGTCAAGAAAGATTTCAAGGCCAAATGGCTCGCCAACCAGGGTGATCCCTCATCGGTGATGAAGATCGTCGACAAGATCAACCCCAATGCCCTTATTATCGGTTTCGCTCGCCGTTTCGCTACTTACAAACGCGCTCATCTGCTCTTCACCGATCTCGAGCGTCTGTCTAAGATCGTCAATAACGAGCAGTTCCCCGTGCAGTTTGTATTCTCAGGTAAAGCTCACCCCGCCGATGGTGCCGGTCAGGGCCTGATCAAACGCATCATGGAGATCTCGCGCATGCCCGAATTCCTCGGCAAGATTATCTTCCTTGAGGATTATAACATGATCGTGGCCAAGCGCCTCGTTACCGGTGTAGATATCTGGCTGAACACCCCCACCCGTCCTCTCGAGGCATCAGGTACATCAGGCGAGAAGGCCGAGATGAATGGTGTGCTAAACTTCTCTGTACTCGACGGTTGGTGGTATGAGGGTTATCGTTTTGCCGAGGATGCCGGTTGGGCTCTTACCGACAAACGTACTTACACAGATCAGAGCCAGCAGGATAAGCTCGATGCAGCTACCATCTACTCAATGCTCGAGAATGAGATCGTGCCACTCTACTATGCCAAGAATTCAAAGGGTTATTCACCCGAGTGGGTACAGTATATCAAGCGTTCGATCGCTAAGATTGCTCCCCATTTCACAATGACCCGAATGATCAACGACTATATCGACCGCTTCTATCTCAAAGAGGCTAAGCGTACAGCCCTTCTGACTGCCGATGACTTCGCCAAGGCAAAGGAAATCGCCGCATGGAAAGAGAAAGTGGCTGCCGCTTGGGACGGTATCAAGGTACTTAATATCGAGACCTCTGATGTCTCTAACTCAACCACAGGTTCAGACTACTCGGTGCGAGCTACCATCGATACAAACGGCCTGGGTAAAGATCTCGGTCTTGAGCTCGTCGTCTATAAGAACATGGATGGCGAAGAGAAATTCTGCTACACTCGTGCCTTTGATGTGATCAAAGAGGAGGGTAACGTAGTGACTTATCAGCTCAATGCCAAGCTAAAGGATGCAGGCGTATTCCGTTATGGCTATCGTCTCTATCCCGTTAATCCCGCGCTGCCTCACCGCATGGACTTTGCTTACACTCGCTGGATCTAATTCCCCTTGTAGCAAGTATTTAGTATAAAATTCAAGAGACCGAGTCGCCATTGTGTGACTCGGTCTCTTGATGCTTATAAATACCCTTTAATGTTGTGTGTTGCGTTAGTCGTTTAGTGAGATTTTACACCGTTACTTATCACCGTCAAGAATTGACAGGATCTGCTCAGCAGCTGCCTTAGTGTTAACTTTATTGATGATATGGGTGATAATATGATCTGCATCGGTGATAAAGGTTGTCCTTACAAGACCCATATATTCACGGCCACACATCTTTTTCATCTGCCATACACCGAATGCCTCGCAAACCTCACCTGTCACATCAGTCAGCAGGGGGAAGGGTAGCTCATGTTTGGCAGCAAATTTAGTATGAGATGCAGGGGTGTCGCGATTAATGCCGATTACCTGATAACCCATGTTTCTCAGTTTCTGATAACCGTCACGCAAAGAGCAGGCTTCGGCAGTGCACCCGGGGGTATTGTCCTTGGGATAAAAATATATGATCATAGGCTTGTGGGCAAAATCGCCTGATGCCGTAACAAGATTTCCTTGTTCGTTGATACCAAGTTCGTTAGGTATGATTTCTCCAATTTCCATAATGATACTTATTATGAGTTTGATTTAATATCGTCTTTTTGTAGAAAACAAAATAGATGCAGTGACTGTTCGTCAATCCTAATGAAAAAGGGGGATAAAAATAACGATGCGCCAAAAAGCAACCGACAGCTTCCTGTTATCAACGGGAAACTGTCGGTTAACTTTTCAAGGCAAGACTCCGGATGTCTACCTCGAATAAAGAGAGTGATATTATTTGCGGCCGAGTGAATCTGATACAGTCAGACGAGCGCGACCTTTAGCACGACGACGGGCGAGTACCTTACGGCCATCGGCTGTCGACATTCTTTCACGGAATCCGTGCTTGTTAACTCTCTTGCGGTTAGAAGGTTGATAAGTTCTTTTCATAGCGCTATGTTGTTTTTTATTGTTTACACGATTCGAGGTGCAAAATTAACATTTTACCCCCAAATAACCAAATTTTTAGCCAAAAAATTGCTTTAGAGCATTTATATAAGAGCCTAAAGTTTACTATAACACGACAGCATCCCGCCATAATGCTTCGGGGAATGCTGTCGTGTTATAGCTTGCAAATAGCCTCAATTGGCTAAGAGTGCGAGTATATCATCACTGATTTGCGGGGCCGTCAGATGATTGGCCTCGAGTATTGAGGTGTAGTCATAGCGGTCTTCAAACTTCTTCTTAAGTCCATAGCAACCGACCTTCATATCTGTCGGGCCGTAATAACGTGCAATCTTTTCGCCAAAGCCGCCATCGAGGATTCCGTCTTCGAGAGTAATGACAGCCTTATGATTTCTCTTAAGGTCATCAAGCATTGCGTTATCAACTCCTGACAGATAGCGGGGATTGATAACAGTCGCTTTAATGCCAAGTTTCTCAAGCAGGGTTGCGGTCTCTATGGCAAGTGATAAAAATGAGCCGGCTCCGATTATCGCGACGGTGTCTCCCTCTTTTACGATCTTGTACTTGTTGAGATTAGAGTAGTCGGTATCGACGGTAGTGTCACAATGGCAGAGTTTTCCGCCGGGTATACGTATGGCTACGGGATAATCTTGCTGACGCATCGCCCATCGTTGCATGGCCAGATATTCCTCAACACATGTCGGAGCAAGGAATACCCATCCGGGGATATTAGAGATAAGTGCGATATCAAACCATCCGAGATGGGTCACGTCATTAAGGCCAAGTATCGTTCCATAGAATATATTAAGTACCACCGGTGTATTATTGATTGCGACATCCTGAGACAGCTGATCATAGGCGCGTTGGATAAACGAACTGTTGACACCAAAGCAGGGACGACCTCCGGCTTTTGCGATACCCGATGCCATGGCGACAGCCTCCTGTTCGGCGATACCCACGTCGATAAACTGCTTGCCGGCTTTTTTGCGCAATTCAGGCGTAAAACCGATTACGCCGGGAGTGCCGGCTGTGAGTACACATACGCCGGGATTTGCTTTCATCTGTTTGAGCATCTCATCGGCAAAAATATCAGCATAGTTTTCACTCGCGTCAGGATGCAGCAGATTGCCGGTGGCGAGATCAAACGGCATTGACCAATGCCACTGCTCTTTGTGCTCTTCGGCCGGTTTATAACCTTTACCCTTGTCGGTGTGGATATGCACAACGACCGGATGGTCTGTATCCTTTACCTTTCTGAACGCGTCTATAAGAGCCTCGACATTATTACCCTCGCCGACATAGATGTAATCATAACCGAGTGTTTTGAAGTAATTGTCAGGTGCATTACCCCGGGTCTTTCTGAGTTCGGCCAGATTGCCGTATAGGCCGCCATGATTCTCAGCGATCGACATCTCATTGTCATTGACGATAACGATAAAGTTGCTGTCCAGTGTGGCTCCATTATCAAGACCCTCAAAAGCCTCGCCGCCGCTGAGAGACCCGTCACCAACGAGTGCCACTACATTATACTTCTGATTTAACAGATCGCGTCCTTTGGCAATACCTCCGGCGAGACTGACAGCCGTAGAGGTATGACCGATGGTAAAAAGGTCATAGGGAGATTCATGGGGGTTTGTATAGCCCGTAACATCATCATATTTGTCGGGATCGAGGAATGCCTCGATACGTCCCGTGAGCATCTTGTGGATATAAGTCTGGTGAGAAACATCAAATACGATTTTGTCTTTAGGCGTGTCAAAGACATAATGTAAAGCCACAGTAGCCTCTACCAATCCGAGATTAGGACCTACGTGACCGCCGTGTGCCGAGATCTTGGTTAGGAATGTGCGACGCAGATCATCGCACAGAGTCTTAAGTTGGTCAATTGACATCTTGCGGATGTCTGCAGGTGATGATATTTCTGATAGTTGCATGAGTGTTTATTTGGAGTTAATATTAGTTTTTGAGGTAATGTTATCAGTGATTTCTTTATCATGGGGCTGAGCCTTTGCCTTGGCATAATTGGCGAGCATGACACCGGCCACGATTATCACGAAAGATACAGGCTGATACCAGTGGAAAGTATCTATCTTAAACAAGATTGACACCACGCAGGTAATGACAGGCACAAGATACTGATAAAACGATAACAGCTCGCTGCCGATTAGTTTGATCGCCGGCGGGGTTACGATATAGCAGTAGACCGTAGGGAATAATATTATGAACAGTAGCAACAGCACCGGCACAGGCTTTGTGTCGGTGACGATCGCCATATCATGCGGTAAGGTGAACAGCAGGGGTAGGGCAATGATAGCCGTAAAGAGAAATACCCACTTCATGAGATTGACAGTGCCGTATCTTTTTGACGGCCCTTCGATCAACACCAGGTATGTGGCGTAGCTGATCGAACAGATTATTGCAAACAGGTCACCCACAAGACGGCCGCTGTCAAAATTACCGCCGGCAAGAATAACAAAAAGTGCGCCGGCAAATGCTATCAACATCCCGACAATCTCAAGTTTGCTGACTTTCTCATGTTTGAATATTGCGTTTATCAATACCACAAGCATAGGTTGGAAAGTAAGGATAATGGCAATATCGATTGCGGATGCGGTGTTAAACGCAAGCGAAAACACATAGACAAATCCGACCATAGTCAGGCCTGCGGCCCATAAAAGTTTCCAGTCGCCATGGAGTATTTTCTCTTTCTTGACAAACAGTGAGATAACCCATACAACGATCGTGGCGCCGAATATACGGGCTAAAGCAACCCCTGAGGCTGATATCCAAGTGGGAATAAGAGCCTTGTTGGCAGGTTCGTTCAAACCCCAGCATATCGCTGTGGTCAGGGCAAGCAGGTTACCGATAATCATCCCTTTGACTCCGGCATTGCCACCCTTAGAGCTTGTGTTATTTATCATACCCATTTTATTATAGTTGAAACACGATAATCACGAGCTTGATTATCCATATCTATTATAGAAACATCTGATAATAAAAAATGTTGCATGACAGTATATGCCCATAAAAAACTAAGGCCATGCCAAGATGCGTTAGTCTTGGTATGACCTTAGATTTATTAGTTGTCGATTACTTACTTAGAAGAAATCTCAATGCTCATTGATTGACCAGAGGGCTTGCCCACATAGTTAAATACCAGGTTGGCATCAGCCTCTTTGCAGAGTTTCATCATCTTGGCAATATCATCATCGCCACCCTGTTTTACTGACTCATTCATGGCAGCGGCCATCTGATCCTTGACCATATTAAATTGAGCAATAGCGTCTTCGCCATAAACAGCCTCGTCAACATCAACGGTATAGACAACATTTTTGCCGTCATAGTTGATTGATGTGATAGTCATGCCGTAGTCAGCCTGAATAGGACATTCCTTATTAGCTTCCTCACAGGTTTTCTGAAGTTCGCTCTGTTTTGAGCAAGAAGACAATGCGATGACAAAGACAGTCATCAGCAGTGTAAAAAGAAGAGACTTTTTCATAAATATAATTAATTATAGATTACTCACACAGTTACCGCTCCGATAGATGGTATAATATAAAGATGCTTAAAATATAAGCCGCTAATACTTAGCGGCTTATATTGGTTGGAGCGGAAAACGGGGCTCGAACCCGCGACCCTCAGCTTGGGAAGCTGATGCTCTACCAACTG
>CAMWLR010000055.1 GCA_947175215.1 uncultured Porphyromonadaceae bacterium
GCGCGGAGGATTTTGACGCAGGTCAGACCGTATTCGGTGCATAGCGGGCGGATGATGTCTGCAAAGTGGTATGCTATCGACCCGACAAAGCCAATGGATGAGCCCATTACTTCGTTAGGTTTAATCGGATCCTTTGAGCGTATAGCCTCACTCGATATATCCGGATCGGATTTGTCGTGTGTAGATAAATACCGGGCAGGCAGGTTGGCGGTGAAAAAATCGCGGAAAGAGGCCCGTAGCATTTCGGCTATTACCTTATTGTCGGCGTATTTTTTAATGAAAGGGGCAAATGAGGCAAGAAATCGGTTAGATGCCGGCTGACGGTAGACGCGCTCTATCACCATCGTTTTAGTCATGGCGTAGGTGTCATTAAAATCAGCTATAATGTCTGAGGGTAATAACCCGGGGTGCTTGAATATCAGGTTGAGCAGTTTTCTGCCCAGCACGGCACCCGAACCTTCATCACCGAGAATAAATCCCATAGGCGGGGTGTTGAGGGTAAAGGAGTGTCCGTCATAGATACCGCAGTTTGACCCTGTGCCGATAATGCAGGCGATACCGGGAGTATCGCCGAAGAGAGCTCTGGCGGCAGCCAGCAGGTCGCCTGATATCTCTATGACGGCAGACGGGAGGTCGAGAATGTAGCGAAGACAGGATTCGAGGCGATGGTTGACATCACCACCGATACAACCTGCTCCATAAAAATGTACGGCGGCAATCTCCTTACCGCATAGTTGCGGTTTGACCTCATCATTGAGGATACGGCATATCTCCTCGGGGGCAGTCACCGCGGCATTAAATCCAGTCGTGACAAAGGTGCTGTTGTTATCCGCGGCGTTGTCCCGCTCAATGAGAGCCCACTCGATTTTTGTTGAGCCGCAGTCTGCGATTATTATAGCCATATCAATAGAGATGATACTTCTGTTTAATGGTGTTGAAGTTGTCGAGATCCCGGGTCCAGAGAGGGAGCAGGTCGGCGACCTTATAGTTCTTTGCGAAAACAGGTTTTACCTTTTTAGAACCGGTCACTTTGTCAAACATCGAGAGACGTTTGACCGGAGCTTCGGTAAACGCCTTATGCGTCGGGTATAATTCGGCCAGCGCCTCCATGACGTAAAACTGGATAAGTGTCAGCGTGGCAGCCTCATAGTCGGTGATATAAACCTCGACACCACTGATGTTCTCGCCACGGCGCAAGCCGTAGTAAGGCTTGTAATGTATCGGCCTGAACTCTACGCCGGGGAGATTCTTCTCACCGAGTTTGGCGATCAGTTTGACGGGGTCGATCCAAGGGGCGGCGAATGTGCGGAACGGCAGAGTGTATCCCACACCGATCGAGAGATAGTCAAGTTCGCCAAGGATACCCGTCGCAGGATAGAAAATCGCTGTCTGTGGTGTCGGGATGTGAGGAGAGGGGAGTACCCAAGGCATCGCCGTGTCTTCAAACAACATTTCACGTTCCCATCCCTGCATAGGTATAACCGTCAGCTTTAGAGGCTTATCGCTCTTGATCATCTTCTCGCCGACGATCATACGCGCCAGTTCGCCCGGCGTAAGTCCGTAGATATACGGTATCGGCAGGTAGCTGACAAACGAGATGTCGTCGGGGTCGGTGCAAAGCCCTTCGATCTTATTACCGCCGAGCGGATTAGGGCGGTCGAGAACGATAAATTCGATCCCTGCGCGGGCGCATTGCTCCATTGCCATTGCCATCGTTGAGATAAAGGTATAAGAGCGGCAGCCGTTATCCTGTATATCGTAGACGAGTGCATCGAGGCCGTCAAGCATCGCCGGTGTAGGCTTTTTGGTCGCACCGTAAAGCGAGTAAACCTTTACGCCCGTGGCCGGGTCAACCGAATTGCCGACAGATGCCCCGGCGGTAATATCGCCTCTGACCCCATGTTCGGGTGCAAAGAGTGCTGCCAGTGTGACATCGGGCGCAGAGGCCAAGATGTCGATGGTGCTACGCAATGAATTGTCGACTCCGGTAGGATTGGTTATCAATCCGATGCGTTTGCCACGCAGGGCCTCAAAGCCCGATTCGCGCAGGGTTTCTACCCCTGGTTTGACCCTAAAGTCAGCCTCGTCGCTCCACATCGCGGGCGCGAGCGTAAGGATAGCAAACAGCAAAATATTAAGTCGCAGTCTCATAAGCATTATTCTTTCTTTTTGCCAAACTCGGGCGAAACCTTGATCAGATAGCACACACCGATGGTGGTGGCGCAGCAGATGATGGTGAGAATAAAGAAGTTGAGGTAACCGAGGGTATCGGCCAGCCAACCGGCTGCCAGTCCCGGTATCATCATTCCCAAAGCCATGAAGCCCGTGCAGATGGAGTAATGGGCGGTCTTGAACCGACCCGTTGAGAAATATATCAGATAGAGCATATAGGCGGTAAATCCAAATCCGTAGCCAAACTGCTCGATGAACACACACAGATAAACCTGCCACACTGCCGTGGGTTGCATCCATGCCAGGTAGACAAACGTCAGACAGGTCAGCGACATGCTCCAGGCCATAGGGTGCAGCCACGCTTTAAGCCCCTTGGTAGCGGCCGCGATACCGCCGATAATGCCACCGAGCATCAGACCGATGACACCGACAGTGCCGTATACGATGCCTACCTGATCGGCGTTGAGACCGATGCCCCCTGCGTCAGTCGGGTCAAGGAGAAACGGCGGTATCATCTTGACTAACAGTGCCTCGGGCAGGCGGTATAGCAACATAAACAGTAGAGCGACAACTACTCCGGGCTTTTTGAAGAAGTCGACGAACGTCTCGACAAATTCGCTCATCACCTCACCCATCCCCTTGGGCATACGCTGAGAGTCTGACTTGGGGCGCGGTAAGATGAAACTGTGATAGAGTGCCACGGCGAAAAAGAACGCCGACATCACGGCAAAGATCATCACCCAGCCCCCTGTAAGTGTCTCATAACGGTCGTTGACTTTTGCGGCAAGTACGACAAGACCTCCCTGGCCCACCACCATGGAGATGCGGTAAAAGAGGCTGCGGATACCTACAAACAGCGATTGCTGATGTTGCGACAATCCTAACATATAGAAACCGTCGGCCGATATGTCATGTGTGGCTGATGCCAATGCCACCAGCCAGAATATGGCGAGTGTACCCTGAAAGTAGAATGATGTGGGGAGCGTGAACGCTATAAGTGCCAACCCGACGGCAATCACCGTCTGCATCGTCACCACCCACCACCGCTTGGTGCGGATGATGTCTACAAAGGGGCTCCAGAACGGTTTTATCACCCACGGCAGATAGAGCCACGAGGTGTAGAATGCCACGCGTGTATTATCGAGGCCGAGACATTTATACATGATCACCGAGATCGTCATTACGGCCATGTATGGTAATCCCTCGGCGAAATAGAGTGTAGGTATCCACCACCAGGGTGATTCTCGGCGGTCAGGTGTATAGGGTTGTGATTTTTGCATCGGTGTAATAATGTTTTAGGATTGATTTGTAATCTGTTCCACGGACAGCCATGACAGCAGCGCCGATCTGACAGAGTCCGACGCCGTGACCCCAGCCGCGTCCCTCAAAGGTGAATATCTCGGGCACGCGGTTGTCATTGTCAGCGATAATATTGCCGTTTATGTCGGTGGCAGTGATTGTGAATGCCGATGATTTGAGATGAGTAGGTGAGAGTACCCGTCTGATCTCAAGCTCTTTACCTACAATTACCGACTCATTGACACCGCGGATAAGGAGCTTGGTGATACGTCCGGACTCTCCGCGTGAGACGGGGATCAGGGCAAGAATACGCCCTATATCAATTCCGGTTTTCCCGGCAACGATACGCGATAACTCGTCGGCATTGACCGTGACCCGCCAAGTGTTAAATCCCGGATCTTCGAGATCATAACTGTTAAGAGACGAAGATAAAAGCTCGGGCGTAGCATCGGCGCAGTAGCACCGATCGTCGGCATCCGTGTCACTTACGCTGCGCAGATATGGCAGGTCAATATCCTCCCAGGCCGCGTCAAACTGTTCGGTCTTCCCCCCGCAGCATTTTGAGAAGCGGGCATCGCAGACCTCGCCGTTATAAGTCAGCACCATCCCGCGGGTGGCTGCGACAGCCTCGCGGACCTGTGGCGGTGCGGCGCGAGTGATACCCTGATAACGCTGACAATGGTCATCAGTGCAGACATCAAAGCGGGTATGAGCCTCACGGTCATACCACTTTATTATCTCGCGACAATGATAGACCGGGTTATGGGTCACGCGTGTATGTATACCCGCACTCGTCAGCGTACCGGCCAATTGTTTGCGCTGCCTTATCAGCATAGCCAACAGCCAAGAACGGGCCACTATCGCATGGGCCATCAGCAGTTGGCGTGGAGCGTTAGCGTTCATCTCCGATGCAATGACACTCGTCAGATACTCCTCAAGCGACACCTCGTTGATCATCAGACCGTCTGGTTCAATCCTGAGAGTTCCGCGAAACGTCTGCGGCTCGACGCGTTCCCAGTGAAACCCGATACCGATCTTAACCGCCGGGAGGGTAAACGACGCATCATCAGCACCACCCCGAGGTGTGAGCAGCACCGTGCCGTCAGGAAGGTCAGAGCGCATGAAATCACCCGAGAGCTCATACTCGCGTGACATCGCCCCGAGAATCCCGGCACGGATTATCGGTTGGGTTGCAAATGTGATATTGCCACCACTCTGACTCATCGCAGGTCAGTCATTATCAGGAATAAAAGTGGTTTCCTCAAAAATCTGCCCGGCGACAGAGTCGTCAAGACGGTCAAAATCAGATTCGCGCGGCACAATCAGATTACCCAATACATCGACAGCACCGGGTGAAATCATCATCTCATCCTCGCCCGTGCCGTAGAATGACGGGCGATGGGCTTTACGCGGAATAATCAGGAGTTCGACCTTATCAGATGCCGGCAGACGTTTCATAAAGATGTTTACGCGCGGTTCGTCGTCAGACGACTCCTCGGGATGATCCTTTTTTAGAAGATCAGAAACAGCACTTATAACCTTGGCCGCCTCCTCCTTATTATCGAGCGTGAAACGGTAATTCTCAAATTTGAGATCATCCCATCTCACGGTGTCAAACAGCCACGGATCATCATCTATCATAGCGGCCTGGAAGTGTAGATGGTCTGGGGCAGACGCTCCGCAGCGCGCTCCGTTATAAAACAGGACGTACCCCGGCATCCTCATCGCGATCTCATACATATCGCCGGCAGCACAGTTCCCCTTATCCTCTACGCTCGCCATCAGTCTCTGAGGTTTATGGCTGTCAGAGGCGATGGTAAAATGATGATTAAAGATGGGGAACGGATTGACTAACAGTGAATATCCGGGATAAATCGCGAGGCTTTCCTGGCAATCCGGACGATTGTCGCGGCAGAGAAAACAAGGGCGCTCGCTGATCGATCGGGTGTCGACCTTTGCCCCCGATGACACCGCGCGTGCCGGATTAAAGGAGGCCTTTATCTGCTGTCCGTTAACCTCAAGTTGCTTGACCTTTACATTCTTAAGTGCCTCATAGCGGGCAGCCGTATCGGGCCAAGCCGCCAGCTGACGGTCGAAAAAATCGGTCTGCTCCTTGCCCGAGCAGAGTGCTTTGCGCGCAGTCAGTTCGACCGTGCGCAACCAATCTTTGTAATTGTTATGGGCGTTAACCCTCTCCTGACTCAGATTCGCGTCAGAGTTACCCTGCCAGCGGCGGCAGAGATAGAGCGAGTCATATATGCGGCCGATGCGCCACCTACGCGATATGCGCAGTCCTAAGGCGTAATCTTCGCCGTAGCTCACGTTTGGCACACCTATCTCACGTAATATCGGGGTATAAAATGCCCTCGGGGCACCTAACCCGTTTATGCGCAAGGCATTATTAGGCCCGTTGCCGGGTGTCCATTCTTTATGGTCAATCAGCCCCGGAGGGATGGGGTTGCCGTCAAAATCGGTCAACTCGTATGAGCCGATGACCATTGCACACCTCTCACTGCGGAAACAATCGACTATCCGCGCCAGCACCCCCTCATCTTTATACTTGTCATCACTGTCGAGCTGTATCGCATATCGACCGCAAACGGGGAGATTCACAGCCAGATCCCAGCATCCGCCGATGCCGAGGTCATCGCGCCCCGGGGTAACATGCACCACCCGCTGATTCTTTGAGGCCAGCTTATCGATTATCTCGGTCGTGCCGTCGGTCGAATGATTGTCAACGACGATGACGTTAAAGTCAAAATCAGTCTTTTGCGAGAGGGCAGACTCTATCGCGTCGGCGATCGTGCGGACACGGTTGCGTACCGGAATTATCACCGATGCCTCGCGATCAAAGGGGATATCATCGAGTTCGACCTGACGCTCCACCTTAGGGAGCAATGCGCCGTAACGTATGAGGAACCAGGTGAAGACCGCTTCGCGCTCACGCTGTATCTCAGCCTTGCGCGGGTCGACATAGTCAAACTGTTTCTCGCCCGACCGGCGCAGGTCGACGACCGTCGATGTGTAGAGATATTCGGGTACTCTGACGATCGCGTCTGCACCTCTGAGCAATTGTATATATAGGCGGAGTGCATACAGACCGCTGTGAGCAGATTCGGCAGGTAAGCCGTTTGCAGGGGCATAGAGCAGCCGCTGCAGCGCGTCGGCATCAAGCATTATCATCGGACCGAAGTCAAAATCATCCCTTACCGATCCCTCCTGATAGTTGGCCAGGGGGTGAGGTGTGAAAGTCTCATCATGGTTGAGTTGATGATAGTCGGCATAAACCAGTAGTGCGCCGGTGTCGTCAGCTACCTGCATCCAGCGGCTGACCCCCTCTTCAAAGAGTGTGATGTGATACCCCTCGAGGGTAAGGATCAGGTATTGGCATTGATCAGCATTGTGGCGTATCAGGTCGAGCAGGTCAGCAGTGCTGACGGTGGGGGAGATCGTTTTTATTTCGTATTTGTTATCTTTCATGATAGTTAGTGTCTTTAAGGTGCGTCAGTCGCTGATTATTATTTACGGCGGTGTGGTACGGCCTTCGGGGCAGTCGGTTCTTTCTTGGGCGGCTTTGGCACAGCCGATTTCCCGTCCTTGACAGGGGTGTCTTTAGAGGGCGCGACCTGCTTTTTCCCCGCTGGTTGTTTAGGTTTCTTATCTTTCTTTTTCTTTGATTTATCCTTGCTGTTGTCGCTGACCGAAGATTTATCTGGGGTGGCAAGCGGTGCGGCCGGGGGCTCGGCACCGATCAGGTATCCGATAGCTCCGTTGATAAACTCATCACGAACCGCACCATCTGTTATCGCCTCGATCGGGAAAGACGCGATCACTGCGCGGCCTGCATGACGTGCGCCGGATGCTTTGCCGTTACGGCTCCTCTCGACAGCTATAGCCGCAGGGAGACCCGTGTCTGAGTAGCGGGCGATAACCAGACCATTCTCATCGGCGGGGATAATAGCCTGCGGATTACCTGCCCCTGCACGGTTACTGTTGCGGTATGATGCCAATTTTGCCTGCCGTAAGACGGGCATGCCGGGGATTATCTCGCTCCCTTTGACCTCAAGCGTAGTCGTGGCAACAGGTGCTTTAGGCAGCGAGTCATTGATACCCTCGGCGTATGGGCGATAACCGAGAATGGCGGCGGCAAAAGTCCCGACAGAGTCACGTGTCAGTGAGTCAGCCTCTATAATCTCTGAGGCGAGATAAGACCCTGAGACTAACAATGTGCCTCCGTTGCGGCGGTAACGGTCGAGACGGTCACGCAGTCCGCGCGGGAAAGTCTGGAAATATCTTCCTGTCGATCCGGCACGGCGGGTTGTCTTTTGCAGACCCAAGATAAGGTCGACGGCCTTATGGTCTGTTTGGCTCTTCTCAAACGCTTTGAGCGATGACGATACAAACCCGCGGCGAGCCTTTCTGAGCGATTTGCCATGCTCAAGGACGTAGTCGTGAGTGTTACCCGTGCGGTATCGCTCAGACTCGGTGTCGGCCGATTCGCCGAAGCCGAGTTTAGATCCTTGCAAAAGCGATGTCGGGTCAAAGTCATACTGCGCACCGATATAATGCACGTCGCGCCCGTCGGGCACGCCATATCTGTTCTCAAAGTCAAAGCCGGCAAACTCCGCGCCGTCAGTCCACTCGGTCGGGGCGACACGCGTGTAACCGTTGACGATCTCTACCGACGGCAGACGGTGGTTGTCATCATATAGCGACAGCACCTCTGACGGGAACGATATGCCGCCGTCATTATAAGCCGCTATATAATATGAGTGTATCTTGTTGTCATTTATGCGGGTCGACCACGAGGGGAGGGGGGTGGTGGCGACCGGGTGAAACGCCTGATCGTCGGTGGCCTCATAGATCACATACCCCGAGGGGAGAGCTGACGGTTCGAGCGGGTCTTTGACCGGCAGCCATGTCAGGGTGTAAGCGCCGTCGCCGTCGGCGCGAATGGCAAACGATTCGACCGGGAGCGGCTGCACCGTGTAGTCGGTGTTATACCTCTCTGCCAGAAATTTAAGGATACCCTTATAGACGGCACGCCCGACAATAAATCTGAAGTGCGGATCAAGCGCGCGCTTCATATCCTCGAAATTCTGATGAGAGAGCAGTTCGATTATCATTGCGGGGACTTTAGTCTCCCTAACCTCATAATATCGACGGTCGCGGTTACCTCGCGAATGCCACGCAGGGTCATATAGCTTGCGTATATCGTTGATGACCTGTCCGGTAACAGCCGATGTTAAGTCGCGGTTGGCATATCTCGATGTACCGTTACCAAGCGGATTGCCACCATCGGTCGAGTATAGGCCGAGAGTGCCGACCGTTGTCGAGTCTGATGTCACCCCGGCATCGGTGTGGAAAGCCAGCACCATATCGACCGGAACGCCCATCCCCACCGAATCGGGGAGCATCGGCGACCCGCCGGTGAGATGATTGACCCACAGGGCGCGGGACATGTAGTCATCCATATAATCATTCTCACCCTTATTGGGGCTATACACCTCGACGGGGAATCCGGCGGTTTGCAGATAGTATCGCGCCCCCTCGAGATATGCGGGGAATCCGGACTCGCGCGGAGTGCCTCCACCTTTAGATCGAGCTACATACCCCATGCCACCGCCGATCCTGACGGCGTCGGCCGACACCACGGCATCCTCATCGGCCGATACGTTGGAGAGTGTCACCAACGGGCCGCGGCCGGCCTCGGCTGGAAAGGGATAAGTGCCTATATAGACCCATGAGCCGCCACCCATCTGCTGATTGACGGTGACCTCGGTCGCACCACCGAGATGATAGACGGTGTAGATGGCATCGGTCGCACTGTTGGGAAACGATTTGTATGACACATATACGGCACGGTCACCCGCCTCGGGGGGTGTCCCGTACCATTGCGCGGTAGACTTGCGGGCCGAGTCTTTAGGCTCAACCGTCTTAACCATCCCCGAGCTGCCTGATAAAAAGGGGTTCTCACCCTGCAGAAGCGGGCGCGAGGGGAGGCCGTAACCGGTGCTGTCAGGCAGCAGTTCCCATTTATGTTTCCCGTTGGTGGTGGTGAAACGGCCGTCACCGCTACTGCGGTCATGGTCGATGATCAGACGCGAGCGCGAGAAATCCCTCTCGCGCGGCATCATCACGTATGCCCCGGCATTCTCGAGCATTGGCACCAGATAAGGGTCGACAAACGACCGCGACAGCAGATCCTCGACCGTGCCAAACAGGCGGGGACGTTGCCACAGCCAGTTGCCGGCGAAATATTTGCCGTGGCTGGGCCAAAGCGCGATGGTGCGTCCGTCAAGACCGTCGGGTGCATCGACCGGTAATCCTAATGTGACAAACGGGTCAGGCGCCTCGATCGGTCCGGTAGTCCCCAATACCACCACAGGTGTCACTGAGACCGACTTTGAAGATCGTGAAGATTTGCGCGTCTTTTTGACTTTGGTGGTGCGGGGTTTACGTGCGCGGCGTTTCTTTTTGGCGTAAAGATCTTCACCCCCCGACAGGATCAGCAAAGCTGCTGTCAGCAGGGTGACGAAGATGCGTATATGTCTTGAGTGGACTATGCGGGCCATCAGTTATGTGTCAGAGAGGATGTGTTATTTGAGTTTCTTGGCGTGCCATGTAAAATTGCGGCGGTCACTACCTCCGCAGTTGAGGCGGTATTTAAGGGCCGGTATCCAGCGCCAAAGCATCTGCCACCACAGCAACGCGGGAGACAATGTGATACCGAGCGTCCGCCCGGTGCGCAACCAGTTAATGGTCAGCGGTATCCACAATAACGGGATCGTGGCCGCAAAAAGGAGCGAGGGAAACCAGTTGGGGAGCGAGAATACTACCCCGGTGACGACTGCGGCGAGCCATACCCATATCGCAGCGGTGCCCGAGCCGGCCATGAGAGAGCCGTAAGAGGGGAGACGTCGCCGGGTAAAGCAATGACACAATCTCAGGTCACGATATGCCGCTGTCGGGCGTTGGAAGTTCACCGACATCAACGCCTCGGGTTCGAGGACGACCTCACAGTTGTCTGAGTCGGCTATCTGATTGATAAATATGTCGTCATCACCGTTCTGTAAGTTAAGCGATCTCGAAAATCCTTTAGCTTCGAAGAAGATACTGCGGGTATAGGCAAGGTTAAATCCCGTGCCCCGATAGGGACGTTTGTGCAGGGCCGATGACAGCCAGACAGTGCCGCACACCGCCTCGTCAAACCGGCGCATCAGACCTTTGAGACCCTCGATATATCCCCAGCCCAATGTTATCTGTTTGCCGCGGGTAAACGGCGCGGCCATCATGCTCAGCCAGTCGGCCGAGGCCGGATATGCGCCGGCTACGGTGAGCACCACCACGTCATTTTTGGCCGCTTTTATACCGAGCGACACAGCTAACTTCTTGCGGCTGAGGTTGTGGGCCTCCTCGGGTACAAAGGTGATGTAGATATTGCGGTGCTTGAGGCTCAAGAAGTTGACAACATCGGTCACCTCGTCGACCGATCCGTCATTGACCACCACTACCTCCATACGCGATGCCGGATAGTTCTGGGTCAAAACGGCGTTGAGGGTCTCGCGCAGCTCGGCGGCGTTGTCGCGTGCATAGACTATGACCGAGACAGGGGGGAGGGCGTCGTCGGCTATCTCAGGACCTCTCTCCCGGTCAGAGTCGTTGGTTTTAACAGACGGTTGCAACCGTGTGAAGCTGCGGTAGACGGTCAGCAGATAGATGATGGCGGCAAGCGATACGCCCAGGCATACCCATACCGCCGGCAATATGTTGTGTAATGAGAAATACATTAGTCAGATTTATTGGAAACCTCACTACAAAATTACTAAAATCCGATAAACTACGGGCATCATTCCGCTTAAAATAGTTAACTTTGCCGGGAAATAATGTTAACCGGCATACGCGAGGTACAAATAAGATGTTAAAAGGATATATAGAGATAGAACGCATCAGGCTGCGTGCCTGTCACGGCGTAATGCCACAGGAGAGGCGCGTGGGAAACATCTTTGAGGTATCGGTCACCGTCTGCTATGATATGGAGCGTGCAGCTGCGACCGATGATGTTAACTGCGCGATTGATTATTCGCGTGTGACACAGATAGTTGTCGAGGAGATGCAGACACCGGCCGATCTGCTTGAGACCGTGGTCGCCCGTATCAGAGAGCGCATTATCGAGACATTCCCGCAGGTACTGTCGGGGAGTGTCAAGGTCACCAAGGTCACACCGCCGATAGCGGTGGCACTCTCGTCGGTGTCGGTGATGACCCGCTGGTGACACCGTGACAAATACTCGGTGACATATAATGTTGATGTAATAACTTAATTATATGAAGATAGACAAGGATGCCGTAAAGGCAGAATTTATAGAGATGCTCAGATCGACCGGCCGCGAGGGGGTCGATTATGTTATCGAGGAGATCGAGCGCCTGGGGTTTTTCGAGGCCCCGGCCTCTGCTAACCATCACCTCAATGTCGAGGGGGGACTGACGTTGCACTCACTCAACGTCGCAAAGGCAGCCCTGGCCGTATGGGAGGCGATGAAACCGCTCGAACCGACACTTGAGAAGGAGGTGCAGCGTGACAGTATCATCATCTCGGCCCTGTTGCATGATGTATGCAAGGCCGACATATACCGCCGCTCTGTCAAGAAACGTAAGAATGCTCTCGGCCAGTGGGAGGACTCTGAGGGATATAAACTGACCTATAAGAATTTCCCGATGGGACACGGCGAGAAATCACTTGTGGTTGTGCTGTGCAGCGGCCTCGAGTTGAGCGATGCCGAGATGCTGGCCATACGTTGGCACATGGGCTCGTGGGGTGTCAATCAGCACAGTCTTGAGGATTGCAAGAACTATGACGTGGCACGCAAACTCTACCCGCTTGTCTCGATCATACAGACGGGCGACTCGCTGGCTGCTTCGATTCTTGAGCGTGACGTGGCCGATCTCGATGAAGCCTGATGACATTGGATTAAGAATTATGTAACGAATTAATAAACAGACAGATTATGACAGAAAAACGTAAACGGTTTTTTCTCGACGAGGATCAGATTCCGCGTTACTGGTATAACATCCAGGCCGAGATGGAGAACAAGCCCCTGCCCCCGCTTAATCCGGTCACTCGCCAACCGCTTGAGGCCAAAGATCTATATGGAATCTTTGCGCGCGAATGTTCTGATCAGGAACTCAACCAGACCGATGCCTGGATAGAGATACCCGAAGAGGTGCGTGAGAAATACAAATATTACCGTTCGACCCCCTTGGTGAGAGCATACGGCCTTGAGAAAGCTCTCGGCACGCCGGCCCATATCTATTTCAAGAATGAGAGTGTGTCGCCGATGGGGTCTCATAAACTCAATTCGGCTATCCCCCAGGCTTATTATTGCAAGCAAGAGGGTGTGACCAATATCACCACCGAGACCGGTGCAGGCCAATGGGGCGCGTCGCTCGCATACGCTGCCAGTATGTATGATATTGATGCCGCAGTCTACCAGGTCAAGATCTCTTATGAGCAGAAACCTTATCGCCGCAGCATCATGCAGACATTCGGGGCGCAGGTGACACCGTCACCCTCGATGTCGACACGTGCCGGCAAGGATATTATCACAGTCAATCCCAATTATCAAGGCTCGCTTGGCACGGCCATCTCAGAGGCTGTTGAGTTGGCCACAACTACCCCTAACTGTAAATATTGCCTGGGGTCGGTGCTAAACCATGTGGCTCTGCATCAGACGGTCATCGGCCTTGAGGCAGAGAAGCAGATGGAGATGGCCGGCGAATATCCCGACATCGTCATCGCATGTTTTGGCGGCGGCAGTAACTTCGGCGGACTCGCATTCCCCTTTATGCGTCACCGTATGGCCGGTGAGGAGGGTAAGTCGCACACCCGCTTTATTGCCGCCGAACCAGCCAGCTGCCCCAAACTCACCCGCGGTGAGTTTAAGTATGACTTCGGTGACGAGGCCGGATACACACCCCTGTTGCCGATGTACACCTTAGGTCACAACTTCGCCCCCGCTAACATCCACGCCGGCGGTCTGCGCTATCACGGTGCCGGTGTCATCGTGTCGCAGCTTCTCAAGGATGGTCTGATGGAGGCTGTCGACATCAACCAGCTCGAGAGCTTTGAGGCCGGCACACTCTTTGCCCGCACCGAGGGTATAATCCCTGCCCCCGAGTCATGCCACGCCATCGCCGCCACCATCCGTGAGGCACTTGAGTGCAAAAAGACCGGTGAGGAAAAAGTGATACTCTTTAACCTCTCTGGTCACGGGTTGGTCGATATGGCCTCATACGATAAATTCTTTGCCGGCGACCTGCAGAACTATACCCTCTCTGACGAGGAGATCGAGAATAACATTGCTGCTCTCGACAAACTGCAACCCACCGACCAATAACCCAATTAGTCTGATAAGATTAGTCTAATTAGGAGGCATATTAGTCAAATAACCCCCTAAAACATAGCGCCCGGGATGGCTGTGATCAGCATCCCGGGCGCCGGTTATTTATAATCTTATGATTTGATCAGTTAAGATTAATTGGCGATCGTGTCTCAGATTATTTGGCGATTTTATCAACCTTGTTACCCTGTACGCGGATAAATACGCCGTTTGAGGGGTTGTTGACACGTACACCCTGCAGGTTATAGTAAATAACGGGTGCGTTGTCGTCAGATGCCTCTACGTTGGCGATACCTGACATGCTGCGAGAGAGGGTGATCTTAGAGTTCATGTTATCGGCAAGGCTTTCACCGGCGCTGTTCTGCCAAGTGTAGTAACCATCTTCGAGACCACCGAAGTTAAATACGCTCTTGGGGATGCTAACTATGTGAGTGTCATCGTCAAATGTGCCGCAAACCTCTGCGCCGATCACTGAAACGATAACATCCTTGTCATAACCGTTGGCAACATAGAATCCGGGGACATTGAAGCAGTAGAGCTTGTTTGAGCCGTTCATTGCGCCCGAGAAGATTTCGGGATATACAATGACAAACTCGGGATCAGCAACTGAGAAGACGATATAACCGCCTGTTTTCACATTTGATGCGGGGATGGGGCAATCCTCGGCCATGTAGGGGTTGTCGAGACGCAGCAGGTTGGGGTCTTCAAGGTTGCGCTGTACGTTTACTGTCCAGGGCATGTCAGCAGGCATGACGGGTACGCCACCGATATTATAGCTGGTCAATACCCAGCCGTCCTCAAACTCGGCTGTACAGAAATCTTCCCAGCCTTCGTTAGGATCACCCTGCTCAACGATTTTGGTGAAATTGTTGCGGTAGCTCAACCACCACCAACCGAGATCTTCGTCATTAAAGTCACCGATAGCCCAAATGCTCATAGCGGGGAATGTGATGTTGACACCGTCAACCAGACCCACTACGTTTGCCTCAGCGCTTGCACCGTCAACTATGGAACCGTCGGCATCTGCCTCTTTGAGATAGAAGTAGTTAGTGTCTCCATAACTGTCAGTCCCAAGATTCTGCTTGTTGGCTATGGTGAGTGTGCCGGCTGCGGGGTCATAGATACCTTTCACTACATAGTTTTGAGGCCAGCCTGAGATAGTGACTTCGCCGGTTGCGGCGTTGCTCACAGCGATTGTCATCTCAACAGTTGAACCCATGCCGTTGAGGAGCGGTGAGAGTGTGTAGTCATAAATACCGGCGATGGCCTCTACACCCTCAAGGGGCTCTGAGGGATTGTCATCAACGATCTCGCCCTCAAAGGTGAATTTGTTGCCGGTGGTCAGTGTCCAGTAGTTCCATCCGCCGGGGAGCTGGCAGAATGCCCAGATCTGATTTTCGGGGAAGGTGATCTCGGCACCGTTGATGGTACCGATAGCCCACTCGTCAGCCGACGGCCCGTCAGAGCTTGTCGAATCCTGGAGATAGAAATCAAAGGCCTCGCCGTTCATGTCGGTGCCGGCGCTCTGGGGGGTTGCAACTTTCATCTGCCCGGCAACGGGATCGATAAAAGCGTTGAACGAAAGACCGCCGTAGAAGTTTGTCACCTTAAATTCACCGGTCGACTCATCGAGGAGGGTGAACTCAACGGTGCGGGTCAGCTGGCGGTTGGCGAGATGATCATAGCCGACCCACTCATACTCACCCTCAAAGTTCTGCAACGCACGTACACGGGCGGGCGCAGTTTTCTTCAAGGCGAGAGTAGGCTGTGCCACCATCTTGGCGTCGTTAACCTTCACACTGGTTGCGATAGCCTGCTGACGGCCTTCGGCATTGGCGCAAAGGGCGACTGCGGCTGCAAGAGCTAATGTAAAATTACTCTTCATTGTAAATTAATTATAGGTTAATGATGATTGACAACACAAAATCGAAATCTGCAATACCGACTCTGCACTGTTTATTCTCTCCGGCGGCCCATGCTGACATTGCGTTAGTCATCAGTCGTCGTAAAGAATATTACGCAAAGTTATTAATATAATTTCAGACTGACAATTATTTTCTATTTACTAAAATAGTTTTGTTAAAATTGGGGAGGGTGATTACAAACCGTAATTTTAGTCCACTCAAATCAACCTGTCTTCAACTACCTGATAAATC
>CAMWLR010000056.1 GCA_947175215.1 uncultured Porphyromonadaceae bacterium
TATAGCTAAAATGGAATTTTTATTGATACTTATTTTGCTCCCATGCTGGTTACTGAAAGCCCTCAAGGACGGCGCCGACATCTGACTGCTACCAATAACCGGCCGTGAGATTGACATTTAGCGATAATTTCGTTAACTGTGTCCATAATATCTCCTTATCCTGAGAATAATCAATACATAGACGTTATGGCAATGATAGAGAATCGTCTGATTGCAACTGCTCTTTTATCAGAGATCTGACAACTGATAGATACAACAAAGCATCAGGTAGCGGTGTCTGTCAGCCCGGCCATGACCATAATGTATTGGCATATCGGTGACCGTAAGTTTTCAGCACGCTCAGAATCATCTGAGACCTCAATCACATGATTAGTCCTGTATTTTTTGAATCGTCGGGATATGACAAATAAGACTCATATACCGCGAAGTTATATAAGCTGTTATATGCTGTAAAAGACGAGATTTGACTTTATTGGGAGATTAAATATTTTGAGGGGATAGGGAAAGCCACACTTATACTGGAATGAACGCGTAGTGGCTCCCATTTATTTTCTTTAGAGTTATATCGCCTACCGGGTTGGAATTTGCCCAAGTGCTTGATAGCTTCTTTGGCAGCATTAACATATTCATCAGGTAAAGATGTTTTACGTACCAATTTGATGGTTACAACGTCAATATTACCCTCTTTAGAAATGGCAAAAGTAAAGAAACATTTCCCTTTAATGCTATCGGATTGAGAAAGTGAGGCACTTGAAAGGTGACTATATAAGTCTTTTAGCAGGCCATCACTACCACCGTTGAGATAAACAGGCATATCATCAACAGTCGTCGCTTTTGTTGTTTGCGTGGTAAATGACACCATAAGCAACAGAAGGAATAAAATTTTAAGTGCTTGGAATTTTTTCATGGTGCGAAATTACGAAAAATTAGTATTTTTATGTAATTTTGCAGTAGACTAATAATATCAGACTTAACTGACCGCTGTAATTTGCTAAATTACTGACTCGGTGTATTACTAACTTACTAAGCTGCTGACTTACTAACTTGCTACATTACTGATTTGCTATCTTGCTGACTTACTGATTGATTTTTTACTAACCGACTTTTTCTGTAAAAACTGACAAGAAATGATTTTCAACAGGATGATTGTGTCCTCGTTGGTGGCCGTCGCTGTCGTGACGGGCTGCCCGGGTGTGTGTGCAAAAGATTTTCTGAGAGTAAGCGGGCCGGATATAGTGGACTCTGAGGGTAACAGGTTCTTTATCAAGGGTACGAATACGGGTAACTGGCTTAACCCCGAGGGTTATATGTTCGGGTTCTCGCGGACGACGTCACCGCGTATGATCAATGAGGCGTTCTGTCAGCTGATAGGGCCGACTACCGCGCGTGAGTTCTGGCGCGATTTCAAGGATAATTATATCACCGAGGCTGACTTTGAGTTTATCGCCGGGTGTGGGGCCAATACGGTCAGAATCCCTTTTCACTACAAGCTGTTTACTGATGAGGATTATATGGGGATGAATGACAGGGATGAGGGATTCAGGATTCTTGATAATTGTGTCGCCTGGGCGCGACGTCACGGTTTGCGTCTGATCCTCGATATGCACGACTGCCCCGGTGGCCAGACGGGTGACAATATTGATGACAGTTATGGCTATCCGTGGTTGCTCACCGACTCGGTTGCCCAAAGTCAGTTTATAGATATATGGACGCAGATTGCCACGCGATATGCCGATGAGGATGTGATCTTAGGGTATGAGCTGGCCAACGAGCCGATAGCGACGTATTGGGAGGGGGAGGAGCGCGCTGCTCTGAATGCGCTGCTTGAGCCGCTGTATATCCGCACAACCCGCGCGATACGCAAGCATGACAAAAATCATATAGTGCTGTTAGGTGGGCCGCAGTGGAACAGTGAGTTCGGCACCTTCACCGACTGGTCGTTTGATGACAATATCATGTACACCTGCCACCGTTACGGAGGAGATCCGACGGCCGAGGCGATAGGGTCATATATAGCATTCCGCGATCTAACGGGGCTACCGATGTATATGGGTGAACTGGGCCACAATACCAATGAGTGGATCAGCCGGTTTACTGATACCCTGCGCGACAACAATATCGGCTATACATACTGGCCCTATAAGAAGATTAATGACAGCGCGATGACGGGGGTGGCTGAGCCCGAGGGGTGGAAGACGGAACTGGTGGCGTTTGTCGAGGCTCCGCGCGGGTCATACGCCGAGATACGCGAGGCTCGCAAACTGTGCACACAAGAGCGCGGCCGCGAATTGCTCAGACAGTATATCGACAATGCCCGTGCCGACAAGATGCTCGTTCACAACGATTACATAAATGCCATGAAGTTAGGGCAGTAATCCAACAGTGGTATCTCATCTGTCTGTCGGTTCTTTCTGAGCGTTTTTATGCTTGAGGCGTTCGCGACGGAACTCTATCCAGTCTCGTTTTGTATTCCGGTGTGATTTGTATGCACTTATGCCGGTGAGTTTTTTAAGAAGAAACAATGCCCGGCGGCCGACAAAATCTTAATTCACATTGAGGATGGCGATTGTGGTTTGTGGAGGTATCGAAGCCATGAGTAGCGGGGGCGATGGGTGAGGTAGTCGAGGTTGGGGCCATTGGTGTATGCTTCGCGCTCAAAGGAGATATTGCGGTAGGCCGTGTCCCGGTTGCGGTATTGACACCATCTGACGCAAAACTCGATCAGATAGAGGAGGTAGAAAGGGATAAACAGCAGTTCGCGTTGTTGGGCCGTATGAATGCGCTCATGGTTGATGACATAGCTGTCAAGCCAGTCTGTATCAGCTGCCCAGAATGTTCCGAACAGATTTACACACCATCCGCGTGGTATCAGGCTGCATTTTACGATTCTCATTTCAGTGACAGGATAGAGGTATCAACCGGCTTAAAATGGAGGAGTGTACAAAGTTACAGATTAAAGTGGGGATAAAAAAGGAGCGGGCCCGATTTGTGTCGGCCCGCTCCTTTTTAGGGTATAATAGTGGTGAGTTTATGCTCGATCAGCGGTTGCTGTACATGTCGTCGTAATATTTCTCGTATGCGCCTGAGGTGATGTTGTCCATCCACTCCTGGTTGTCGAGATACCATCTGACGGTTTTCTCGATTCCTTCCTCAAACTGCAGCGAGGGTTCCCAGCCGAGTTCTTTCTGAAGTTTGCGCGAGTCGATGGCATAGCGCATATCGTGGCCGAGACGGTCGGTGACGTATGTGATCAGCTGCTCTGATTTACCCTCGGGATTGCCCAGCAGACGGTCTACTGTCTTGATGATGACCTTGATGAGGTCGATGTTTTTCCACTCGTTGAAGCCGCCGATGTTGTATGTGTCGGCAACCTTGCCTTTGTGGAAGATCAGGTCGATGGCGCGTGCATGGTCTTCGACAAAAAGCCAGTCACGCACATTCTCACCCTTACCGTAGACGGGGAGGGGCTTGTTGTGGCGGATATTGTTGATAAACAGGGGTATCAGTTTCTCGGGGAACTGATAGGGCCCGTAGTTGTTAGAGCAGTTAGTGACCAGTGTGGGCATGCCGTATGTGTCGTGATATGCTCTGACAAAGTGGTCGCTTGATGCTTTTGATGCTGAGTAGGGTGAGTGGGGGTTATACTTGGTGGTCTCAAGGAAGAACTCTGTGCCGTAGGCCATGTCGTCTTGGCTTGATGCCTTGGTGGTGAAGGGAGCGGGTACACCCTCGGGATGTGTCAGCTCGAGTGCACCGTAAACCTCATCGGTCGAGATGTGATAGAAGAGTTTCCCCTCATATTTCTCGGGGAGAGACTCCCAGTACTCTTTGGCAGCCTGCAGCAGAGCCAGAGTACCCATGACGTTTGTGCGGGCAAAGGTAAAGGGATCTTTGATCGAGCGGTCGACGTGGCTCTCGGCGGCCAGGTGGATAATGCCGTCAATCTTGTGATCGGTGATGATGCGGCGCATCTCGTCGAGATCGGCGATGTCGGCCTTGATGAATGTATAGTTGGGCTTATCCTCTATATCCTTGAGGTTGGCGAGATTGCCGGCGTAGGTGAGCTTATCGAGGTTGACGATGTTATAGTCGGGATATTTATTGACAAACAGGCGCACGACATGAGATCCGATAAATCCGGCACCGCCTGTGATTAGTATATTACGTTTCATTGGGCTTTGAGATTATTAATGCATTTTTTGAGTGAATCGGTCCAATAGGGTATGGTGATGTCAAATGTCGACTTGATCTTGCTCTTGTCAAGCACCGAGTATGACGGGCGGACGACCTTTGAGGGGAACTCGTCAGTGTGGCAGGGCTGTATGTTACAACCGGTATTGCCGGCGATCTCGGCTATCATCTTGGTGAAGTCATACCATGAGCATACCCCCTCATTAGAGAAGTGATAGATACCCTCGTTGCCGGGGAATTTAACGTTCTCGATGATGTCGACGATGCAATCGGCAAGATCCTGTGCGTATGTGGGTGTGCCGGCCTGATCAAACACGACCTTGAGCGCGGGCTTGGTCGAGGTGAGATCGAGCATGGTCTTGACAAAGTTCTTGCCGTACTCGCTGTAAAGCCATGCGGTGCGCAGTATGAGGGCTTTGACTCCGCTGTCGGCGATGGCCTGCTCACCGTGGAGCTTGGTCAGACCATAGATACCGGTGGGATTGACGGGCTCATTCTCGTTGCGGGGTGTGTTACCCTGATTGCCGCCGAAGACGTAGTCGGTGGATATGTGGATGAGTGTGCCGTCATTACCCTTAATCGCTTCAGCGAGATTGCGCACCGCCTCGGCGTTGAGTTTCTCGGCAAAGGCGGCATCATCCTCGGCCTTCTCGACATTGGTGTATGCGGCGCAGTTGACTATGACGTTTATGTCGTTTGCCTTGACGGCCTCGGCGACAGCGTTGGCATCGGTGATGTCAAGTTCGGCAACGTCTGTAAAGATATAATTGTTAGATGAGTCCACGGTGGCATTGCGCATGGCGTTACCCAGCTGGCCGTTAGCTCCGGTTACAAGAACATTCATTTATACAGGTCAATGTTAATGTCAAAGGGTGAATCGAAATCTTTGAGCAGGGGATGGCGGGTATCTTTCTCTGAGAGTATTGCCTCTGCCGGATCTATCTGCCAGTCAATGCCGAGCGAGTCGTCAAGGATAGAGATGCCGCCGTCAGCCTCGGGATGATAGAACTCGTCACATTTATACTGAAAGACAGCCACGTCTGACAGCACGGCAAAGCCGTGGGCAAAGCCACGGGGAACAAAGAATTGCAGATGATTCTCCTCGGTAAGTTCGACAGCCACGTGTTTGCCGTAAGTGGGAGAACCTTTGCGGATATCGACAGCTACGTCGAGGACGCGACCGCGCACGCATCTGACAAGTTTAGACTGCGTGAACGGGGGGCGCTGGAAATGCAGCCCGCGCATCACACCTCTTGCAGAACAAGACTCGTTGTCCTGGACGAAATTGATCGGGGCGATGAGTTTGTCAAATTTAGCTTTAGAGTAGCTCTCGAAAAAGTAACCTCTGGGGTCTTCAAACACTCTCGGCTTGATTATCACTACTCCGTCTATATCGGTTTTTATTACTTCCATTGTGGTGATGTTCAGTCAAAGTTCTGTATATGCTTGTCTTCTGCTATCTTCATGAGATAGCGGCCATATTGATTTTTGAGCATAGGTTTAGCCAGTTCGCGGAGTTTATCTGCCGTAATCCACCCGTTGGAGTAGGCTATACCCTCAAGACATGCGATCTTGAGCCCTTGTCGTTTCTCGAGTACTTCGACATAGATCGAAGCCTCGGCAAGCGAATCGTGTGTGCCGGTGTCAAGCCAGGCGAATCCGCGTGGGAGAGTCTGCACCTTAAGTTCACCGTCTTTGAGAAACGCCTGATTGACAGTCGTAATTTCGAGTTCACCGCGAGCCGAGGGCTTGATAGAGGCAGCCACGTCGACCACTTTATTGGGATAGAAGTAAAGACCGACAACGGCATAGTTTGATTTGGGATGCTCAGGTTTCTCCTCGATAGAGAGGCAGTTGCCGTCACGGTCAAACTCGGCGACACCGTAGCGCTCGGGATCATCAACCCAATAACCAAAAACCGTGGCTTTCCCCTCTTTCTCGGCAGCTTCGACAGATTTACGCAATACATGACTGAAGCCGCCGCCATGGAAAATGTTGTCGCCAAGCACAAGACATGCCGCATCATCACCAATAAATTCCTTGCCGATAATGAATGCCTGGGCGAGTCCGTCGGGCGAGGGCTGCTCGGCATAGGTGAATGTAACGCCATAGTCTGAGCCATCACCCAGGAGGCGTTTGAATCCGGGAAGGTCTGTAGGAGTTGAGATGATGAGTATCTCCCTGATCCCGGCAAGCATGAGCGTGGAAATGGGATAGTATACCATCGGTTTGTCGTAAATGGGGAGCATCTGCTTGCTCACCCCCTTGGTAATCGGGTAAAGTCGGGTACCCGAGCCTCCGGCAAGAACGATTCCTTTCATATTCTTATCTTATTGATTTTATTAGCGGTAGAGTTGACAGTAGCGGTCGGCGATGACGCGCCAGGTATATTGGGTGCGGGCTAAGTCTACCATCGGTGTCCCACAGAGGTCGGTACGGCTGAGCAGTTGCAGTAACTCTTGTGGGGAACTGAAATAGTAGGCTTTGTTGTGGGTCGTCTCGCGGTTATAGACCACGTCCCACGCTGCGATGGGTATGCCGAAATGCATTGCCTCGACGAGCGAGGGGTTGGTCCCTCCGGCACTATGCCCGTGTATATATAACGCAGCATTTGACCGTAACGTATAAAGTATGTCGAGATCATATACCGCATCGGCCAGATGTATGTTTTTATGGCCGCGGTATTTCTCCCTGAGAGACCGTGACCAGTCTGAGTGATTCCAGTTACCGATAAAGAGCAGGGGGTAGTCTGACTGAGAGAAAGCCTCGAGGATGCGATGGCTGTTATTCTCAGGCTCGATGCGACAGACTGTGACGGCATAGCCGTTTTTGGTCAGACCGTATTTGTCGAGTATGGCATCTTGTTGTGGGGGGGCGACGTTGCGGTGGACGTGGTCTCCGCCGTATGCTATCAGGGCTGCATCTTTGCCATAGGTATCCTTGACGTAATCCTGAATTCCTTTGTTGTCGGCAACGATCTGATTAGCAAATCTGACAGCCATGGCTTCGGATTGACGTAGGATAGTGCGGGCAAGTTTTCCCCACTTCTCGCGCCGGTGCTCGAGTCCGTCGATGTTGACTATTATGCGGGCCCTGGTGAGAAGCCTGAGTATCGGCATGAACAGGCATCCTGATACACCCAGCACAAGTATGACATCATAGTTGCGGATAACCCGGCACATCGAGATTATGTCATAAGGGATGGATGAGATGCCGTTAGCATGCAGGTTGACATATTTGAGGTCAGCACCCTTGTATGTCGCAGTTTTGGCATCCATATCCTTTGAACTGCAGAATACGGTATATTTGATGTCATCAGGGCAGTTCTCGCCGATAAGATTCTCGACAAGCGACTCAAACCCGCCATAGTTGGCAGGTACGCCCTGGATTCCGACTATTGCAACTTTCAGCATTTTCAATCTATTAATATTGACCGGATGGTATCGTATAGTTCATCGCGGTTAAATTTCTGTGAGAAAGCGTAAGCGCCCTCAGCCAGACGGAGGTATAATTGACGGTCTGACAGCACCTTGGTAATGATAGTGATAAGACGGTCGGTGTCGGTGCAGTCGATTTTATAACCGTTGACTCCGTCTTGTACCATCTCGGCAATTCCACCCTGTGTCGGCACGATGACGGGGAGAGCGCAACTCATTGCCTCGATGGCCGTCAAACCGAATGTCTCGATAAAGAGAGCAGGGTTAGAGAGATTCAGTACTATCGAGGCCGAGTTGTAAAATATTGAAACATCCTGTGTGCGATGATGCAGGGTGAGATTGGCCGGTAACTCGATGTGTTTGTCATTGAGCCATTTGTCGATTGTCTCACGTGTGTCATTTATGACTAATACAAAGTGATAATCGGGCATGGCTGCGGCAAGGCGGATAAATTCGACCGTGCCTTTATATTCCTTGAGAGAGGAGAGCATCAGTATGGTCTGTCTGTCGAATGCTTTTTCGGGATCGGGTTTCAGCAGGGCTGTAAACTCGGGGTCAATGGCGTTGGCAACGACCTGAGTTTTCTTGTCAGACGAGAGGAATGAGGCCTGATACTTTGAGACGCAGATAATCCGGTCGGCCACCCGCTCCATCAGGGCCGCGAGGGTCTTATAGAACCGGCTTTTGATGAATGCGTTTTCGTGGTAATGATACACCACTTTCTTGCCCGTGAGTTTGCCGGCTATTGCAGGCCCTGCCGGGAGGATTGTGTTGATATAGAAAACGGTATCTTTCTTACCGGCATAACGCAGAGCCATGAAGAAAGTCAGCAGCTGTATCCAGGAATATCTGAGCATGGTTAACACGGGGTTGACCGAGAACCGATAGTTATAATTACGGCATCTGACACCTTTTTTGCTGAGGTCATCAAGAACTCCACCGCGTGATGTTATAAGGTCAACATTCAGGCCACGCTCGCGTAAGCCGGTGAGGACTTCGTGCAATACTTTGGGGCTGCCGCTGAAATCGTTGAACAGATGGAAACAGACTACTGTCATATAAGGGTAAGCAGTTGACTCCAAAATTCCAGTGAGGAATAGAGGGCGGGTGAGACATGGCCGTTCTCGCGTTGGGTGTATCGTGAGATGATGTCGAGCAGGTAATATCTTAATTCATCAGCCGAGAAGTCGTCACTCTCTTTAAGCCGGCGTAAAGTGTCGGATGGGGTCAGATGATCGACATGAAATGCCTGCTGCACTATAAAGTGATAACGGTCGAGTTGGGGCGGATAGGTCAAACGTCCGTATTCCCAGTCGAATACAAATAGACGCTGACCATTGATAAACATATTCCAGGGTGTGAAATCGGCGTGGTAAGCCGAATAATTGACGGTTGTACCACCAAGTCTTCCTATCACGTGGTAAAGAGCCTTGCCGATTGTCTCTTTGAATTCCTCAGGAATTATTTCGAGATTCTCTTTAAGTGTGACAAGCGAGTGTGCGAAATCGGTGTCATCAAATAATATTTCGCGTTGTGTTGCCTCATAAAGCTGAGAGAGGAATAGTTTATGCAGGGTGGTAAAACCTGATGGTGAAAACGATTTGCGAGTCTTGCAGGTCGATTGCAGAAAAAGATATTCTCGAGTGGACAGCTGTCCGCAGTAGAGACATTCGGGAATATCTGTGATCCCGGCAGATCTGAGGGTGTCAAGTAATTGCTGCTCATGACTGAATAATGCAGCGATACTGTCAGAGTCTGTTATCTTGCCATATCCGAGTATCTTGTTGCCAGCGAAAAACTGTATTGTTATTTTCTGATGTACGGATGGTGTGCCGCCGAATATTGAAAATTCGGGGTCTGCGATTCCGAATGCTTCCCGAGCTATGGCTTTAATCTCGGTATTAAGCGATAGATTGTGAGTGTTGATATTCAGAATCTTGCGAACTGCCGGGATATTATGAAGCAAGGGGAGCAACGCCTTTAACAGACGACCATTGCGCCCGCTGGGCTGATAGAGCTCGATAGCAGTTGAGATATGCTTTTTAGGCAGAATCCAGTATTTGCCGTCGGCATTCTCGATATGGTAGTATCCAGCGCCCTGCTGCGTAAATATGTTATCGAGTTTTTTCAACTACGTTCTGAATAGTGTCACAAATATCTTCACCGTGGTGTGCCCAGGTAAACAGATTTGCAGATTTCTGTGCATTTCTACCCATTTTTAATCTCAACTCTCGGTCGCTGAGTTTTATAATGGCTTCTGACAGCTCACGGATTACATTCTCTCGGTCACGGCGGGCGATGACAACAGAGTAATCAGGTTTGAAATATCGTGTGTAACCGCCGGTGTCGATAGCAATGAGTGGCTTGCCCATCGCCATAGCGTCAAATGAAACTGTAACAGCTCCCTCTTTGAGTGACGGATTGAGCACTATATCTGCTTGCTGCATCAGTTTGGTGTACTTTTGGGCCGAAACACCTCCCGTAAAGATTATCTTATTATCCAAGCCCAATTGGCGTACTATAGTTTCGAGTCTCTCTCGATCTTTACCTTTCCCGATAATTGTGAGTCTGATATCAGGATTTTGCTTGAGAGCCTCATTTACGGCGAGTATCGCCAGATCGAAGCCACGCCAGGCATCCAGTCTGCCCACAACAATGCAGTCGAGAATATTATCAGCCTTGTTTGCAGTGTTGTCAGAAATGAGTGTGTTGTCGGTGGCAACGTCGGTGAATAACAAGGCGTTTTTGCGGGCACTATCGGGTAGCTTGTTCAATGTATCCTCAGTCTTGCATAGGATAAGAGAGGCTTTGGCGGCACGGCGTTTGAATGAACGGCTTTTTACGGAATGAGATACGGCCAAGCGTCTTATCTTTTCGATCAGACGTGATTTTGAGTCATAATGGCGCGTGTAATCTTCGGGAATAGTTTCCAGACCTCCGATCGGACCCCAGATAAATGTATGTTTAGAGCCTGATTTGCTCACCGGCCATAGGGCGTTACCATAGGTGAGGTGATGAAAGACAGTTATGTCATTATCGGCCATAGTCTGTTTGACAATCTTGTCAGTCAGACGTTGCCAGATATTGTAATATGTGCGGACACCTCGCAATCCTTTTTTCCAGAACCGCGCCCATTTGGGTAGATCGAAATAGAGAAAATGAATACCGGCAAATTCAGGATGCCCGGCGATCCACGGCTCGATGGTATGGCGGTTGCTCTCGCGTGTCAACACCCACAGCTCAAACCGCCTTGACATCTCGAGCACCCAGTGCCATCCCACACCGATCTCGCTACCGAGTCCGGGCTCACAGGCATACGCCGACACAAATATCTTTAATCTCGACATTGTTACCGTTTGTTTTTTACGGGTGATTTTATCAAATCTTTCTGTGCCACAAACCAGGGGATGAGCTTTTTACACACCGGGATCATACCTATGCATATCGTTATAGTGACGATGGCCGTAACCCAGGCAGCCCTTTGGTCTGTCAGTCCCAGCTTGTTTACCCCCAATATCACCGGGCGGTAAATCATGTGATGCAAGCATAACAGGATAATGGAGTATCTGCCACAATATGATACCACAGGCAGATGCTTTATTATCTTGCACACAAACAGAATCGCTATCACACAGGTAAACGAACCTATATAATTGAGAAAGACGTTACCATACATCTTGTTGTAATGAAAGCTCATGTGGGGCTCATTACAGAAGACGGTGATTGCATACGCGACAAGATAAGCACCTAATGCGATCAGCAGGTTATACCGATCATATTTATTGGGGTAGAGAATCGGTGTCTTGTTTAGGATATACCCGATGTAGAAATACGGCAGGGCACTCATCGCCACATCAAGGAATAGAGGGAGGAATATTTCGCTTTTTCCTAATATAAGACCGACAAGGCCGATAAGAATTGTTACAAGTCCACGCCCATATTCACTCTTGATATTTAGTGAGATAAGGCAGAACATTAAGTTAGCCCAAAACAGGGTTAACAGAAACCATATCGGACCGTTAAAAAAGTTACGGTTATTAAAGAGATCAAGCAGACCGGTAGCCGATGTCTTGATTAAGCCCGGTTTCCAATACTCGAATATATAAAAGGGTATATACGCGATAACGTAGAAGAATAAAAACGGGACGAGTATCTTGTTTATCTTTTTGAGAGAATGTTCAAGAAAGCCGCCGTAGTCCTTAAAAAACAGACCCGATAGGATGAAATATAACGGCATTCTCATCATATTGAATCCGGGTATCGGGATGATTACACCGCAGTGACCCAAAACAACGAGCAGGATACATACGCCTTTTGCGAGATCGATAAACTCGATACGTTGCTTCTTTTGCGAATTGGGGGGGGTAAATTGCATTATATCAGGCGTTTAAGGTTCTTTTGATGTTGGGTGTCAAAGATGTGGTCGAGGATCTCGGTGACAGCCGCATCGGGGGTAGATTCGTTGAGGACTTTGAGGTATCCTTTCTTGGGAGCGAGATAATCGATACGCTCGTTGATGGCACAGATGCCGGCTTCATCAAGTTCACGCTTGCGCGACAGTATGGTATCTGACGATGCCGTCAGCAGGATATTATAGTCGAGCGACGGGATAAAGAGTTTGCGCCAGAAGTTCAGGAACTTGGGAGGTAGGTATATGCGAGACCGCCTCGAATCACAGATTATGTCGGTGAAATACCGATCGAAAATCACCAGTCGGGTGATTCTCGTTTTTGTCTTGACTTTGGCAAAATATCCGATGATATAATCAATTGAATAGTAGCCCAGACGTGCCAGTGATGACGCGACTCCGGTCTTACCGCCACGGTGGGGATCGCTGTAATTGCGATCGACATCTTTCTTTATCCCCGCAGAGTGGGCGACTTCGCCGAGATTACCGAAGAGGGCGGGCCGGAAATGATAATAGGCGTGGGCCGTGCGGAATACATCGCCAAGTCGGTATATCGTGCGGTCAATTACGGTAGTCTTGCCCGAGCCATCCGGACCGGTGAAACCGATCGAGAACCCGGTGCGTGACATTATATAGTTGCCGGTGAATGTCTGCAAGAATCGAGCTACACCGCCGATAAAACTCAGCGGACGGTGCGAGAGATTATATCCGATCGCCTTTGCCAACAGTTTCTTACCGCCGGTTTTGTCGCAGACATCGACGCTGTCACGACCGAACATCTGCTGCAACTTCCCTTTGACGACAGGAGATTCCTTGGCGGCCTCACGAGTCGACCGATATTTTTCGGGATATTCCGCGCCGACGGCACGATCATAAAGGTATTTGTCCAAGAATTGGGAATCAACTTTAAGATGCCATAAGAAACCGTTGAATTCCTTATCTTTAAGAAACTCGTCAGCATCCATCAACTGTATGCCGAAGACAGACGTGTCGATAAAGAAGTCCCACTGCATGATCGAGGTGATGTCTCGGTCATTGCGGGCACATACTAAAGTGAAGAGTCGGTCAGAGTTGAGGTAGGTGATAATCTTCCACCCAAGGCTGTCAATAAGACGCACCAAAGGTTTCTTTATCTTTTTAAGATCCTTTTTACGGATGATGATGTCAATGTCGCGGGCTGAATTGCTGTCGGGCAATCCGTCGTAGTTACGCATGACCGCATATTCGGTGTTCTCATTAAGAAACGCTATCACCTTACGTATGAGGTCAGAAGTCTGCGTTGTTACGCTCATATATTATGTTTTAGCTTGTCAATGAAATATGATGGTTTGGCGATGAAAGATCTCATCAGCAGCCACGGCCCCTTGATGATATTTCCGCGTTTGAGCAGGATCGCGCCATTACGCAACGAATCAGCCGCAAAAGCCTCATTCTTCAACGCCTTGATCTCCTTATCGCTCAGCGAGTCATAAAACTCGATAAATGTCAGGTCTTTCTCTCCCTTACGGCGACGTCGCACGTTACACTTGGTATAACGCATTTTGAGGATCATGTTGAAATGATTTGAGGACAGACCTGTGCTCTTGCGATACAGGTATAAAGCCTCCGGTACGGTGGCAAAGTATCGTCCTTGAATATATAAATCACTCATTCGCGTCCATAAATCAAGTTCTTCGCAGTAATCCTGATAGCGTGGTTTTCCGTCAGGGAATCCTGCTGTGACAAAGCCACCTGCCTGTAAGGCTGCCTCACGATCAAAGATAGTGTGAATAGGCATAAAGAAAAGCTTACCTTTCTCAGCCTTGTCCATAAATTCAGCTTTATCTTTCACACCCAGGAAGGTGCCACCGGGGAGTTTATACCCGCTCATGTCAATAAACCGAGACCAACAGGTGACGGCCATTAATTTGGAGTCAGAAGTAACCTTGGTGTATAATTTTTCAATAAGGGTGGGATCTATGAGATCATCAGCATCAATATAAAGCATGTATTTGGTATCGGCTTTCTCCAAGGCCGACCTACGCGCATAACCTATTCCATGGTTATTGTCGAAATTAATGAGCTCATATTGCCGAGGATTCTTGGCAAAGAATTTGTCAATGACCTCGATCGAACGGTCGGTAGAGCAGTCGTTGACAATTAGCAACTTAAAATCTCCAAATGTCTGATTCATCAGACTCTCGAGAGTCTGCTCAATAAATTTCTCGGCGTTATAAACGCACACTGCAACCGTCAGATCCATATTGTATAATATAGGCTATATCTTTTTAGGGGAGGTATAAGAACCTACAAGTAAGTTTAAGATAGTTGGGGAGATTTGTTTTAGTATTAAATATAACAATGTAGGCAAAGTAAATAGAATGATGAAAACAAAGACATAACACATAAGCCAACCTATATCTGTGGATGGATTAAAAAGTTGACAAATAAACGTTTTGGTTTCGGATGAAATCATCATATGTGATGCAAAAACAAAAAATCCGAGATTAGCTAAGGATGACATTCTATTTACGGTAGATCTGTTTTTTGAGAACCGAACTGCTAAATAAAGACAGGCAATTACACCAAATATTATAGTAAGAGAATGAATATAAGGATACCCAATTGGTCTTATCAATGTTTCCAAGATCATTATTAAAAGAGCAATCAAGATGCTCCACCAAGCTCTGCCTAAAGGCGTAATAAAATCTAATTTAGTAATTGAACAATATGCACCTAATACATAAAACAGGATACCAGTAAGGGAAAAACCTATTAAATGCGGCCATATTCCACAAATAAATAATCCTGTAAGGGGAAGTAAGATCCAAAATCTGAAAACTCTAATTATAGAGTAAACAATAGGTGATAAAATGCTTAAAATGATTAAGTCTCGAATAAACCACATTGGGTCATCTACCGGTGCTCCGGCTGTCTGGAAAAAAGAGTGCAGATCTGTTACTGACCAAAAACACCTAAAAAAATAATTAAGATTAATATCAATGTTCAGTCCGGGAAAGAAACTCTTAAGAGAAGTCTTCATAAACAGGACCATTAGACAGAAACCGATTAAATTCCAAATTATATACGGGATAAAAAGTCTGTAAAATCGTTTATGAATCCGTTCAAAATAATTATTAATGGTTAATAACCGTTTCTGTCCTAATATTCCAAAAAATAAATACCCCGACATAAAAAAATAAGTTGGTACTGCGATCGAGCATAAACAACCCGAAAAAAAATACATTATGTCGGATGCAATACTACAAGGTGACGATGACCCTATTTTATATCGAAGCGAGCAATGGATAAGAACAACCATTAAAAGTAGTGGGAATCGCAATACAGTGATTGTGTCCGAAATTCTTTTAGCTATAGTGGCGTTTTCATCAATGAAACTCATATCACATTTTGTAATCTAAGAATGAGGTTGGTAGTTTTACGCAAATTCAAAGACATAATAGATCCTTATTTAGGTATTTCAATAAAAGGACGTTCTTCACCTTTGGTTTGGTAGTACTTATTAATGGCATCAACACATTGCTGGTTGCGGATGTAATTGCCTGAAATAAGTGTTTCATTATTTGAAATACGCACTGGTAGATGACGGTAATCATAGCCTGAAAAGTAAACCGAGGTTCCCTGTTTGAGGATCATGGCCGATAGCCATACGTCATCAGCAGTAAGCGTAAGTTTTTTGATGTTCTCGACATTGAAAACATCAGGATGGACAGAGTGAGGTGGATAAAGTACAC
>CAMWLR010000057.1 GCA_947175215.1 uncultured Porphyromonadaceae bacterium
TGCAAATAAATTCCGCAACTCAGCAGCCGTTGTGAAAATGGGGGATGAAAGCTATTATATCGGTAAGGATGGTAACAAGCTGATCCTTTAATCATTATAATAATAGCCCCGGATAGAGCAGGCAAACATGACAATACAGTCACGATGCCCTACCTATCCGGGGTTATTATATGCTCACAAATCAGAGAGCGTAAGTGAACAGTAGATTCAACTCGCAGATTATTTACCGAGAGCGCCTTTGAGTTTGTCAGTAGCAGACTGAGCAGCCTCGGCTGTCTTCTCTTTAGCTTTGTCTACGGCAGCCGCTGCATTGTCTTTAGCATCGTTCACGGCCTGATTGACCTTCTCCTTACCCTCCTCGACCTTAGCGTTAACGGCATCGGTAGCGGCGTCCTTAAGGCTGTCGGCCTTTTCGGTAACGGCAGTAGCGGCAGAGTCAGCCTTAGCCTCAAGAGCCTCAAAGATAGTGGCAACCGAGGGATCTTTCTCCTTAACGACAGGAGCTACCTCGTCAAGATAAGCCTTGGCAGCAGATTCATCGCCCTCTTTTTCGAGTTTGGCGGCATAATCTTTAGCCTGCTGAACATAGATTTTCAGACTGTCGGGGTCTGTGCAATTCTCAATTTTGGCCTTGATGGCAGCGCCCTCATCGAGAGCTTCGGTTTCGCTTGTTTTAGATGAGCAAGAGGTCATGGCAAGAGCGCCAACGGCCAGCAGTGAGAGGAATATTTTTTTCATAATGATAAGAAATTTATACGTCAGTTATAACACTCTCACCCCAAAAAAGTTCATCACCCCCGCCAGTGTCACAAACAATAGACATTCATGAATATTTTCTTATCGGCTCAAAACTTAACTCTAAACCATTACGCAATATAAATTCAGTCATGAGATTTTGCTCAGTTGCGTTTGAGCGCGGAAACTTTGGAGAGACCACTACGACGCCGATTATCTCGATCTCTTCGGCGAAATTTAAATTCACCATATTGATAAGTCGTGTGAATATGGATAAAGTATTCTCGATCTGGGAGATGGCCTTTCGATATGTATCCTCGCGACTTTGGGGACTATTACCCTGTGCCTTTGCTTTGAACTCCACAAAGGCAAACAACCTTTCATCAAAGATCGCGCAATCAGCTATTCCATCAGGAATATTGCTCATTAGACAATTATCGATGGGGAGAAGAATAATATCGTTAGTTGCGGTGTTTTCGGCACAAAATCCGCCATAGGCCATCTCCGAATCCTCTGCAAAGCGCGAAACTTTGAGTATATCATCATCTATGACGTAAACTTTAGTATCGTTCGAAATGTGTATACATTCGAGAATACCCGGAGAATATCCTCGGAAAGCTCTACTAAGTCTAAGTCGTTTCACAGCTGCTGGAACATCCATATCTTTCTTAATGGTTCTTTTGTACCTGATTTAGGAGAATTTTATTAAGACTCTTAAACTCATCTGCAATCAAGTCTGAGACTGAGTCAAGGTAATTCTCTGAGATAAGTCCGGTTTTATCGTCTATCAAGTTGAGATATTGTGGTGCTTCTGATTTCTTATCCGGTAAGTTGAGAGCATATACGCTTATATCCTCAGGAGCAATAATAAATGCCGGTGTCATCACATTCTCAACTTCTTCTTTGGCAGCTGGGAATCTACGTAGAATCATACCGGCGAGAAGTGAAACATTTAGAATCGAAAGTATATAAGGACTATGGGTGGTCACTGCCCAAGTATCTACTTTGCTATCTAAACCGTATGTTCGGGATAAAATAAATCTTATCAATTCTCGCTGATTTGAAGGAAATAGATTCAGTTCAGGTTCCTCGATAGTAAAGCTTGAGAAATATTTTTCTTTTAGACAATAATCCATAACCATCATCATAGGCAGGATAGACTGGATACCTGATGAGGCCTGTTGTAAAGAAAATTTCTTGCCGTCAAATTCGATGCTTTCTTTATTGTCTTTGACGGTATATTTCAGATTCAGAAAATCAATTTTATAAGGAGAAAGTGACTGGCGTGCCTTCTCAAAGAAACTCATATACTCGACAAGAGTCGGTGGAAGAGGGGTTTCATTTATCAACAATGTGGCTAATGAGTTTGATAATGTACCTACTAACCCTCGATCTGCCGGACAGTAGAATGACAGACGCATGTTAGACCGTAGTGTGCGACGATGCTGTCGACTATATTTCTCAATTTCCTCATGTGTGCAGTTGTTTATATCAATACCCAGCTTTCTAAATACGTGAGCAAGGCTACTGCCTATTAGTCCCCAATACAATTGTTTGAGTTGTTCTGTATCCAGTTGGGGATGAGTAAGGCAGAATGCCTTATCTTTGTAGGATATGGTGATATTTATATCATCAGAATAATACTCTATCTCTGTATCAGGAGTAAACATTTGATTTAAATCATGCTCACGGAATAATGCTTTTTGGAGTTTAATATCGCCTTGTATTATTGATTGTTGCAGATTAAGATCGCGTAAACAGGTGAGTAATTTTGCGAGTGTGCTCTTTCCTACACCTTGTTCACCAATAAAAACTGATATTTTTCTTAAAGTTATGTCTATGTCAGAGAGGGGACCGAAATTCTTGAGGCGGAGTGTTTCCATTTCTTATTATGGTTATTGCTGGGAGTTAGTTGAGGGTGATTTGGGTGGAGGTGATGGGGGTGCGCATGAAGAGGGAGGCCATGGGGGAGAAGGAGTCTGCGCTCTCGGTGGTCAGAAAGGCTGAGGCGCCCGTGCGTGAGAGTGTCTGCTCGATCTCGGGGTGTCGCGTTAGGTAGTCGGCCAGCGAGGAGGCTACTATTTCACCTTGCGAGACGATGTTTACCGAGGGGGGGAGAGCCTCGCGTATCTTTGAGTACAGGATGGGGTAGTGGGTGCAACCGAGGATGACGGTGTCGATATCGGGGTCAGCGGTCATCAATGCGTTTGTGTCTTTCCTGACGAAATAATCGGCACCGGGGTGATGGGCCTCGTTGTTCTCGATCAACGGTACCCACATGGGGCAGGCGTGACCGGTGAGTTTCATTCCGGGATACAGTTTCTCGATCTCCAGGCGGTATGAGTCACTCCTGACCGTGCCGGGGGTGGCAAACAGGCCGATGTGGCCCGTGCGAGTCAATCCCTCAAGGGCTTCGACAGTGGGACGGATTACCCCGAGGACGCGTCGCGAGGGGTCAATCGTCGGCAGGTCATTTTGCTGTATGGTGCGCAGGGCTTTTGCCGAGGCTGTGTTGCAGGCCAGGATGACCAGACGGCAACCGCGCGAGAAGAGTTCGTTTACAGCTTGCAAGGTGAAACGGTAGACGATGTCAAACGACCGCGTCCCGTAAGGGGCGCGGGCGTTATCACCTAAATATAGATAATCATATTCGGGGAGAAGACGCTTGATCTCCCGCAGAATGGTCAAACCTCCGTATCCTGAATCAAAGATACCGATCGGAGACTCCATTGATTGCGACATCTCGTGTATTGACAGTTTAACATTTTAGTTGGCGGCCTGTTGGGCTTGCTCGGCACGGGTGATTGTGGCAGTAGCCTCATCTGCCCGTGCTTTGAGGAACTCGCGTGCCTCGCTCCATTTATAAAACGGTTTGCCAACCGATGACTCGATGGGGAGGTTGACGTCATGCTCATTCATCATGAATTTGACGAGAATATCACCTTGACCGTCATCGGGCTCAAAGAATATCACCTGCAGGTTTGAGGCCATTGGGGTGACCTTGAAGTTTGCCCAGGCCTCCTCAGCCTTTTCGGGGTCGGGTTCTTCGCCGCAGAATCCGTCAAACTGCATCAGCGCGGCCAGCGGTGTGATGTTGCCGTCATGGCCGAAACGTAGAGTCGCCCCTGTCTTTCCTTCGGCGATGTATTCATCGGCCGTGAGGATGATGTTGTCGAGGAGATTACGTGCGTTGGCTACGATCAGCCCCTCAGACATCGGGAACGAAGAGTTATGAATATAGAAGTCAAGGTTGTTGACCCTCCACAGAGCATATAATTCCTCGGGGGTAAATATGTCAAAGAATCCCACCGGGGTCTCCATATTCTGCATATCGACAGCCACCCAATATAATCCCCACATCAGCTGCTCGGGGGTAAGGGGGAGACCGTCAGGCGAGGTGACCAATGAGGCTGTAACTCTCTCGGGATGGATATTGGCGTCGGCGAAATTGTCGTAGGTCTCTTTCCACGGGCCGCGTTCTGAGTTCCACTCGGCAGCCTGCGGTGTCCACCAGCAGAGGTGGCTCATCCAGCGCTTGGATGATTCCTTGGGAATGTAGAGGGCCGGATTCTTCTCTTTGAGTCCCTCACAGAATGCCATCATCGAATGGGCGCAGCGCATGACCTGAGTCGAGCGGGCGGTGATATGAGCCGAGTCGGCAAACACCTCTGGATAGCTGTCATACATACGCTGCGCGATACCCTTGTGCTGACGTGCACCTAACGGAGTCAGTTCGCCTCCGCGCCCGTCAGCCTCAAGCCATACGGCTTCAAGTCTGCTCTTAACCTCCTTACCTAAGGGGGTAAGGACACCGAGCGAGTCTGCTTTGTCAAAATAGTCGATTACCCGCAGGTAGTCGTCATCAGAGATAAGATAGCGCGAGCCATGTCGGCCGTAATGCGAGATATAAAACGCAGTGTACCCCTCAGGGGTGACCGCCAGAGTGTCAGCCGGACCGGGATAGGCATAATATACCCCGCCGGCCTTCTCGGGATTGGCTATGACTTCATCCATGACGGTGAGGGCTGATGATGAAAACCAGCTCCCCACCGTCAGAGTGAGTGCGAAAACAATCGAATGTTTTCTCAGTGTCTTTAACATTCAGTGTAATGTAACTTGTTGTTAAACAGAGATGATATCATGGGCTGCGGCCGATCACATTATGTCGCGCTCGCGCAGCTTGCACTGCCAGGCCCAAGCGTTGCGCATAGTCTCCTCGATCGGAGTATCGGCAACCCACCCAAGCACCTTGTTGGCATGCTCGGGGTTTGCCCATACCTTCTCGATGTCACCTGCGCGACGGGGTGCGATCTTGTGAGGAACTTTCACGCCGGTGGCAGACTCAAAGGCATTGATCAGCCCCAGTACGCTCATGCCGTTGCCTGTGCCGAGATTAAAGATCTCGATCTTAGCCTCAGACTTATCATCGAGCATCCTCTCGATAGCGATTACATGCGCTTTGGCCAGATCCACCACGTCGATATAGTCACGGATACATGACCCGTCGGGGGTGTTGTAATCGTTGCCAAACACGCTCAGCTCCTTGCGTATGCCCATAGCGGTCTGGGTCAGGAAGGGGACGAGATTCTGAGGTACACCGTTGGGGAGTTCGCCGATTTCGGCCGAGGGATGTGCACCAACGGGGTTGAAATAACGCAGAAGGATACTCTTGAATGGAGCGCCCGAGTTGATGACATCGGTGATAATCTCCTCGGAGATCTGCTTGGTGTTGCCGTATGGTGATGTCGCTTTCTTGATCGGAGTCTCCTCGGTGACGGGGTTAACATCGGGTTCGCCGTAAACGGTGCATGACGATGAGAAAACGATCCCCTTGACATCATATTTACCCATCATGTCGAGGAGGTTCATCAGCGTATTGAGGTTGTTGCGGTAATAGAGCAACGGTTTCTGCATCGACTCGCCGACAGCCTTAGAGGCGGCAAAGTTGATGATACCCTTGATGCCGGGATAGGTGTCAAAAAGTATCTTAAGCGCGGTGAGGTCGGTGCAATCGGCCTCGACAAACTCAGGACGTATACCGGTGATACGCTCGATGCCGTCGATCACCTCGCGGTTTGAGTTTGAGAGGTTATCGATGATGACAACGGGGTAGCCGGCATTCTGCAACTCGACAACGGTGTGCGAGCCGATATATCCGGTACCTCCGGTCACAAGTATGGTAGGTTTCATGGTTTTCTGAATTATATTGATTTCAGGGTTAAATCAACTTGAGTTAAATCAATCTCTCAGAAAAGTTTCTCGGGATATGTGCCGTTTTTATGAAGTTCGGCAAATTTCTCGACTACACCGGGACGGTCGGCGGCGTAGGTGACGCCAAACCAGCGAGAGTCGGTGTCGAGCACTTTGATGGTGGCCTCGCCGTTTTTGATCAGTGTATCGACGCACAGAGGGATGAAGAACTCAGCTTTTGGTGTGTTGAGATCCTTCTCGAGGAATTTGCGGAACTCGCGCTCAGAGTAGTCAAAGTAATCAGGTGTGAAACCCCAGAGATTCATCGACACGGGGGTCATCGGGTCGAGAGTCTGCTCGATACCCTCCTCGTCAGTGAAGACGATGCGGCCGTCAGGGGCGTATGAGATTGCAGTGCGCTCAACCACACCGGTGAGATTGCCGTCGGCGGTCGAACAAACGCCGCGGGCCACCGAACCGTTCTCAGTCATGGTGTTGCCCACACGGAAGCCGACCATGCAGTAATCACCTTTGCGATCGCGCGGACGCTGCAACTCATCGGCAATAACCTTGAATGCGTCGCGGCCATAGAAGTCATCGGCATTTATGACTGCAAACGGCTCTTTGATGACATCCTTACCCATCAAGACTGCGTGATTGGTGCCCCAGGGTTTGGTGCGGTCTGCAGGGCAGGTAAAGCCCTCGGGAAGTTTGTCGGTTGACTGGAAGACAACCTCGACGGGGATATGCCCCTCATATTTAGAGAGAATCTTCTCGCGGAAATCTTTCTCGAAATCCTTACGGATGACAAATACCACCTTGCCGAATCCGGCCTGCAGGGCATCATAGATCGAATAGTCCATGATGGTTTCCCCGTTAGGGCCGAGGGGATCAAGCTGTTTGAGGCCTCCGTAACGGCTGCCCATACCGGCAGCGAGAACAAAAAGTGTAGGTTTCATTTATGTATGTGATATTGAGTTTCAGAATAAGTCAGCAGAGAATTGATAAAACTCAGGCCAAGTAGATCAATCGTATGAGATTAATCGAGAACTTTGTGAGCGCCGTCTGAGATGACAACCGGTATCACCACAGGTTCATGACCGTATTTCTCGTTAAATTTCTTCTTGGCTGTCTCGATAAAGTTGTCGTAGATTTCATCCTTGACAAGGTTGATTGTGCAACCGCCGAAACCGCCACCCATGATACGTGAGCCGGTGACGCCACACTCGCGGGCGATGTCGTTGAGATAATCGAGCTCGACACAGCTTACTTCATAATCTTTAGAGAGACCCTCGTGAGTCTCATACATCTTTTCCCCGACAGTCTCCATGTCGCCCTTGACAAGAGCGTCGCAGACGGCGAGCACACGGTCTTTCTCCTCAATGACATATTTGGCGCGGAAATAATCCTCGGCTGTAATGCTGTCGCGGATAGCGTTGAGTTTCTCCATATCCGCGTCACGCAGGGTCTCTACGCCCAGGGTCTTGGCCACACGCTCGCAGCTCTCGCGACGTTTGTTGTAGGGTGAGTCAACCAGTGCGTGTTTAACCTTTGAGTCGAGAAGCACCAGCTTATAGCCATCAGCCTTGAAGGGGAAATACTCATATTCCATCGAGCGGCAGTCGAGGCGCATGAGGTTATCCTTTTTGCCGAACACAGAGGCAAACTGATCCATGATACCGCAGTTGACACCGCAGTAATTATGCTCTGTCGACTGACCGATGCGGGCAAGCTCAAACTTGTCGATGGTGTTGCCGTTGAAAAGGTCGTTGAGGGCAAACGCAAAACAGCTCTCGAGGGCGGCCGACGAACTCAGGCCTGCACCCAGAGGTACGTTGCCGGCAAAGACGGCGTCAAAACCCTCAACCTTGCCGCCACGTTTGATGATCTCTCGGCAGATACCGAAGATATAACGGGCCCACTGCTGGGCCGGAGCGTCTGATTCGTTGAGACCAAACTCGGCGAACTCGTTGATGTCGATAGAGAAGACACGCACCTTGTCAGTGCCGTTGGGGGCGATCTCAGCCATGATGACCTTGTCGATAGCACCCGGGAAGACGAAGCCACCGTTATAGTCGGTATGCTCGCCGATGAGATTTATACGGCCGGCAGAAGCGTAGAGAGTACCGTTCTTGCCGAATTTTTCCTTAAAGATTGAATTGATTTTGGATTTCATGGATTTGTTAGTTAGGTGTTATTTTTTTGATTCGTAATTCTTGAAAGGGGTTAGGGCAGAGGTCGGACGACCATTCATAAAGCAGCTCTTGTCATAGCCGCCGTTATACCCGGCCGGAGCCTCCGGCTCCCAGTAAAAAATTCCTTCGATGATATGATTCTCTGCATTGTAGTCAAGAATACGGTTGAGCATATTCTCACATTCACGCGGCATATCATAGTGCATGCCGATTTCGCAAATCATCACCGGCTTGCCGTAACGCTCCTTGACACGGGGGATATTGACCAGCAGATTGTCGGTCTGTTCAGACCACTTGTCGTATGGCCACGGGTAAAATGACATCCCGATCATGTCATAGTTGACATTATTCTTCTCCATCAGGTCGAAAAACCATGTGTAGAGCTCGGCGTTGTCGCCACGGTCGATATGCAGTATCACAGGTGCATCGGGGTAGATTGTTTTCGATGCCTTGTAGCCGGCCTCAAACAGTTGGGGGAAATGGTTGACACTGTCACCCTTTACCTCTCCGGCGGGGAGCATCATGCCGTTGGGCACTTCGTTACCGATCTGCACCCATTTTACATCAATATTCTCATCTTTGAGCGCAAACAAAACATCGGTGACGTGGGCGGCGACGGCTTCCTCAAGCTGAGTCTCCGAGAAATCTTTCCAGGCAGCGGGCATACGTTGCTGAGAGGGGTCGGCCCAAGAGTCTGAGAAATGGAAGTCAATCATCAGTGGGAGATTGAGCATCTGTGCGCGTCGTGCTTTGACCAGCACATCCTCCTTGCCGTTCCACCCGCCATCGGGATCGACCCATACGCGCAGACGGATGGCGTTGACACCGCATTCATCCTTGAGTAATTTCATGGCATCGACGGATTGCCCCTGATTACCGTAGAATTTTTCGCCGGCAGCCTCAAGCTCGGTCAGCCATCCCACGTCTGCTCCTAAGGGGAAGCCGTGATAATTTACGATGGTGTCAGAGGGGTAAATATTTGTGTCAAGATGGCTTGCAGTATCGTTTGCCTGAATGGTTAGCGATGAGGCGGCAGCGGCAAGAAATGCCGTCAGAAGTTTGCGTTTGATAAGAATCATGTATGTAGCATCGGTTAGATTTTGCAAATATAACAAAAATATCGTAGTTATAGAAGTCAAAACTTGGAAAAAATTGTTAGCTTTGTAGACAGTTCATAAATTTGAAATATTAATCATCATGAAACTACCAAAATATATCAGCCGAATAGCGCTTGCCGGTGTATGCGTGACGTTACTGGCGGGATGTAATACCCTGACGAAATCGGGTGTGGCCGCTTCTGAGGGTCGCATTGTCAAACTTGCTGACGGTCGCCAGGTGGTCGTGGCGGGTCAGAAACAGGATGCTGCCGATAAATCTTCGGGTCAAAAAACAGACAAGAAGAAAGATAATAAGAAAGAGAAAAAACTCGCACCTCCTAAAGCGGGCAATAATAAGAAGGTCAAAGGGTCAAAGGGTAAAAAGTCTCAGGCTAAGGCTCAGACAGCCGACCGTGAGGTGATCAATCAGGCTCTTACACCTGACAGTGTGGCGCTCGTAAAACAATCAGCAGATAGTGTGAGTGCCGCGCCATTGTCGGTAAAGCTCGCCGATGACTTCTCGCTGAACGGTGAATGGACGATATATTCGGTCAGAGGTAATCTTGTGTCAGGCGAGGAACGACCCTATGTGACGTTTGATTTGCCCGTGGGGCGATTTTACGGCAATAATGGTTGTAACTATGTCAACGGAGACGTGACTGTCGGGCCAAACAGGGCTATAAAACTGACCAACATGATCTCGACAATGAAGATGTGTCAGGATGATAGTTTTCAATATCTGATCAATCTCGCGCTGGCCGATGTCGTGTCGTTTGCGTCGCGTCAGGAACGTCACGAGACATTCCTTGATATGGCCGATGCGTCCGGTCGCACGGTGCTTGTTTTGCGTCGTCATAATATGGACTTTCTAAACGGAGCCTGGAAAGTGACTGAGTTGAACGGTACGCCCCTCATTCAGGAGGATGACGCCACGATGACATTTGACACCGATGATCTGAAGATTCACGGCACGACCGGATGCAATATTTTTAACGGCGAGTTGTTTATCGACCCTGACAAGACAACATCCTTGCAGATACTCAAGCTGGCCACAACCCGCATGGCTTGTCCGCCTGATTCGCGCGAGACAGAGTTCCTGTTGGCGTTGGAGTCTGTTGAGACGGCCAAACCTGATGGAAAAGATACGATAGCCCTGTATGACCAGGAGGGAAACCAGCTCTTCAAAATGGTCAAAATTGATCTTCGCAATGATGAGGATGCGGGCGAGTAATACCCCGTGTAAACGGTAGAAATAATTATTGATTGCTATTCGGAATTATTCTGAATAGCATTTTTTTTAGCCGCGCGACACGTTTTTATCTAACGGTATAGATGTGTGACAGTTATGGTAGGGCGTTGAAAAATATAAATCAATTATAATATTTCGCAATGCATTGAATAGTAAACGAATGCTTAATAAGCTTAAAGCAAAAGATTAAGCATGCGGTTAAACGGCTGAAAAACAGTTGTATTAAATTGCAGTTGAAATTTCCAAGAAAAAAACGGGTTGTTTTTGTGGAATTTTTATGCGAATTTTGTAGTGGAAAAGACAACTGACCAGACTGAGTTTTACACAATGCAGAAAACCCACATCAAGCTCTGGGAGGAGTGTTGCCGCATATTGCGAGACAATCTCCCGGAAGAGCAATTCCGCGCTTGGTTCGAGCCTATAGTCTCGCTGAGTTATGAGGACGGTAAGCTGACGCTTGCCGTGCCGTCGCCATTTAGTTCGGAGTATATTGAGAATAATTATCTCTCGATACTTTGGCCTACACTTCGTCGTGTTTACGGCGAGGGTGTAAAGCTGTTCTATAAATATAATCAGATCAGCGGTCAGTCAGATACAGCTATCAGCGAGGGCGGTCTTACCTCATCACCGGTTCTCAGTCGTCAGGGTCACGGTCTTTTCCAGAACGCAGTAGCCGCCACATTTGACTCGCAGCTCAATCCCCGTTACACCTTTGAGAATTATTGCAGTTCGTCAAGTAATAAGATTGCCCGCGCCATAGGTGAAGCTATCGCCAATGATCCTAAGCTCAAGACTTTTAACCCGCTCTTTGTGTTCGGTCCTACCGGTGTCGGCAAGACCCATCTCATACAGGCTATAGGTATTAAGCTCAAGGAGCATAACCCGATGGCGCGTATATTATATATAAGCGCGCGTCTCTTTGAGAGTCAATATACATTCGCCTCACAGAAAGGTAAGATCAACGAGTTTATCAACTTTTATCAGAGTATAGATACGCTGATAATTGATGATATTCAGGATATTGCATCCGAGACCAAAGTCAAGACTCAGAATGCTTTCTTCCATATCTTCAATCACCTGCATCAAAATCAGAAACAGATTATACTGTCGAGTGACTGCTGTCCGACCCAGCTCAACGGCCTCCCCTCGCGATTGATCTCAAGATTTAAGTGGGGAATGACGGTCGAACTTGAGAAGCCTGACCTGTCGTTGCGCCGTATGGTGCTACAGCTCAAATCTGAGCAGAACGGTCTGTCGCTTCTCCCCGAGGTTATGGACTATATTGCCGAGAATGTCACTAACTCGGTCAGAGAGCTTGAGGGTATAGTGGTGTCACTGCTGGCCCATGCGACATTACTCAACCGCGAAGTGACAGTTGATCTGGCACGTATGGTGATGAACAATGTGGTGAAACTCAGTAAGAAAGCGTCTGTCAACTTTGAGATGATCACACAGGGTGTCGCCACTCATTATAAGATTGACGCCGATCTGATTTTCGCCAAGACCCGCAAGCGAGAAGTCTCGGATGCCCGTCAGATGGTTATGTATATGGCCAAGAAGTATGCCAAGATGTCACTGACTGCCATCGGCGCACGCCTGTCTCGTAACTATGCCACAGTCATTCACGGCTGCAAGAACATAGAGGAACGAATAGCCTTTGACAAGCAGTTACAGGAAGATGTGACCGCTATCGAAAAGGTGATTTTCGCCTGATGCGACAGCGGTCATTAACGGTTGGGGGAGATGCTTTTTGGGGTGGAGATGTAACTTGTTGAGTCGGCTAACCCCGGTTATTTTTAGAGTCAATCGGCTGACTGCTTGATAAAGCAGGATTCGACAAGAAACTTCAGAAATTTTTCTGAGAACAATTCATTATTCTGTCTCGGGTAGCGTATATCGGTGAAAACCTGAGCCAGAGTTTTTTTATTGTTCTCATCGACAAATTTGAGCGAGTCATCACGTTGCTCCTTCTCTTGATAGAGTTGGTCAATCAGCTCGGGAGTATATTGCCTGTATTTATCTTTGTGAATTATCGCCTCGACCGGAAGTCTGCCGACCTCGACACCATCCTCGGCGGGATAGCCGACAGTGAGGGTGATCAGCGGTACAGTCAGTCGGGGTAATCCGAGTATCTTGGAAATCTCAGGAGCGTTATATGTGGTGGTGCCGAGCCAGCATATTCCCAGTCCTGCCATCTCTGCCAAAGTGTTAAACTGTTGGGCGAATGCAATGGTGTCAAGTGTCGCTGCAATAAACGATTGCAGGTTGTCATAACAAGGCTCTGCATCGCGCACTTCACACCAGTATGAAAAGCGGTTAAAGTCGGCGCAAAAAGTGATGACCGCCTGTGCGTCCTCAATCTGGGGCTGATTGAAATGGGCCGGAGCAAGTTCTTTCTTTATCTCACGGTCGGTGGTTATTATTGCGCTGTATAGCTGCATGTTGCCTGTTGTTGGTGCATGTGATGCTTTAAGCAGCAGGTCTTTGATGAGGTCGGATGACACCGGTCTGGCAGAGTAGCGCCTGATGGTGCGTCTCTCGCACCAATATTTGTCGTTTGTCATTGTAAATCGGATAGCTGTTGATGATTGTTTGCAAAGATAATCATAATTTCCGGATTGCAAACATCATATCGCGCGGTTATTAGGTTGATCGTTTCGGGAAACTTTTATCTCTTCCTAAATAAAAAACTTATCAACATCAGGGTAAATTTAACATCGTGGGATTTGGCGGAGTGATAAAAAATTGCGAAGTTTGCGGAGTTTTGTTATTACCCGGTCAACTGCCGGTCTTTTCCCTTAAATTCACCGGAAATCTATCCCCCTTATTTATCTCCCTTTAGTTGTGGAAAAAAAGACTTACACTTATGACGAAGCATACGACGCTACGTTGAAATATTTCAACGGTGACGAACTCGCCGCCCGCGTGTGGGTAAGCAAGTATGCGTTGAAAGATTCTTTCGGTAATATATATGAGAAAACCCCCGATGATATGCACCGCCGCATAGCCTCTGAGTTGGCGCGTATCGAGGCCAAATATCCCAATCCGATGTCGGCTGACGAGATTTTCTCATATCTCAAGGACTTCAGATACATAGTACCTCAGGGTAGCCCGATGACCGGTATCGGTAACGATTATCAGGTAAGTTCGCTCTCAAACTGCTTTGTCATCGGTCTCGACGGCGCCCCGGACTCTTACGGAGGGATTATCCGCATCGACGAGGAGCAGGTGCAGTTGATGAAACGCCGCGGCGGCGTCGGTCACGATCTGAGCCATATTCGACCCAAAGGGACTGCTGTTAAAAACTCGGCGCTCACATCGACCGGACTTGTTCCGTTTATGGAACGTTACTCAAACTCGACCCGCGAGGTAGCTCAGGATGGACGTCGTGGTGCGCTGATGCTCACCGTGTCGGTCAAGCATCCTGACTCTGAGTCGTTTGTCGATGCCAAGATGACCGAGGGTAAGGTCACCGGTGCCAATGTGTCGGTGCGTATCGACGATGAGTTTATGCAAGCCGCAACCGAGGGTAAGCTCTATCGTCAGCAGTTTCCCACAGATGCTGCCGATCCTGAAATAGTCAAGGAGGTGGATGCAAAGGCTTTCTGGGAGAAGATCATCCATAATGCATGGAAGTCGGCCGAGCCTGGCGTGCTGTTCTGGGACACCATCACACGTGAGTCTGTGCCCGACTGTTATGCCGATTTAGGTTTCCGCACAATCTCCACCAACCCCTGTGGTGAGATACCCCTCTGCCCCTACGATTCATGCCGTCTGTTGGCAATCAACCTCTATTCATACGTAAAGAACCCGTTTACACCCCGGGCTGAGTTTGACTATGATCTGTTCAGAGATCATATCGGCAAGGCCCAGCGCATCATGGATGATATTATTGATCTCGAGATGGAGAAGATCGACAAGATTATCGAGAAGATCGACTCTGACCCCGAGACACTTGAGGTGAGAGGGCCTGAGCGTCATCTTTGGGAGAAGATCCGCCGCAAGACTCTGATGGGACGTCGCACCGGTGTCGGCACGACAGCCGAGGGCGATATGATTGCCGCCATGGGGTTGCGTTACGGCACCCCCGAGGCAACCGATTTCTCAGAGAATGTGCATAAGCAGCTGGCCCTGGCAGCCTATCGGTCGTCAGTCGAGATGGCCCGCGAGCGCGGCGCATTCGAGATCTTTGATGCAGCACGCGAGGTCAATAATCCGTTCCTCCTCCGCCTCAAAGATGCAGATCAAACCCTTTGGGATGATATGCAGAAGTATGGTCGTCGCAACATCGCGTGTCTTACTATCGCCCCAACCGGTACGACCAGCCTTATGACCCGTACTACCTCAGGTATCGAGCCGGTATTCCTCCCTGTCTATAAACGTCGCCGCAAGGTCAATCCTTCAGATGCTGACGTCAGGGTAGACTTCGTCGATGAAAACGGCGATGCCTTTGAGGAATATATCGTCTATCACCCCAAATTTATCGACTGGATGGAGATAAACGGCATCGAGCGCCGCCCCGATTATACCCAGGAGGAACTTGACGCCCTGGTGGCCCGCTCTCCATACGCCGGAGCGACCTCTAACGATATCGATTGGCTCGAAAAAGTCAAGATGCAGGGTAGGGTGCAGAAGTGGGTCGACCACTCGATCTCGGTCACCATCAATCTCCCGGCCGATGTTACAGAGGATCTTGTCAACCGCCTTTATGTCGAGGCTTGGCGCTCGGGGTGCAAGGGTTGCACGGTCTATCGTGACGGTTCTCGCTCGGGCGTACTCCTGTCGATCGATAAGAAAAAGAAGACCGAACCCGAGCATAATCATGGCGAGATCCACCCCCACGTCATCAAACGTCCCATCGAACTTGAGGCCGATGTCGTCAGATTCCAGAATAATAAAGAGAAGTGGATCGCATTTGTGGGTCTGATGGACGGTCGCCCATACGAGATCTTCACCGGTCTGGCCGATGATGAGGATGGCATCTTCTGCCCCAAATCAGTCAGCCACGGCAAGATCATCAAGG